>PBBF01000029.1 GCA_002717745.1 Acidobacteriota bacterium
GGAAAAGCGGCTGATGACCTGACTGACGAGGACCGTGAAAATAGGGATCGGCACGAAAATCACAGTGAGTGGGAAGCACAGTTGCTCGCTGGTGAAGAGCGACTAGTTGAACTGAACGCTAGGTTTGGTCCTTGGTACTATGTGATCTCGTCTGAGAGTTTTGAAAAGGTTCGCCTTACGCGGGAGGATGTGACGAAAGAAAAGGCCAATTAGCTTCAGCGAGGCAGGTTTCGTTATTAGGCTGAGTTGGACCTGATCACGCTGTGGAAATGCAGTGAGGTGTTTGGCATACCGTGTCGTTCGTAAAATTGATGCGCTCCCTTACGTTGCAGTGCTGAGTCAAGATGCACTTGTTCACATCCAGCCTCGCGTGCGAAGTCGTGCAGCCAACGAAGTAAGATCGCTCCGAATCCCTGGGACCGATGTGTGGTCCGGGTCACCAGATCGTCCACATATAGATAGTGGCCCCACGCTAGGTTGTAGCCGATTCGGAATCCCGCGACAGCGACAACTAAATCTTGGCTACGGACGTAGGCCAATTGAAAATCGTTGACTTGTTCCTGTGCGCGCACTCTAGAGGCAAACTCTTGCTCGTCGATGTGTGGTCGCAGTTCATGCATGACCGGATGACAGGCGACGATTTCTTCATCTGATGTAGCCAGTTGGACCGTAGGTGTTACAGACATACACCCTAATTTATCAATATTTGTAGAAGCCGCTGCCAGTTTTTCGACCAAGAGTTCTGGCCTCGACCATTTGGCACAGGAGAGGACACGGTTGATACTTGTCGTCGTCAAACCCCTCGCGCAGGACTCGCATAATGTCTAGACATACATCGAGGCCGATGAGATCTGCAAGTGCCAGTGGACCCATGGGATGCTTCATGCCCACTGTCATCACGGTGTCAATCGCTTCCGCCGTCCCGACTCCTTCCATTAGCGCATAAACAGCTTCATTGATCATCGGCATCAACACCCGGTTCGCGATAAAGCCAGGGTGGTCAGCGGACTCAACCGGAGTCTTGCCGACCTTCTTTACTAATGCGGTCGCGATGCGGACTGTTTCAGTAGAGGTCGCCTGACCACGAATCAGTTCGACAAGTGGCATGAGTGGGGCCGGGTTCATAAAATGCATTCCCAATACGTAATCTGCTCGACTCGTGGCGGTAGCAAGGGTAGTGATTGCAATGGCCGAGGTGTTTGAGGCCAAGATCACGCCAGGTGCAACAAGGGCATCAATAGTCTTAAAGAGACGTCGTTTTGCTTCGATATCCTCGACTATTGCTTCAACGACGTAATCGACGCCAGAAAGTGCGTCGAGTTCGATGGTGGTGGTCACTCGAAGCCGCGCGAGCTCTGCATCCTGGGCGGTCAACTTTTCCTTTGTGACCAGTTTGTCTAGACTTCGCGCGATACTGTTGGTTGCTTCATCAAGCGCACTTGTCTTGACGTCCTGTAAAAAAACCTCGAGGCCCGCCTGCGCGAATACCTGGGCGATCCCATGGCCCATCGTGCCTGCTCCGACGACCCCGATCTTACGGATGTGTAACTTGGACAACGTGGGCTCCAGGCTTCGGTGTTGCTCTGTCAATCTGTTAGCTCGCGCTCCACTGCGAGTGCGACACCGTTGCCTCCTCCGAGGCAGAGTGACGCGATACCCCTGCGTACGTTTCGTCGCTGCATCGCGTAAAGCAGGGTCGTCAGAATACGTGCACCGCTTGCGCCGATTGGATGTCCCAACGCGATTGCACCACCGTGGACGTTCACGCGCTCTGGGTCGATCGCCAACTCACGGATAATCGCAATGCTTTGCACTGAGAAGGCTTCGTTGAGTTCGAATAGGTCAACGTCTCCAAGGGCCCAGCCAGCCTTCTTCGCGACCTTTCTCACAGCTTCGACCGGGGTCATCATAACTAAGAGGGGGGGCAGACCGCTGACAGCCTGTGCGACGATTTGTGCCAAGGGTTGCAAGTTGAGAGAGGCGGCACGAGTGGCTGACATTACGACAAGAGCGGCGGCACCATCGTTGACGCCGGGAGCGTTACCTGCCGTGACCGTGCCATCCCTGGCAAACGCCGGCTTCAGCTTCGCTAAGGCGGAGCACGACGCATCGTGTCTTACTGATTCATCGATTGTAAAATTTGTTGGTTTCCTATCTCTTCCCGGAATCTCGACAGCAAGAATTTCCTCAGCGAGCCAGCCTTTGGATGTGGCGGCGGCAGCTCTTCGATGACTTTCAAGTGCATAGGTGTCTTGTTCTTCACGGGTTATCCCATAACGCTTACTGACTTCTTCTCCGGTCAGGCCCATGTGACAATCTTCCAACGCACACCAAAGCCCGTCATGGACCATTGAATCCATGAGGGTGTGATTCCCAAGCCGGAGCCCTTCACGCATTCGCCCAAGAACGTAGGGTGCCCGACTCATGGATTCCATCCCACCTGCTACCACCACATCGACGTCGCCTGTCGAGATACCCTGTGAGGCCAGCATCACGGCTTTGAGGCCAGAACCGCACACCTTGTTGATCGTCATTGCTGCGACAGAGTCGGGTAATCCTCCCTTTAGTGCGGCTTGACGAGCTGGATTCTGGCCTAATCCAGCCGAGATGACATTGCCCAGGATGCATTCATCAACCTGAGCAACATCGATTCCCGCTCGCTGGACTGCTTCGTTGACGACGAGGGCACCGAGCTGAGGTGCGGAAAAGCGCTTGAGGGAACCAAAAAACTTTCCCGTTGGGAGTCGGACAGCAGAAACGATAACGGAGTCGCGCATTACAACTGTCATGAATCGATTACATTTCTGAACTTGGTTTCGGCGTTGCGCTAGGGCGTCGTCGTGTGCGACCCTCGCCTGGTGCAGAGACGGCGAGCCGGGAAACCCGGCCTTTGCCCAACATAGTTTGGAGTCGTCCAAGGATGACGGGTTTCGAGCGTTGTAATTCTTTTCGCCAATGTTGTGTGGTGGTGCGCACTTCGAGCGTTCCTCCAGATGTCAGGTTTACCGTCGTCGCGCTGGAGATTGCATCACCAACTGCGGCACGCCAGGCGAAAAGAACCTTCGCTGGGGAGTGTGGCTGCCGGCTCAGCAACGCAGAGAGCACTGCAGGCACGCAACCCTGAAGTGAGGTCATCGAACGCATATGGAAGCTTCCTGCGGTGATCGTATCATTTAGACATGCGATTTCTACTCGCGTCCTCTTCCCCTAGGCGAGCGGAACTCCTGGCGGCCGCAGGCTATGTTTTTGAGGTTAAGTCCTGCAGTGTGGACGAGACCCCGCTACCTGGAGAAATTCCGGCGCTATACGTGGCTAGGCTTGCCGCGGCTAAAGCTGACAGGGTTGCGGAAACTGCGGATGACTGCGTGGTTCTAGGCGCAGATACCTCAGTGGTCCTCGACGACGACATTCTTGGAAAGCCCGTGGATGATGCAGATGCAGCAAAGATGCTGCGCAGGTTGTCGGGACGGAGTCACGAGGTTCTCACGGGTGTATCGATTCGGCATGCCAGTCAGCGTGTAGGGGCAATCGACCGAACCGTGGTATATGTTGCCCCGCTTCAGCCGGAACACGTTAGGTGGTATGTAGCCTCGGGGGAACCACGAGACAAGGCTGGTGGTTATGCGATTCAGGGTCTGGCTGCCCGGTTCATCGATCGGATCGAGGGGTCGTACTCGAACGTGGTGGGATTACCCTTAGCGGTGGTTCGGCGTCTGCTTGGCGAACTTGGATTTGATGGAACTGAGGAGATATCGGAGACGTAGTAAATAGACCCAGATACTCTGCTGAGTTACGGCAAAGGATTGAACCCGTGGGGCTGGAAATATTGACGGGTCAGCCTCTTAAGGCTATTCTTTCGGAGAGAGATTACGGCAATAGGTGCTGCGTGATGAGCCATAAAGCTATCCGTATCGGGATTACCTCGGTCGTACTGGCCTTAGCTTTTAGTGGCCTGTTGTGGTCCACCCTCAGCGAGGGGACCGAGTATTACAAGCATGTGGATGAGGTCACCGAAGACCCGGCAGCTTGGCAAGGCAAGAACCTCCAGGTGCATGGATTCATTGTGAACGAATCCATTATGCGTCGACCGGATACCCTCGATTACCGTTTTGAAATTGAGAACAATGGCGAGGTAATCAAGGCCGAGTACAGCGGTATTGTTCCTGATACGTTCAAGAATGGCGCCGAGGTCGTGATTAAGGGGCAATTGGGAGTTGACGGAATTATGGTGGCTCCCAATGGTGTTATGGCTAAGTGTCCATCGAAGTACGAGCCCAAAGCCGCGGCAGTTCCGCCTACAGCTAGCGTTTCGGGCGGGCAATAGATAGGTCCGACGCTGCGCTGTTTATTGATACCTCCTTCGCGGGCTTAATGCGGTTCCGTCTTTCTTACGTTCACTGATCGATCGCAGACTCAATGGCTTCCTTGGGCTCATTCCTCCTGCTAGCGGCATTTGTGGTCTGCGCGTACGCTGCGACCTCATCCTTCATAGGCGGGCGGCAACGCTCGGCGCGCCTCATTGAAAGTGGCATTGGGGCATTCTACTTATTGACTGCGTTAATGACGATGGCGTCCGCGGTAATGGTGCACGCCTTTGTCACCGAGAACTATTCGATTAGGTATGTCGACCGGTATTCGGATTCGGCTCAACCACTGTTTTATAAGCTGACCTCCTACTGGGGTGGCCTCGACGGATCGATCATGTTTTGGGTCTTTTTACTGGCCGTATTTGGTTCGATTGCCGTTGCGACAAACCGCGAGCGACAGCGTGAGTTAATTCCCTATGTAGTGACCGTCATATCCTGCGTGCAACTGTTCTTTCTTTTAGTGATGGTTCTTAGCAAGGATCCGTTTACGACCTATTTGACGCAGGTGCCGGCTGATGGCCGCGGCCTTAATCCTCTTTTACAGAATCCTTACATGGTGATTCATCCGCCATCGCTATACATCGGATTTGTCGGGATGACGATTCCATTTGCCTTTGGCATGGCTGCCTTAATCACAGGCCACCTGGATGATTCTTGGCTGCGTGCAGTCCGGCGATGGACTATGTTCGCTTGGATCTTTTTATCACTCGGCTTGACGCTCGGGATGATCTGGGCCTACGAGGAACTCGGCTGGGGGGGCTATTGGGGCTGGGACCCAGTGGAGAACGCTGGTTTACTTCCGTGGTTTACGGCGACGGCCTTTCTTCACTCGGTGATGGTGCAAGAACGACGCAGCATGTTGCGAGTCTGGAACGTGACCCTGGTTATCCTCACGTTCTTTTTGACGATTTTCGGCACCTTCATGACAAGGTCTGGTGTTGTGCAGTCGGTGCATGCGTTTGGTGAAGACCCCGAGCTCGCCATGATGTTTGGGATCTTCATGGCGATCATCCTAATAGTGAGTTTTGGTCTAGTTATTTATCGGTTGCCGCTCTTGCGTGCCCGCCACGAACTTGATTCATGGGCCTCTCGTGAAGCAGCATTCTTGCTGAACAATTGGATCTTGCTGTTCTGCGCTGTGTTTATCCTTTTTGCCACGATGTTCCCGACGTTGAGTGAGGCAATTACGGGTGAACGACTGACCGTTGGACCGCCATTCTTTAACAAGTGGATGCTCCCGATCGGATTGATACTCCTTCTTTTGACGGGCGTCGGACCCCTTTTAGCCTGGCGAAAGTCGACATTGTCAAATCTTGGCAACCAATTTCTTTGGCCGATAACGGTCGCGTGTATAACCGGAGGGATTCTCTACGCCCTAGGGTTTCGAGTGTGGTCATCCGGGGTGTGCTTTATGCTGTGTGGTTTTGTATTAGGCACGATCGGCCAAGAATTCATTCGCGGTACACGTGTTCGTCAAGAGGCCACTGGTACGGATGTTTTAACCTCTATCACTGGTCTTGTTGCGCGTTCACATCGTCGATATGGTGGATACATTATTCATGTCGGTATTGTTCTGATGTTCCTAGGCTTTGCTGGTGAGGGCTACAAGCTCGAGGAGCAGGTTCTCCTCTCACCGGGCCAACAGGTTGAGGTGGGCCGATTCGTTGTGCGGCACGAGGAAGTTAGTGTCCGAGATGATGGTCAGAAGCAAATGATTACTGGACACCTACGGGTCTTCAAAGAGGGCGAAGAAATAGGAATGATGTATCCGGCGCGCTGGTTTTTCAGGAAGCACGAGCAAGAACCGACGACGGAAGTGGCTATCCACCGTACTATATCGGAGGATCTCTATATTGTTATGGCTGCGTTCGACATGCAGGACGAGTCCGCTAGCTTCCAAGTTACCGTCAATCCCTTAGTGAATTGGATTTGGTTCGGGTTCAGCATTATGGCGCTAGGCACAATCATCGCTCTACTGCCCGAACAAGCTTTTTCGTTCGCCGCTTCGAAACTTCCTGATGGGGCCGCGACGACATCGCTATTACTCCTCGTGTTGGCCGCATCGGCACCTTTGCATGCACAGCATGTTGAATCTGCACAGACAGTGCCGACGGTACCTCGTAGTGCGACCGAACGGGAGCTATACCATGAGATTGTTTGCATGTGCGGAACGTGTGGGCGGAAGCTTATCGGGGAGTGCACCTGCGGTACCGCAGCGATGATGAGGGACGAAGTCTCGCTGCTAGTCGACCAGGGTAAGACGAAGGAAGATGTTTTCCAACACTTCATTACCATGTACGGTAGTCAAGAGCCTCTTGCGATGCCACTGGATAAAGGGTTTAATCGCTTGGCTTGGCTGTTTCCATATCTACTCGGTCTTTCCGGTGTAGTTGGCGTTGGCACGGTTGCGCTTCGGTGGTCAATGCGCGAAGCCGTTGATACACCGCTACCTGCGGGCATCTCGAACAACGGCGATGCGCAATTATTGGCGCGTCTGGACGATGAGCTCCGAGACCTCGACTAATCGCTCCAGCTTCCGACCTTGGCACTTTTTCGTTCTCGGAGCGCTTTTTGCGGCGACCGGAGCCGTATTGCGGTCGTCCAATTCCACTCCAGCAGCAACGATTCTAGTGAGCCTAGCGATTGGTGCAGCGGCCCTTTGCGGCTTAGCGCTCTTACGAACTCTCTGGCCACTAGTGGCCGTGGGTTTTGACGTCGAGTCGACGGTTGTTAGTGACCGAGCACGGAGTGCGGTTGAGCGCGAGAAGCAGCTTGTGCTTCGGTCGATCAAGGAACTCGAGTTCGACCGCGCAATGGGTAAGGTAGCTGAAGAAGATTTTCAGGAGATGACNACCAGGCTTCGGGCTCGGGCGATTAGTTTTATGCGTCAGCTTGATTCTGATACTCCGGGCTATAGCGATTTNATCGAGCGCGAACTGCAATCGCGATTGGCGTCACAGTCNTTGTCGGCAGGCCCAATGGTTCAGGCCNCGGAAACCNGTGGTGTTGAGTGCACTTGNGAAGTGTGCGCCACTGTCAATGATNNTGATGCNAGATTCTGNAAATATTGCGGAGCATCNTTGTGATTGGTCANGGTGTGCAGTGGGTCACGGCGATTNNTGTGGCGGTGATTCTTGGGTNNCCGGCTGCAGCGGACTCGCAGATTCCGATGCCANACCCCTCGGAAATGTCTGGTTTGCCACTGCCTTCAAGCGATTTGCCNGACGCCTCAGTCAGTGTTCGTCTGATCCGTAGCCAGCTGTCAAACAATATAACTGATCATCCTGTTGNCCTTCATAACGATGAAGCTGTGCTTACTGTTTCCACCGATGAGTTCGGCCGCGCTTTATTTGAGGGGCTCGAGGCCGGCAGTACTGTTTCAGTCTCTACGCAAGTCGGTGATGAGGAGCTCGTTTCCCGTAGGTTTGCGGTTCCAACCTTGGGAGGTGTTCGGGTGATGCTCGTTGCTGAGGCCTCGCCGCCATCCTTGCCGACCGCCGTGGCACCTGGTTCAGGAATGATTAGTTTTGGAGGTGATACCCGGTGGGTCGTTGAGATGTCAGACGAGGCCGTAGAGGTTTACTACTTATTAGAAGCGGTCAATGACGGCGGCATCCCGGTATTGTCGACTGTTCCGGTCGCCTTCGATTTACCATATGGCGCGCAGGGAGGGGTCCTGCTTGAAGGTAGCACCTCGCAGGCTCGAATCGACGGTCGACGGGTGTCGGTCGCTGGGCCGTTCCAGCCTGGTCGAACGCCTATCAACCTGGCTTATGTGCTTCCGTATAGCGGTGGCGACCTGACGATAGAGCAGACCCTGCCTGTGGCTGTCGACCAAGTGGCGATAGTTGCTGAGAAGCATGGGGATATGCGAATGACGTCGCCACAGATTACTCAAAGTCGGGAGATGAATGCTGCGGTCGGCAGGTTCATGGTCGGTGGTGGACCAAGGCTAGCCGCTAATGAAACCTTGTCGATTTCCTTGGTCGGCCTTCCGCACCATAGCGTGATTCCGCTGAGAGTCGCCCTAGTCTTAGTGGGGTTGTTCGTTGTGTGGTGTTTGTGGAAATCAAGGGCTCGGATATCTGTGAAGGGTGATGGGCTACGCCGTCAGCAATTAGAAGATCGGCGTGACCGCTTATATATCGATCTGGTGCGTGTTGAGACTACCCATCGAACTGGGACGTTAGCTGATGGACCATACGCACTCCGACGCAAGGTGATCTTCGGGCAGTTGGAGCGCCTGTATCAGCGGTTAGAGCCTAATTCGCTTGAGATGCCGCGCGGAAAAGCTGGGCTACCCGGCTAACAGGCGACGACTGTGATTAAAGAATATTGATGGCGTCTCCACTTCTTGCTAGGTCAACGACTCAAGGTTTTCCGAACTTCGATCGATTGGTCTTTGTCGACGTCTCAAAGCACTTTGGCCGACACCGAGCGCTAGGACATGTGTCGCTTGAATGTGGCACCGGTGAGGTTCTTGGATTCCTCGGCGGGAATGGTGCCGGGAAATCGACGCTTCTTGCTCTAGCGGCCACGATGCTCGAACCTTCGAGCGGACACATTCGATATAGTGGTCGGTCGGCACGGGAGCGGGGCCCATCTCTTCGTGGAAACATCGGCTTGCTTGGTCATGAGCTTCAGCTCTATCCGGAATTGACCGCCAGGGAAAACCTTGAATTCTTTGCGGAGCTTTACGGTCTTGACCAGGTAAGCGACCGGTCCAGTGAGGCACTTCGACATGCCGGCTTATCGTCCCGAGGCGATGATTTCATAGGCGGGTTCTCACGGGGTATGCGGCAACGAGTCGCGCTCGAGCGCACCCTGCTACATGAACCGCGATTATTGCTTCTGGATGAACCGTTTACAGGACTTGACGAAGGTGCGTCGTCAGCGTTGGTGGAACGACTAGAAGCACTTAAGAGGGACGGTCGAATCATTCTTCTAACGACCCATGATTTTGAGGTCGCCGAGCTAGTTCTGGACCGAGCGATGCTACTTCGGGCAGGCCGACTACTTCCGTTTTGCCAAACTGGTGGATCATTACGTGCGCGGTATCTTGATGCGATGCGGAGTGAACTTAACCCTGGGAGAGCGGAATGAAACGTTTCTTCACGGTCGCTGTCTTGATTATGCGAAAAGATTTAAGAGTCGAGACACGTAGCCTTGAGCTATTTCTAACGACACTGTTTTTTGCGGTATCAAGCGTGCTGGTGTTTGCTTTTGGTTTTGTACGCGATGGACGCCCGGTCGAGAACGCGGCAGCGGGAATTCTCTGGATAGCAATTGCTTTCGCTGGAACGCTCGCCCTAGGCCGAACTTTTGAGCGAGAACGATATCACGACGTCTTGCGGGCCCTTTTGTTGGCGCCAGTTGATCGTCCCGCAATTTATGTGGGTAAGTTGCTCGGCATTCTAGCTTTATTGGCTGCGGTGGAAGCTGTAGTTGCTCCCCTGATTGCACTTCTGTTTCAGGCTCCATTGTTTCGCCATCCGGTCCTTCTCTTCTTGCTTCTTTTGCTTGGCACCATAGGTTTTACTGCCGTCGGCACTCTGTTTGGCGCAATGCTTGTTCGTGCGCGTAGCCGGGACGTGTTGTTACCGGTTTTGTTGTATCCGATTACTATTCCGGTCATTATTGCCGGCGTCCGGGGGACGGCCGTGTTGTTGCAGCCGGAGATGGACTTGGCCATGGCGCGTGCCTGGATCGGAATGCTGGCATTTTTCGATGTGGTGTTTATCACACTTTCGTTATGGACCTTTGAGCCGGTCATGACAGAATGAACAGGCCGACGCGATGATGCAACGAATGTTTTCACCATTAATCGTTTTAGCGATGATTGTTTTCGTGTGTGCACCGGTATTTATTGCTTGGGCACCCTACGAATCCACGATGGGCCTTGTTCAGAAGATCTTTTACTTTCATTTGCCGTCATGGGCGGCGATGTTCGTGGCAACCTTTGTGTGTGGGATTGCCAGTCTGGTGTTTCTGTTTAAAGGACGTGCCATGGCTGACCGGATTGCGGTTGCGTCAGCTGAGTTAGCTGTAGTGTTCGGTCTAATCGGTCTTGTGAGTGGTCCTCTTTGGGCTCGTAAAGCGTGGGGGGTATGGTGGCAGTGGGACGCACGACTCACGATGGCTTTGGTGCTCTGGATGATTTTTATTGCCTATCTATTACTGCGGGAGTATGGGGGGCCAGGGTCTGAAAAATTGGCGGCAGGCGTAGCGTTGTTTGGAATGGCGAACGTGCCGTTTGTTTACTGGTCAGTTAATGTTTGGCGGACTGTTCACCCGACAACAAACGTGGTGCCAACTTTAGTGCCGGGGATGCGCGGACCGTTATGGTGGAGCTTGGTCGGTTTTTTACTGCTCTATGCTTTAGCGATGATGGCACGGGTTCGGCTGGAAGAGCAGCGTTTGGCGTTAGAACGGGTCTATCGTGAATTAGATGATTAACGTTGGGACCCTCTGTTGGTCGAAAGGGGATGTTGTGAAGGTAACTGTTAGGCGAGCCGCCGTGCTGTGCTTGTTACTCATTCTTGGTATCGGAGTGATGGAANNTTCAGCCGAAGAATTCCTAGCGCAATCGATGCAGNCCTCGCAACAGGACGAGTTTGTNCCAATAGACGAGNTGGAAGCAGANGACCANCTTCCAGCAGCGCCGCTGCTCGTAGNGGCNTACAGTTTTGCATGGTTCGCGATGTTTGTGTATTTGTGGTCGATCTGGCGACGGCTGGCNCGGGTTGAGCGNGAACTTGCTCATTTGGCTAGTCGNACAACTGAGCGCTGACGGTTAGCGCTACTNTTCATCNTGTGAATTATGGATGGTATGACGGCGGGGCATTTCATCTTNATTCCNTCGGTCTTGCTTCTCGGTCTCGTGATTGGATGGATTCTCGGATCGCGCGTTGCACGCGATGCNTACGCGGCCGAGCTAAGGCGGCGCGANCNGCGGACCTCCNGAAAGATTNCAGACAGNTAGCTAGTTAGTGGCCAAGCGCGAGACGCGATGCGAGTTGCTCGGGCAACCCAGCGTCAAGAATCTTTTGTTGTGCCACTGAAATGGGGTAAGCGACTCGTTTGAAGACGAGTTCGTTTCCCGCTTCTGAATCGAGAGTGGCATAGGCGGCTCTCGGATCGCCGTCCCGAGGCTGGCCAACTGAGCCTGGATTTACAAGATATCGAAGGGCTGATGCAACCTTGATACGGTTTGGGCGGGATGTTACAGAAACGATCTTTTTTACCTCATGGAGATTTTCGATACTCTCCTTGAATACTATTGGTAAGTGCGTGTGTCCAAAAAAGCAAATCGAGCGCTTCGAAGTCTCAAGGGCGAGCATCGCATCACTCTGATCAGTCAGGTAGTAATCCTCATCAAAGGGTGCGCCGTGACAGACTTCGATCTGTTCATTCACGGTAACAGGTCCGACTGGGAGATTGGCCAGTCGCGTGCGATTGAGGGTCGTTAGGACATTCTGAGTCCACCGGATGGCATCGGCCGCTAGGCCATTGAAGGGTTCAATGTTCCCAAGACCGCAAGCCACCCTATCGTGATTTCCCCGGATCATCACGTCTGGCTCCAACGCAAAAATCCGCTCGATGACCTCATTCGGGTTGGCGCCATAGCCCACCAGGTCGCCCAGCACGAGCACGCTATCGAATGAATTCGCTGGCGCTGATTTAAGAACGGCGTTTAACGCTTCGAGATTCCCGTGGATATCGCTTAACACCAAGAAACGCATTAGGGTCCTAGCCAATCTACCGCTCGGTCGACCAACTCCCCGATGGGTGCTCCAGCCCCATCGAGTCGGAGATGTGCCCGAGCGTAGGCAGACTGGCGTAGAGCGTACAGCTGCTCCAATTCGGCACGATTACTGGCTAGGGGTCGTCGTTTGTCCGGAGAAAGGCGTGAAATAATCTGTTCTAAAGGGACATCGATCCAAATTGAAGCGCCGTTGCTGTTGATTGCCGCTTGGTTATCGGGTTCAACGAAGGTGCCACCGCCGGTCGCAATGACAGTGTGGTCAAGCGGAAGCATTTCAGCGAGGACGGCACGTTCGACCATACGAAAGTGTGATTCTCCGCGCTTGGAGAAGATTTCGCTAATCGTCATGTGTTCCCGAGCCTCGATCCGATCATCGATATCTTCGACGTGCCATTTCAGTCGCTTAGCAAGTGCGCGGGCTAAGCTTGATTTCCCAGCTGCCATGAAGCCAACAAGGTAGATTTTTTCTGTGCGCATTGGAGTCGATAGTATGTTGGTAATCTGTTAAACGTTGGAGGCGCTAATCCCGAAGAGATTTGAGGGTTTCAAAGAATGTAGGATATGACACACCTACTGCGTCTGCGCCGAGAATAGTCGATGGCTCACTGGCGCCGAGCGCTGCTATGGTGAAAGCCATAACCAGGCGATGATCACCTTTGGGGTCTACTGTGCCACCTGTCAGGGTGCAGTCACCCGTAACGATGAGCCCATCACTCTGCTCGCTGATATTAGCGCCAATTGCACGTAGTCCTTTGACGAGTGTCGTAATGCGGTCACTCTCCTTGTTTCTCAACTCGCTGGCACCAGTTAGGGTTAATCCTCCGCCACGATGAGTTGCGAGTGCGGCAAGAAGTGGTAATTCGTCGATAAGACTAGGGACCTCGGCTGGGGTGATAATGACTGGTTGCAACGCCCGATGGGCAACGGTCAGTCGACCGATGGGCTCACCGTCTTTTTCGGACTGAAGTTCAGACACAATCTTGGCGCCTGCGCGTTGGAGCACGTTTAGCAGGGCGGTTCGACTTGGGTTTAGGCCAATGTCAGTGATTTCGATTTCAGAGCCTGGAATCGCCGCTGCGGCAACGGCCCAGGCAGCAGCTGAGGAGAAGTCACCTGGGACTCTGACATTACGCGCGCGCGGCATTGCACGGCCGGTGATACTCACTGCAAGTCCAGATCTAGCGACCTCAACGCCAAACAGTGTCAGTGCACGCTCTGTGTGATCACGGGTCGCAGCGGGCTCACGGACGGTGGTCTGTCCCGTGGCATGGAGGCCGGCAAGTAGCAGGGCGCTTTTTACCTGAGCGCTTGGCACTGCAGGGTTCCATGCGATGCCCTGCAACTGACCACCAATTATGGTCACTGGTGGACAGTTGGACTTCGCTTGTAATTCGGCTCCCATGGCGCGAAGGGGGTCAATTACCCTTCCCATGGGACGTCGGCGGAGCGACGAGTCTCCAGTGAGCGTGCTTTTAAAGGGATGCGCTGCCAAAATCCCGGCCAACAATCGGAGCGTAGTGCCAGAATTATGGGCATTAAGCTCCTCACTGGACGCGCTGAAGCCGCCCAGTCCCCGTCCTTCGATTTCGATACACGAGTCATCGTTGCCGGAGCCTCGGTGATGACGGATCGTTACACCGAGGGAACGCAAACACTGTAATGTCGCCAAGCAATCGGCGCCGGAGGAGTACTGAGCGACATTGGTACGGCCGGTAGCCAGAGCGCCCAGCAGTGCATAGCGATGCGAGATTGATTTATCCCCAGGACAAGTGATCAGGCCGCTGAGGTGAGCGGCTGGTTCAATGATAACCTTGGTGACAGTTGGACCACCCATGTCCGCACTATAACATTCCGTCTCGTAACCGCAGCCAGCGTTCTCCGAGCAGCGAGCGTTCGTCGAAGGCCTAAGAGGATCGATGACCATGTTAGGGATTTCCGGACTTGAGCGGCCTTGAATGACGATATAATTCTTCCGTTTGCTTAGACGCTCCGTCCGTTCCTGCATCGTAGATTCGTTATGTCCAGCACTTCCTTGTTTTTAGCCACGGCTATTGAAGCCGTCCTGCGCGCCGGGGAAATTCAATTGAGCTATTTCGGTCGAGGTGTCCGTATAGAGAAGAAGGGCGTTATTGATTTGGTCACCGAAGCAGACCTTGCCGTCGAAGAGATGTTCCGAGATTTAATCAATTCCCGTTTTCCTGACCATCTAGTTTTGGCTGAGGAGCACCATCAAACCGATTCGACTGTAGATGAACCTGGATTTCGATGGATTTTTGATCCGATCGATGGCACAACGAACTTTGCTCACAATTTGCCCATTTTTTGCTCGTCACTTGCATTGGAGGTTTCTGGTCGCCTGGAAATAGCGACCGTCTATGACCCAACTCGGAGAGAGCTCTTTACGGCAGAACGTGGCGGCGGGGCTTTTCTCAACGGAATTCCGATGAAAGTGTCACTGGCCGAGAAGTTAGTGGATTCAGTGCTCTGCACTGGCTTTCCCTACGATGTCCATGACACGCTCGACGATGTGGTCAGTTTGTTCAGCCAATTCACAGGGAAGGCCCGTGCGGTTCGCCGATTGGGTTCAGCAGCACTTGACTTGTGCTACGTGGCTTCTGGTCGGCTCGATGGTTTCTGGGAGCAGCGGTTACAGCCTTGGGACATTGCTGCCGGAGCATTACTTGTTCAGGAGGCCGGTGGGCGGATCTCAAGGCTGTCCGGAGAGGAGTTTAACGTTCACGCTGGCGACGTTCTGGCTTCGAATGGACTAATTCATGATGCGATGATGACGGTGATTAAAACTCATACTGAGGCGTTAGATTAATGGAACGTTTTATCGTCTGGGCACAAGGCCTTGCGATGGTGCTTGGTGGCCCAGGTCTTTTTGCTTTAGCGTTTCTCGATTCGTCCTTCTTCTCGCTACCCGAAATTACTGACGTTATCGTTATCTGGATGGTGACGAAGCACAAGTCGCTGATGGTCTATTACGTGGCGATGACCACTGTTGGCTCTGTTGTTGGTTGCTTACTGGTCTACGCAGCTGGTTATAGGGGCGGGGAGGTGGTTCTCCGCAACTGGTTTTCTGCTGACAGAATTAATCGGGCATTTACGAAATTCCATCGTCACGGCCTGTTGGCGCTGTTTGTTTCGTCGCTTCTTCCACCACCTGCACCTTTTAAGATATTTGTATTGATGAGNGGTGTTGCTCGAATACCCTGGNTGGGNTTTCTCACGGTAGTGNGCATCGGTAGAGGGCTCAGGTATTTTATTGCAGGGATCCTCGCCGTTCGCTACGGCGATCAAGCAATCGANTTCTTACGCNATTTTGGNAAGCCTGTNTTTTCTGTGNTTTTACTTGTTCTNCTAGTGATTGGTGTNGGTTACACCTTGTGGCGTCGTCGCAGTGCCCGGCTGTCGCGAATCTAATNCTTGGTTTGCTGACAGGCGTTCTCTCATCACTCCGAAGGCTTAAGCTGTTGAACTGAGCACCTTCTTGAATACAGCGACCGCCTCACGCATCTCTTCCATTGTACCGAGGGAAATGCGCGAATAGGTATTACTCGGCGAGGGAAAATCTCGGCCCACTAATACATCAAGCGAAAAGCATGCTTCCCGAAAGGCCTCCGGCGATCGATTGACATCAACCCAGACAAAGTTTGTCTGGGAATCAGTTATTCGGCAGCCCATTTCCCTGAAGGCGCTCAGGGTAAACTCTCGCACCTTGTGATTCTCTGAGATCTCCCATTCAATACGGTCTGAATCTTGCAGTGACACTAGGGCTGCAGCTGCACTCAGAACATTTACGCTACCAAAGCGAGCGACAGTTCGCATACGTTCTAGAGTGTCAGCGTGGCCTATTGCATAACCAATCCGCAGGCCCGCCATTGCATGGATTTTTGAGAATGTCCGCGTAATCATGACATTTGGATTCGCTAAAGCTAATGGTAGGGCAGTAGCGATGGCGGGATCCTTGGCGAATTCGATATATGCTTCATCAATCAGAATCGCGGTGTCCGGCGAAGCTTCCACGACCCACTCGACAAACTCTCGAATAGCCCTTCGCGAGTGACCCACGCCGGTCGGATTATTTGGATTACAGAGGTAGACCAAACCGGCCCCTTGCGCAGCTTCGGCCATTTCGTCAAGGTTCAGTTGCCACGTGTCATTAACGGCGATGGTCTTTACGGGTAGGTCGAGGGCTTCACAGGCTCGGATCGGTGTCTCGTAAGATGGATGGCCAATAACTAGTGGTCGAGAGGGTGTCACGAACGCGCGAACCGCTCCTACAAGCACTTCCCCAGAGCCAGTGCTAAGCAGTACTTGATCTGAAAAGCAACAATGGAAAGTCGAGTTTACTTGAGCTTCTTCCCGTGCAGCGATCGCTTCGGTTAGAACCCCTACGTTTTCTGGATATCGCCCAAGTCCTTTTGTAATTCGCTCATTCAGAACGTTAAGGACGGCTTCGCTGGGTCCCCGAGGACTCGTATTGGAACTGAGATTAATAAAGCCCGCATCGTAGAGACGGTTTGTCGGTTGAGCGGCACTGGCCGACTCATTGTTTGCTGCTGTTAGAGAAGGACCTACAGAGGATAAACCAAGGCCGCTGAGCCCTATGGCGCGAACGAAGTTGCGACGTGAAATTGACATAGTGTTCTTCCTTTTTTAATTGTTCTGAGTCAATTCGCTTTGAGTCTGGTCCATGCAAGGCCTGGGCGATCGACATGAAATCGGACAAGGCGTCGATGTTCTACCTCAGTCACGTAGACGGTCTGACCATCTAGTCCACCGAGACAAAGGTTGCTCGGACGACTTCCTAAGACGTCAATTTCCCGAAGAATCTCACCACGAGGTGACACTTTTAGAACAGTCCCAGCGCCGTAACGGGTGATGTAAAGGTTGCCATCCACGTCGCTTCGCATGCCATCCAGTCCATGCTCAGAAAATCGCATAAAGATCTGCTTTTCAGAAAGTGAGCCATTGGCGTTGATCTTGAAAGACCAAATCAGCCGTTGTTCGCTTTCCCCCACGTAGAGCGTCTTGCCGTCTGGACTGACTTCAATACCGTTCGTGGTTCCCATATCAACAGCCAAGCGGGTAGTGCGTCCATCTAAACCGATCCTCCAGAGCTGACCTGTGTTTTGTGACCAATTCGGGTCGCTTGCATATAAAGCACCATCTGGCCCGACAGCCAGATCGTTTGGCTGATTCATTTGGTCATCGTGAGAAAATATTCTTAGCGCTCGGGTTTCTCCCGACACGGTCAGAATGTTGTGGCCGGTATAATCGGCTACGAACATTGCCCGTGCTAGCCCAAAGCGGATCCCATTTCCTACGCTTCCTGAAGGGAGCTCGACATATACTTCGCCTTCGCCATTTGCGTCAATCCTTCCAATTGTGCCTTGATGGTGGAAATTGACCGCATAGACGTCACCGTTCACATCGCAGGCTGGTCCTTCGATGCCGTCAGTGAAAGCTCCTATTGCTGTTACGGGGGCTGCAATAAATAGGGGCGTTTGGCCCATCGCAGCGTGTAATAGGAAGCAGTTTAGGACGAAGCCTCCAAACAAACAGAAACGTGATGCCCTATTCATAGAAGTTTCTGCGCCGGCGGACTTCCTCTTCAGTAACGGCGCTTGCACTGTTCCCAAAACTCCCGCGAATATAGGTCAACACTTCCGCAATTTCTTGGTCGGTAAGGAAACTGTGCTGTGGCATGACGTTGTTATAGGTTTCGCCATTCACCAGGGCACCTCCTTCCATCCCATCAAGAGTTAGACCGATGAGACGTGTTTTATCGCCAGTTACCCAGTCGGTCTTTGCCACGGGCGGGAAGCGGGCGCCATCTCCTTCGCCATTCGACTGATGGCAGGTGCTGCAATAGGACTCGTAGGTGAGCGCACCTCCGGTGAGGCCAGTGGGTTGAAGATTGTCACCAACGGGATCGGGAGTACGGACATGGCTCAACTCTTTGCGCGCTTCCATTGCCGCTAATTGGGGGTCCCCAAACGAAGCCTTGTCGCCTTTAAATTGAATCCGCCAGATAGCTCCATGCTCGGTTTCACTCACATACAGCGAACCATCAGGTCCTATGGCAATCCCCATCGGTCGAAATACGGCATCCCCAGCTTCCAGAATGGGATCTACTCGGGCAAAGCCGTCAGCAAATATTTCTGTAGGACCACTGGGCTGCCCGTCCGCAAAAGGTATGAAACCGACGATGTAGCCAGATTGGGGATAGGGCGCACGATTCGTGGAGCCGTGGAAGGCGATAAAAGCACCGTTTTGATAACGTTCCGGAAACTGATTTCCCCGATAAAAGACGAGGTCGTTGGGCGCCCAATGGCCAGGAAAACCTCTTATGGGTAGGTTGTAATCACTGCATCTGCCAACGATCTGACCGTCGCCTCCATATTCAGGAGCCAACAGTTTCATGCCCTGAAGCTGATCGTAATAACAATAAGGCCAGCCAAAGTCTGCACCTTCTGTTACTCGAAGAAATTCCTCTGCTGGTAAAAGGGCGCTTTCCCAGCCATCAAAGTGATTAGAGAACATTCGAAGTAAGTCGTCGCGCCCGTGCATGACGGTATAGAGATTGCCATCCGCGGAATTCCAATCCATTCCAACCAGGCTCCGAATGCCCGTGGCGAATAGGACGCCATCCTCTTGGCTTTGATTTGGCGTGTCAGCATCAAATCGCCATACGCCGCCGTAGGTGTCGAGCTGGTGGCAGGGATCCACGCCAGGTTGGCCTGGAGTTCGTTTGGGATTCTGACACGCATTAGAAGGGGCGCCAAAAGGCACAAAGATATGTCCCTCATTGTCAAAAGCGATCGGCTTGCCCACATGCTCGCGTTCAGGCGGTTCATTCGGGTCTATAACGATTTCCTCTAAGTCGCTCTTCGGCACTATCTCGCTAGGACTCAGTTTTTGGCGGTAGACAGTTTTTTGTGAACTGAAATACAAATAGCCATCATGAATCCGCATGGCTGTCCCATAGCGGCCATACATGGGATATTTTCCGAAATACCTGACCTCATCAATTTGTCCATCTCCGTCCGTATCGCGCAGCACTGCGTTGCCATTTTCTTCATAAGCTTCGCGTAGCTTGACGTACACATCACCATTATTGTCCACGGCGATATGCCGAGCTTGACCGTCAAGCCGGTTGACAAGAGCCTCGGCTTCAAAGCCCTCAGGTAGGAAAAGTCCTCCATTGGTTTCCAGGTCAAGGCGGACTTCTTGATCGGCGCCCTCGCTAGGGTTCGTCAGCTGACATAACATTAAACAGACCAATAAGGTCTTAGTAGCGCGAAAATGTCCTCTTTGGGTAAGGGGTCTAATCAATTGACTATGCATCGTCTGTTTAGGCTAAATGGATCTTACCGCGATTGTACGTGCTCTTATGCAATCTCGTTTCCGAAGTCTTATCCGAAGGAAAATATCCATTGAAGTCGACAGAGACATGATTATTCACGGAGCCGGTAGCACGAAGTGTTCAATTTATGTGATTGCCCATCGCGCCAGTCGATGTGCGCTTGTCAGAGAGCATAACCTCAATGTTCACAATAGTTTGTATTGACTGGTGAATCTGCAGCGCCTATAATCAGGCCGGATTTTCATGGCTCAGAACCTATCAGTTGTTATTCCGGTGCACAACGAAGCGCCGAACATTGACCAGCTTTATCGAGAATTGCACCAAATTCTTTCCTCAACTGGTCACGACTACGAGTTGGTGTTTGTGGACGACGGAAGTAATGACACTACACTCGATCAGTTGAA
>PBBF01000030.1 GCA_002717745.1 Acidobacteriota bacterium
GGTGTCGAGCGGGTTTATGAAGTCCGCGTACGGGGTGTGCCGACGGCCGCTACGTTGGTGAGGCTACGGCGTGGTGTACAGATTGACGGTCGGTATTCTGCACCGGCTCTGGTTCGAGTGCTACGACGATGGCGGAACGCTAGAGGAAGTGAAGCGTTGGTTGCGATCTCGGTGCACGAGGGCCGCCATCGGCAGATACGGAAGATGTGTGAGGCCATCGGCCATCCGGTGGTCCGGCTACGACGCGTTCAGATTGGTCCGTTGCGCGATCGACGGCTTAAGGTTGGACAGTACCGAGAACTTACTCGCCGAGAAATCAACGCGTTGCGTCGCGCAGCGGCTAACGAAACCAAACATTCCTTGTGATAGATGTCAGTGCCGAAAAACGAAACTATCGTTGCGATTGATGGGCCATCGGGAGCTGGGAAGGGAACAGTGGCGCGCGCGCTTGCGCGCGAACTTGGGTACCGCCATGTCGATACTGGTGCGATGTACCGAGCGGTTGCTTGGCAGGCGACCTATAACGGAGTTGATTTGGCCGATGAGTCAGCGGTTGAAACCGTGGCTGGATCGATTGCATTGAGCCTCGATGGCGATCGTATTGTTGTCAATGGTTATGACGTGACCGAAGCGATCCGGACGCCAGAAACTGACGTTGCAGCAGCGCTAGTGGCTCGAATTGCGGCTGTTCGGCAGGTGCTTGTCGGACGGCAGCGCGCTATTGGGGAGGCTGGTCGGCTTGTGATGGAAGGGCGAGATATTGGAACGGTTGTCTTTCCTGCCGCCGCAGTCAAGATTTACTTAGATGCTACGCCTGCTGAAAGGGCTCGCCGTCGAGCGGCCGATCGGGCACACACCAGTAGTCTGAGCGCTGACCTAGTCGGGGTAGCGAGTGCGCTTGAAGCGCGGGATGCTTCTGATCGGACACGGGAAGTTTCACCGCTGAAGCTCGCGTCGGACGCAGAACTCATCGACACCACGGGCATGCCAATTGATGATGTAGTGAAGCGAGTTTTGTCACTGGTCCGTTCCAAACTGGACGACTCGGCGTCCAAGGCTGAAGGCTAGTTCACCGGACTTAGTCTTTGTTTTCTTCGGTGAGCTAAGTCCCACATTACCCTCCTCCCGACCTTTGTTTTGGACGTGCCGGATGCTTGACTGATGATCGCTAAGTATCGTACAGTCTGTATCTTATGCCGAAGTTGGTGACCCTTGCTGAGCGTGTGATGTTGCGTAATGTGTAAGGTGGCCGCCGGGATATTCTCATGTTAGGGGAGGGTCGAAATATAGATGGCGAGTGCAGATGAGACGGTCAAGATAGAACTCGAGTCAGGAGGTGACAACGAAGCGTCTGTGGACTCCGTCGGTGATGCCATTCAGACCGACGAACCAACGATGGACCCTCAGGAGTATGCGCGTTTAGTCGAACTATACGACAGTAGTTTCCGGAACATTGCTGAAGGTGAAGTTGTCAAAGGCACTGTGCTCAAAGTGTCTGCCTCTGAGGTCGTCGTCGATGTTGGTTATAAGTCCGAAGGGATGATCTCTATCGACGAATTCCGTAACGAGAATGGTGAGGTGACGGTCCAGGCTGGTGACCTGGTCGATGTGCTGCTTGAACGCACCGAAGATCGTCATGGCCACATAGTCCTCTCGCGTGAAAACGCTGAAAAGATGAAAATTTGGGACGAGGTCGAGACGGCCTATACCGACCGTAAGGTCGTAATTGGCCGCGTCATCGAGCGGATCAAGGGTGGTCTCGCTGTGGATATTGGAGTTCGCGCTTTCCTGCCAGGCTCGCAGATAGACGTTCGTCCGGTTCGCAACCTTGATTCTTTGCGCGGTCAAGAGCTCCGCATGCGCGTGATCAAGGTCAATAAGAAGCGCGGCAACATCGTACTTTCACGAAAAGCGCTTCTTGAAGAGGAAAACGCGGAAAAGAAGACCGAGACTCTGACAAACCTTGCCGAGGGCAAGGTACTCCACGGAGTTGTCAAGAATATTACAGATTACGGGGCGTTTATCGATCTAGGAGGTCTCGATGGCCTACTCCACATCACGGACATGTCGTGGGGCCGGGTGTCGCATCCTTCAGAGTTATTTAAGGTGGGCGACGAAGCCGATGTAATTGTACTTAAGTTCGATCTGGAGACCGAACGCGTGTCTTTGGGCTACAAGCAATTGGCTCCAGATCCGTGGACCGCTGTGGGCGACCAGTATCCGACCGGTAGCCGGGTTGGTGGCAAAGTCGTCAGCCTCACTGACTACGGTGCGTTTGTGGAACTGGAACCTGGTATTGAGGGATTGATTCACGTCTCTGAGCTATCCTGGAGCAAGCGCATTAAGCATCCGTCGAAGGTACTCGACGTTGGGGACATTGTGGAAACGGTAGTGCTGGGTGTTGATTCGCAAGCGCGTCGAATTTCGTTAGGGTTGAAGCAGGCCGGGTCCAATCCCTGGCTTGACCTCGTGGAGAAATATCCAGTGGGCACGCGAATTACTGGTGCGGTACGGAATCTCACCGAGTTTGGCGCGTTCGTTGAGGTCGAGGAAGGAATTGATGGACTCATCCATATCTCCGACATGTCCTGGAATAAACACCTGAAGCACCCGTCCGAGGCCTTGCAGAAAGGTGTCGAGGTTGAGGTCATGGTGTTGAATGTAGATGCTGAGAACCAACGTTTATCGCTAGGTCTTAAGCAATTATCAACCGATGCCTGGGACGACTTTTTTGCGAACCATAAGGCCGGTGAGGTAGTTGAAGGCGAGATAGTGCGAATGACAAACTTTGGCGCGTTTGTCAAACTCGCCGAAGGTATTGAAGGGCTCATTCACGTATCGGAATTCGATGACATCCCCGGTGAGGATAAGGTTGAGTTACAGGTGGATCAGTCCTATACGATGAGAATCATTAAGTTGAGTCCAACTGATCGAAAAATCGGTTTAAGTATTCGTGCGCTGAAATCCGGCGAAGAGCAGGATTGGGAAGATTACAGTACTTCTAGTGGTTCACCGGAGGTGACTCTCGGTGATCACATGAAACGGAGCCAGTGAGAATGTCAGTCGCCACCGCGGATGACGTGCAGGTGCCATGCGGTGGGGAGGGAGCAATATGACTAAGGCGGAGCTTGTCGAGGAGGTCTCTCAGGCATCTGATCTCACGAAAAAGCATTCCGAAGTTATCGTTGACACTGTTTTCCAGGGCATCATTAACGCGTTGCATCGCGGCGAAAAAATTGAACTACGTGGTTTCGGTAGCTTCAGACTTCGCCAACGCGAATCACGGAAGGGACGTAATCCTAAGACCGGGGATAAGGTCGATGTGCCGCCGAAGAAAGTGCCTTACTTTAAGCCCGGCAAGGAGCTTAAGGAACTCATCAACCAGTCCGTAGATTCCGCTCCACCGAGTGCGCCGTCGGTACTTGAGTTAGGTACGACGCCGTCTCGATATTGATTACGGCGCTGTCCTTACGGCGCCGAGATGGTCTTGTGTTTCCGTGGAACGCCTTTGGTCTCCCTGGAGATTAGCTTACGTGTCGGGCGCTGAGCGTCCTCAAGGCTGCGTGTTTTGCGAGGCTCTGACAGAAGGGCATGAGTCGCGACTCGTTGTGTTCCGTGGCGCTACTTGTTACGTCACTCTTAACCTGTACCCTTACAACAACGGTCATTTGATGATCGTGCCAGCGCGGCACGTCGCGAGTCTGGCAGATACATCACGTGAGGAGCGCGCCGAACTCATGGAACTTACTCGTCTTGCTGAGCTGGTACTCGCTGAGGCGTACCAGCCCCATGGTATGAATATTGGGATTAACATGGGCAGGGCTGGAGGCGCAGGCATCGTCAACCATGTTCATTTGCATGTTGTGCCACGGTGGGAAGGTGATACGAATTTCATGACCTCTGTGGGGGAGTCGCGTGTTCTACCCGAGGCACTTGAGGAAACACTTAAAAGACTAAAGCCAGTCTTCGCAAAACTTGCTAGTGACTCTTAACTAGCCGAGTAGCCTATTTCCATATTGTCTGTGTCTAGCGCAACACCTGCTGACGCCTGACTCCTTCAAGGAAGGCTCAGGAAATAAGTCGCAATATTATTTTTCAAGAATTTGTTTCGCAATTGTCTGTAACTGTAGATTTGATGTTCCTTCGTAGATCTGGCCGATCTTAGCGTCGCGGTAAAGTTTTTCGACCGGGTAGTCCCTCACGTAGCCGTAACCGCCGTAGAGTTGCACGGCGAGAGACGTGACTCGTTCCGCGACCTCTGATGAAAATAGCTTACACATAGCGGCTTCTGTCCGAAAGGGTTGGCCGGCATCACGTAGTCGGGCGGCGTTATAGACAGCCAGTCGCGCTACTTCAAGATCGGTTGCGGCTTTCGCCAATTGGAACTGAACACCCTGAAAATCCGCCACAGGTTGTCCAAACTGTTTACGTTCCTTCGTGTAGGCGATCGCATGGCCAAGCGCACCGTCGGACAATCCAATCATTTGCGCACCAATGCCGATACGCCCCTCGTTCAGGGTTTCGATGGCGACTCTGTAGCCCTTGCCTACTTCGCCGAGCACCCGTTCGGCAGGCACCTGACAACCGTCAAGAATCAATTCGCAGGTACTACTTGCTCTAATCCCGAGCTTATCCTCTTTCTTGCCAACGATTAGCCCGGGTGTGCGACGCTCTACTATGAATGCCGTGATGCCTCGGTAACCGGCGCTGGGATTCACATTGGCAAATACGATGAAGAGCTCGGCTTCAGCGGCATTGGTGATCCAGAGCTTCCGACCGGTGAGTTCGAAGTCGTTGTTATGCCGGACGGCGTGGGTTTTCAGGGCGAACGCATCACTTCCGGAAGAAGCTTCTGAGAGCGCATACGCCCCGACCGTATCCGATGCGAGCCTTGGCAGGTACCTTGATTTGAGCGCGTCATCACCCCACCGAAGAACAGCGTTGATAACGAGCGTGTTCTGCACGTCGACTAGGACACCAATCGATGGATCGACTCGTGAAAGTGCTTCAACAGCAAGAACGGCATGAAAAAGGCTCGCGTTGCCGCCACCTAATTTGTCAGGAATCTCTATACCCATGACACCCAAGGCGAACAGAGCGTCGATCAAAGTCCGCGAGATAGTTTGACGTTCGTCCATCTCACGCACTTGTGGTCGTATTTCGGCTTCGGCGAAAGTACGAACGCTGTCGCGAAGGAGCAGTTCGTCTTCGGTAAGCACGGTGAGCGCTTGTGGAGTGTCTGGTGTCGTGGTCACGAGTAGGACTCGCTCCGTTTGAAAAACCGCGAGCCGTTGCGCATCACGCGGCAGCCGGCCAGTCTGAAGATGCTATCATGTCGTCATAGTTCTCAGGACCGTACTGGTGCTCGAGCTGTGCGCGGACGCGCCCGACGATCGCGAAGGTGATGATCGATGAGACAGTGGTTGTTACTGACAGTCGTGCTAGTGCTCACGGTCTGTCTAGGTGGTTCCGGTCAAGCGGCGTCACAGCAGGAACAGGCGCAGTCTGAGGAGGACGCACCTCAGCAGCCGGTGTTTCGAGCCGGAGTTAACTTTGTTCGGGTTGACGTTATCGTCACCGATAAGAACGACAACCCCGTCGTTGATCTGACGGCCGAAGACTTCGAAGTCTACGAGGACGATCTGCAACAGTTCGTCGAGACGTTTCAGCTTGTCCGGATTACACCTGCCACTATTTCTGATGAACCTCTACGTCCGATTCGATCTAGGTTCGATGAGGAGCGCGAAGCAGCACGGTCGGACGTGCGTCTGTTTGCCATCTTTCTTGATGACTACCATGTACGTCTGGGCGCGAGCTTGCGAATCCGCGAGCCGATAATTGAGTTTATTCGTACACTTGCGCCGACTGACATGATTGGCATCATGTATCCGCTTACGCCATTAAACGCGGTGCAGATGACCCGCGATCACGAAGCAGTGGTTGCAACGATCGAAGATTTCCGGGGTCGAAAGTATGACTACGAACCGCAAAACCGGTTCGAGGCCAGTTATATGCACGCGTCTGCCACACAGATCGAGCAGATCAGGAACGAAGTGTCATTGACGGGTCTCCGTGCACTGATTACCCGCCTCGGAGGCCTGCGCGAGGGTCGGAAGTCGGTAATCTTGGTAAGTGAAGGTTTCACCAATATTCTCCCTCCGCAGTTACGAGGCGTCAACGCGACGCAGTTTAGCGATCCCCGAATGCGGAACCCCCTCTTAGGGAGTAGTAATCCTCGGGAGCAGGCGATGCAGATGACCGCGGACCTGACGTTGCAGAGTGACTTGCAGCGGCTGTTCGATACTGCAAACCGAGCGAACACTTCGATTTATTCGCTGGATCCCCGAGGTCTTGCGTCATTCGAGTTTGACATGGATGACGGGGTCGGATTTACCACGGATCGGCAGATGCTGAGTGCCATGATTGGCACGCTGCGGTCAATCTCCGAAACAACAGACGGCTACGCGATCGTGAATCAAAACGACCCCACTGAAGGTCTTCAGCGCGCGGTTAAGGATGCGAGCATCTATTATCTTCTCGGTTACAACTCAAGGGAGGCGCCAGCTGACGGCGAGTTTCATAGGATTGAGGTGCGAGTGCCTGGGCGTGACGTCAAGGTGCGCGCGCGCCCTGGGTTTTGGGCGCTATCCTCAGAGGATATGAGCCGGCTCGAGGGTTCTGACTCTCCGCCTGAGCCGCCATCGGAGGTCGACACAGCACTTGCCCTGCTAACCGCCCGTCGGAGTGAGCGGTTCGTCCAGACGTGGATTGGGATGACCAAGGGTGACGATGGGCTGACGCAGGTGACGTTCGTCTGGCGGCCAGCACCTCGGGTTCCCGGGCAGCGACGAGATGAGCCCGTGCAGGTCGGGTTATCTGCTAGTGGAGATGGCGGGACGATCTTCTTTCAGGGTGAGGTTCCCGGTAATCCCTCGGTTCTTACGGACGGTGGGATGGCTGAGCCTGAACGATTGGTTTTTGAGGCTGAACCAGGACCGTTACGTCTCGATTTATCAGTTCTCGGTATTAGCGAACAGGTGATTGACGATAACGTCATGACCCTTGTCGTTCCGGATTTTACTGCAACTGACTTATTGCTCGGATCAGCGATGGTGTTTCGCGCGCAGAATGCGTTCGAGATGCGTCAGTTGCGAGCCGACCCTAACTCTATACCTGAAGCTGGTCGCGAGTTTAGACGAACCGACCGTCTATTAGTGCGCTTCGAGGCCTACAGTCAGGGTTCGTCCGAGCCGAATGTTACAGCCAAGCTTCTTAATCGTGGTGGTCAGTCAATGGCGGATTTACCAGTTCAGGTTTCAGCGGTGGCTCCCTCAACTTACGTGCTCGACCTACCTCTCTCAAGCTTGGCACCGGGCGAGTACTTGATCGAGCTAACGGCGACCGGTGGAGACGAAACCGCTCAACAACTTATTGCCATGCGGGTAACTGGCTGATTCCGTGTTCCAATCGGTGAGCCCCTTTGGGTATTGGCTGGAAGAATTTTGAAAGGTTGCTTTCTAGCCTGGACTTTCTGTCAACGCATCCTAGTAATGCTGATGTCCATGGTATATTGACGGGTTGTCACTCAGGTGAGGGGTGCTCATATAAGGTTTGGCCTTGATTAGCCTTGTAGTAGGAGGAGGACGATTCATGGGGACGAGGGACGTGGGAGCGGGTTCAGGAATGTCAGACTACATCGCCGACGTGATGTCTGAGGTGGTGGCCAAGAATCCAGCTGAGTCTGAATTCCATCAGGCGGTTGGTGAAGTGCTCGAATCGCTTGGTCCCGTGCTGGAATCTCGAACCGATTACCGTAGTGCGAAGATCCTAGAACGGATTCTTGAACCGGAACGCGTAGTAATGTTTCGAGTTCCCTGGCAAGACGATCGGAGTGACGTCCACGTTAATCGTGGTTTTCGCGTCGAGATGAATAGCGCGATAGGTCCTTATAAGGGTGGGCTACGATTTCACCCGTCGGTCAATCTTGGCATTCTGAAGTTTCTCGCATTCGAGCAGATCTTCAAGAATTCTCTGACCACGCTTCCCATGGGGGGTGGTAAGGGTGGTTCAGACTTCGATCCAAAGGGAAAAAGTGACTCGGAGGTTATGCGGTTTTGCCAGAGCTTTATGACCGAGTTGTATCGCCACATTGGTGCTGACACGGATGTGCCGGCTGGTGATATTGGTGTGGGTGGTCGCGAGATTGGGTTTTTGTTCGGTCAGTATAAGCGTTTGCGAAACGAGTTCACTGGTGTCCTCACGGGTAAGGGGCTGAACTGGGGAGGCTCACTAATCCGTCCAGAGGCGACGGGCTATGGTTCAGTGTACTTTGCTGCGGAAATGCTGGCGACACGTAATGAGACGCTCAATGGCAAAGTTTGCTTAGTCTCGGGTAGTGGTAACGTTGCGCAGCATACTGTCGAAAAACTGCTGGAGCTTGGTGCTAAGCCTGTGACATTGTCCGATTCGAGTGGTTACATCTATGACGAATCGGGTATCGACCAGGAAAAATTGAAGTTCGTGAAAGAGTTGAAGAACGTTAGACGTGGTCGGATTGGAGAGTATGCTGAAAACTATTCCAACGCCGTCTTTACCGCTGTCGATTCTTCGCTTGATCACAATCCCCTTTGGAATCACCGAGCCGATTGTGTGTTCCCAAGTGCAACGCAGAATGAAATCAAAGCTACAGATGCTGGCAACCTACTGCAGAATGGAGTCACTCTTGTATCTGAAGGTGCCAATATGCCGGTCACGCTTGAGGGTGTAAAACAGTTCCTTGACGCTAGAATTCTGTATGGGCCAGGGAAGGCTGCCAATGCGGGTGGCGTGGCGACCTCAGGACTTGAAATGACTCAAAACAGTCTCCGGACAAGTTGGACCCGCGAAGAAGTCGATGAGCGCTTGCAGAAAATTATGAAAGCGGTTCACAAGGCCTGCCATCAAACCGCGGAACATTTCGGCGATCCAGGTAATTACGTCATGGGCGCTAATATTGCCGGTTTCGTAAAGGTTGCCGATGCTATGCTGGATCAGGGTCTGGTATAGGCGCGAACTGAATTCGACAAATTTTTGAGCGCGTACTCTGGCCGGCCAGTGATGGAAGTTGGTTGTTCGGGGTGTCGTGTGGTGCGGTTCTTACTATGTCCGATACGCGACCGGACAATCCGTCGTTCAGTTCAGGGAGCAGGCTGCGTAGCTTTCAGGAAGTCGGACTATACCGCGTCAATAATATTCTTCTCGTTTCAACGCTTTACGATTCATTTATTCTCGCTGAGGACGGTCGTCTTAGTGAGGTAATGCTCACCGAGTTTCTCGACCTCGATCTACATCACACCCCGCGTTTAACACGTGTTTCCACAGGTGCTGANGCTCTAGCTCTGGTTGGCGACGAAAGCCGATACAACCTTGTTATAACGTCGCCACACGTCGGNGATATGAGCGCGAAGGAACTNGCGGGAGAAGTTGTAAAGGCAGGCNTGAAGACGCCGGTGATTGGCTTGGCTTACGACACGAGGGATCTGGACAGTTTTGCGCCAGCTTCTGTAGTTTCAACGGTCAACAAGGTCTTCGTGTGGCAAGGCGATGTTCGGATTCTACTGGCTATCGTAAAGTATGTTGAGGATCGGATGAACGTTGCTCGAGACACCGGCGAGTTGGGTGTCCAGGCGATCATCGTCATCGAAAATAGCCGCCGTTACTATTCATCTTTTCTACCTGTTATTTATACCGAACTCGTCCGTCATACGCAGAATCTGCTTCCTGACGGGATGAACCGGGCAGATAAGTTGATGCGTATTCAAGCTCGACCAAAAATTCTACTGTGCACCTCCTACGAGGAAGCCTGGGAGTTCTTCGAGCGATATCAGTCTGACGTACTTGGGGTGATCTCCGATGTTGCATTTCCGAGGGGCGGTGTAATTGATTCTGAGGCTGGATTTCAGTTTGTGGAACAAGTTCGCGCGCTTCAGCCAGACGTGCCAATCATGTTGCAATCTGGCTCTGGCTCTTCGGATCACGTGTTACGAGCCAAAGCCGCGAACGTCTCTTACGTGCGGAAGGAGTCCCCGTTTTTATTAAACAATCTGCGCGAGTTTATGACGGAAGGTTTCGGCTTTGGTGACTTCATTTTCCGTCGACCGGATGGTTCGATCGTGTCAGTGGCGAAGGATCTTCGCCAACTTGAAACGCAACTGCGGGAGGCACCCGCCGAGAGTGTGGCGTTTCACGGTGCAAGAAACCATTTTTCGCGGTGGTTGAAGGCACGTACCGAATTTGACCTCGCGCACTTCCTGCGACCCCGTAAACTTTCCGATTATGAAACGGTAGAGGGTTTACGAGATGTATTGGTCCAAGCAATCCATGACTACAACGAGCAGCGGCACCGTGGCATTGTGGCCGATTTTGCTCGTGATCATTTTGATCCGTTACGAAGCTTCGGACGGATCGGTGCCGGGTCACTCGGTGGAAAGGGCCGGGGGCTGGCCTTCGCCAATGCACTGCTTGCTGATGAACATCTTGAATCGAGATTTCCGGGAATCCGCATTAGCGTGCCACCGTCCGTTGTTCTGGCGACAGAAGTCTTCGATCAATTCCTTGAAGCGAACGAGTTACGAGACTTCGCCATCGAGTGCGACGATGATGATGCATTAGTCGAGCGCTTCCGATCTGCTGGGTTTCCGGCGACAATTCAGCAGCAGTTGGCCGACCTCGCTCAGTTGATGAACTATCCGCTGGCCGTCCGATCATCGAGTCTACTGGAAGACTCGCCTTACCAGCCATTCGCGGGCGTCTACGAGACCGTAATGTTGCCAAACGACGAACCTGATCGAGTTCGTCGGCTGCTTGATGCAGTGAAAGCCGTGTACCTCTCGATGTTCCGCCAGAGTTCGAAACAGTATTTGAATGCGTCGCCATATCGTCTTGAAGAAGAGAAGATGGCGGTGGTTATCCAGAAGCTGACGGGTGTCCGCCACGCTAATCGTTTCTATCCGGACATCGCCGGTGTAGCTCGGTCACACAATTTCTATCCGATCGCGCCGATCGCCGCGGAGGACGGCATTGCGGCCGTTGCGTTAGGTTTTGGCGCCACCGTGGTCGATGGAGAAGCCTGCTTTCGCTTCTCTCCAGCGTATCCTCAGCAGGTCGTGCAGTTTTCCTCGGTTGATGACATGTTGCGTAACTCGCAGCGGTCGTTCTACGCACTTCAGATCGGACAGCGTGAAGCCCTCGAGCCGGAGAGTTCACGTACAAAACTGCAACAAATAGAGTTAGATGTCGCTGAGCGGGATGGGAGCCTCCAGTTTGTTGGCTCGACCTTCTCGCCGGATAACGACACGATCTATGATGACATTGCCCGACCAGGTGTCCGGCTCGTGAGTTTTGCTCCGATCTTGAAGCACAAGGTGTTCCCTTTGGCGCCGCTCCTACAGGCATTGCTCGAGGTCGGTAGACGTTCCACCGGTGGCCCGGTGGAGATAGAATTCGCCTGTAATTTACAGTCCTCTGATGAACAACCACCGGAGTTTGCGTTTTTACAGCTTCGACCTTTAGCGTTGTCGCGCGAATTTAGCGAACTGGAATTAGGTGACGTTGAGCACGAAGAGTTGGTGTGCGCGAGTGATGCGGTGCTCGGGCATGGGCTGATTAAAGATGTTTGTGACCTGGTTGTGGTCAATTCGCAGAACTTCGATCGATCAAAGACGAGAGATGTTGCAGAGGAGCTAATGCGATTCAATGCGGACCTTGTGGATAAGGAAACGCCTTACATTCTTCTGGGGTTTGGCCGATGGGGTTCTAGAAACCCACATCTAGGAATCCCAGTGAGATGGGATCAGATTTCTGGCGCCCGCATCATTGTGGAAGCGGGATTTGAGGACATGGCCATTACGCCATCGCAGGGTTCCCATTTCTTTCAGAACATCACGGCAAGCCAGATTGGCTACTTCACGGTCAATCCGCAGGCGGGTGAGGGTTTCATCAACTGGGAGTGGCTGTCGGCGCAACCGTCAACGACTGAGTTGCGCTATGTCCGCCACATTCGGTGTCAGTCACCAATCGTTGTCAAGATGAACGGTCAGAAACACAGCGGTGTCATCCTGAAGCCGGCGCGTTGAGTCTGATGGATATTATTATGCGTATGCCTAAGAACCGGTCCCAGCGTTCGATAGCTAACCGTTCCAGGCGTGTGTTCCACTGAACCCAAGATGTCCGAGGGCATTCCATCTGCTTCGAAGATGCAACGTCCGGAGCACTTTCGTACGATTTCCGGTGCGCCGATCGAGCTGGTATATGGCCCGTCACACATTGCGGCGGTTGATTATGCCCGTGATCTGAACGACCCGGGTCAATTCCCGTACACTCGTGGAATTCATCAGAATGGTTACGTCGGCAAGATGTGGACGATGCGTCAGTTCGCCGGCTTCAGTACGCCTGAAGAGACGAATGAGCGTTACCGACAATTACTTGCAGCTGGTGGCACCGGGTTAAGCGTGGCATTCGACTTGCCAACGCTCATGGGGCGAGACCCTGATCATCCGTTGTCGCTAGGCGAAGTTGGTAAATGTGGCGTCAGCGTTGCTTCGTTGGCTGACATGGAACGTCTATTCGACAATATTCCACTGTCTACGATCACAACGTCGATGACGATCAACTCGCCTGCGGCTATGCTCCTGGCAATGTACTTAGTGGTCGCTGAACAGCAGGGTGTGGACTGGCGGGAAATTTCCGGCACAATTCAGAACGACATTCTCAAAGAGTACATTGCACAGAAGGAGTACATTTACCCGCCGGGCCCGTCGATGCGACTCGTCACCGATGTCTTTGCTTTTTGCGGTGAGCACGTGCCGAGGTGGAACACAATCTCGGTGAGTGGTTACCACATTCGCGAGGCCGGGTCGACGGCACTTCAAGAACTTGCCTTCACGTTACGGAACGGCATCGAGTATGTACAGCATGGAGTTGATGCTGGTCTTGACCCGGATAAATTCGCACCTCGGATGTCCTTTTTCTTCAACGCTCACAATGAGTTTTTCGAGGAGATCGCCAAGTATCGTGCGGCTCGCAAGCTTTGGAGCCACGTGATGCGGGATCGATTTGGCGCCCGCGACGAGCGCTCATGGAAGCTTCGCTTCCACGCCCAGACAGCAGGAGTATCACTTACGGCCCAGCAGCCCAGAAATAATGTCGTTCGAACAGCCGTTCAGGCACTTGCTGCCGTACTGGGCGGAGCAAATTCGTTGCATACCAATTCGCTAGACGAAGCCCTCGCGTTACCCACCGTGGAGGCGGCAACCCTAGCGCTGCGCACGCAACAGATCATCGCTCATGAGAGTGGGGTAACCGGCACCGTTGACCCGTTAGGGGGCTCGTACTTTCTCGAGAAGCTCACCACTGATATGGAAGCGGGCGCTGTTGAGTACTTTCAAACCATTGATGATCTCGGCGGTATGGTTGAGGCGATTGAGCAAGGTTATCCGCAGAGGGAAATCGCCGAGAGCGCTTATCGGTTCCAGAAGCAAGTGGAGCTTGGCGAGCGAGACATAGTCGGAGTGAATGTGCATGGAGATAACGAGGAGCTTGGCGTCGAGACGCTATACATCAATGAAGACGTTTCTGAGCGGCAAATTGCGAAACTAAATGACCTAAGGCGCACTCGGGATACGAATAGGGTGGCGCGCTCACTCGCAGCGATACGCGAGGTTGCGCTCGGCAAGACTAACCTCATGCCTTCACTGCTTGAGGCGGTCAGGGCCTACGCGACCCTCGGTGAGATATGTGATGCACTCAGAGACGCCTGGGGTGAGTATGAGGAAACCCCGACGATCTAGGCGGGTTGCCTATCATGCGGAATATTCGCGTCGTCATCGCTAAGCCAGGACTCGACGGGCACGATCGTGGAGCCAAAGTCATCGCCAGAGCACTTCGTGACGCTGGTATGGAGGTGATTTATACCGGACTCCGCCAGACGCCAGAACAAATTGTTGGTGCGGCACTACAGGAAGATGCTGATGTGATCGGACTCTCAATCCTGTCGGGAGCGCATAATCATATCTGTCCGCGGGTCATCGAGTTGTTACGGGCGAAGGACATCACGGATGTGCTCGTGGTCGTTGGTGGAATCATTCCTGATGTCGATGTGCCGAAGCTTAATGAAATTGGTATTACCGGTATTTTCCCACCTGGAACTTCGATGCAGGCCATCGTTGAATTTATTCGGCAACACGTTCGGCCCACCGCATCGGCCCGCTGACTCAGACTTTTGTGGGTGAAGTACCTTCACTTCGACGCCCGGCGGAGGCCGGAGCCTGATACGATCAACGCCGTCTATGCCCAAGGTATTACTGTCCAAGATATTTGAACATCGCCAAGTCGATCCCAAGTGGTATGCGTTCTGGGAATCGATTGGGGCATTTCGCGCCATGCCCGAATCGGATCGTCCGCCGTTCAGCATGGTACTGCCTCCCCCGAATGTGACTGGACAGCTTCATATTGGCCATGCCTTAAACCAGACTTTGCCAGACATCATCGCCAGGTGGCGACGAATGCACGGAGATGATGTGTTGTGGCTGCCGGGGACCGACCATGCGGGTATTGCGACCCAGAATGTTGTAGAGGGACAACTCGCAATGGAGGGTAAATCTCGACACGACCTCGGGCGTGAGGCATTTGAAGAGCGCGTCTGGGATTGGGCGCGCAAGAGCAAGGAGACGATTATTGCTCAGATGCGCACCTTGGGTTCATCAGTTGACTGGAGTCGCGAACGGTTCACTCTCGATCAGAATTTGTCACGTGCCGTTCGGCGCGTATTCGTTGCGCTTTATAAGGAAGGTTTAATCTATCGAGGTAAGTACATCGTCAATTGGTGCTCACGTTGTCGTACGGCGTTATCTGATTTAGAGGTCGTTCACCGAAATACGACTGGCAAGCTGTACTACATTCAGTACCGTTACGTTGGTCGCGACGGTGCTGTCACCGTGGCAACCACGCGTCCAGAGACGATGCTGGGTGATGTTGCTGTAGCGGTTCATCCAGACGACGAGCGGTATCGATCTGAAGTTGGAAGCTGTTTGCGACTGCCGCTACTAGATCGCGAGCTTCCGATCATTGCCGATGCGGTCGTCGACCAGGAGTTTGGAACTGGTGCTGTTAAGGTGACTCCTGCACATGATCACAACGATTTCGCTATAGGTCAGCGTCACGATCTTCCGCAAGTGTCAGTAATCAACGAAGACGGCCGAATGACCGATACGACTGGACCTTTTACCGGCTTAAAGGTCCTAGAGGCTCGTGGTGCAGTGCTCGATAGTTTGGAACGTGAGGGTGCGCTCATCGAGGTCAAGGATCACGAGCATGCCGTGGGCCACTGCCAACGATGTAGTACGGTCGTCGAGCCTCTCGTGTCGACGCAGTGGTTCGTACGCATCGGCCCACTGGCTAAGCCTGCCATCGATGTTGTACGAGAGGGAAAGATTACGTTTGTTCCTGAGCACTGGACGAAGACTTATTTTGAGTGGATGTCAAATATCCACGACTGGTGTATCTCAAGACAACTCTGGTGGGGTCACCGCATCCCTGCGTGGTATTGCAATTCGTGCGACCAGATCGTGGTCGCAGAAGAGGCCCCAGGGATGTGTGAGTGCGGTGGTTCACTTCAACAGGATACGGATGTTTTGGACACCTGGTTCAGCTCAGGGCTCTGGCCTTTCAGTACGATGGGGTGGCCGGACCGGACTGTCGATCTTGAGCGGTACTATCCCACAACCCTCATGCTTACCGGTCTCGACATTATCTTTTTCTGGGTTGCACGAATGATCATGTTTGGGTTGAAGTTCGGGCAAGAAGTGCCGTTCAAGACGGTCTACATTACTTCACTCGTACGAGATGCTCATGGGCAAAAGATGAGTAAGTCTAAGGGCAACGTTGTGAACCCTCTTGAACTTATGGATGAGATCGGTGCTGATGCGTTGCGATTTACTCTGACGGCACTCGCATCACCCAGCATGGACATTTCACTGTCCGAGGGCCGTCTGCGAGGTTCCCGGCAGTTTATTAACAAGTTGTGGAACGCTTCACGTTTTGTCCTAATGCAGGTCCAAGAGGGTGAGGTCAGGTCAAATCCCCCTGCACGCCCATCGAAACTCGTGCACCGATGGATTTTACATCGCGTCAGCGAGCTAAGTGCTGAAGTTGGTGAAGCACTGGAAACGTTCCGTTTTGACGTTGCGGCTGATCGGCTATATCANTTTTTCTGGCACGAGTACGCGGACTGGTACATNGAATTAGTCAAACCTTCTCTCCAAGAAACTGGTCCAGAGCGTGAGATCGCNATTTCTGTTTTACTGGAGGTTCACGACCGGACCTTAAGGCTTTTCCATCCAATCATTCCGTTTATAACGGAGGAAGTTTGGCAGCAGTTACCACAGCGACCAGGCGATGGCCGTTCCCACGATAGCCAGCACCAAACACTGACACTCGCCGCGTTTCCTGGTCCGGAAGCCAAGTGGAAAGATGACGCGGCTGCAGCCGAGATGACCTTAATCCAGGAGGTTATCACTGCAATCCGCATCGTTCGAGCTGAGTGGGGAGTGCCACCCGCACGGAAAATCAAGGTTTTTATTGAGGGTGCGGACAAGCTGTCACAGCGGATTCTTGATGCTTGCCAAGATCATCTTGTCAGACTCGCCGGGCTTGAGGAGGTAAAGTTTCAAGATCGCGTAGAACGTCACCCGGAAACTGTGGTTCGGGTTGTCAGAGACCTTCAGGTACATGTCCCGCTTTCCGGTATCGTTAATCGTCAGGACGAAGCTAATCGTGTTGCGAAGGAACTTTTGAAGATCGAAAAACAGCATACCGCAGACCAAAGTAAGCTAGCGAATCCCAAGTTCAGGGAGCGCGCAGCGCCAGAGGTGGTGGCTGATACTGCGGCACGTGTCCAGGGGCTGATTAAGCAGCGTGAGAAGCTCAAACGCCTTCTAGAGGAGCTTTCCCGGTAATGACTGAAGCAATGGAGCCGGCAGTCTACCGGAAGCTCGTCCAACGCGCTCTGAAAGAAGATCTCGGTACTGGTGACATTACGAGCGAAGCAGTTGTGGAAACTACCAGTTGGGCCAAAGGCTGCATCCTCTCAAGATCTACGTGCATTGTGGCCGGACTTGAGGTCGTAACTGAAGTATTCAGGCAGGTAGATTCTCGTATCAAGCTGGCGTGCCAGCGTTCTGACGGCGACAGCTGTGTCGCTGGGGAGGTTGTAGCTAATTTATCAGGAGCTGCGCGATCGATTTTGGCTGGCGAGCGTACGGCGCTAAATTTTCTACAACGTCTGTCTGGTATTGCGACCCTTACGCGGGCGTTTGTCGATGCGAGTGCGGGTGTATTGACGGTGTTAGACACACGTAAGACGACTCCGATGTTACGGAGGCTGGAAAAATACGCTGTACGGGTAGGAGGTGGGTCTAATCACCGCTTCGCGCTGGATGACGGGATATTGATCAAGGACAACCATATTGTCCTTGCCGGGGGCGTGGCGGTAGCGATAGAGCTATTACGGGGTGCCAAGCTTGGTAAGCCGATTGAAGTCGAGGTTGAAAGCGTCGCGGAGGCCGACGACGCTCTGGAGGCGGGTGCCGATAGGCTGCTCGTGGATAACATGACGGATGCCGATGTCCGCGAAGTGGTGCGCCGTAGTCGGGGCCGAGCCAAGATCGAGATCTCAGGAGGCGTGACGTTGAAAAGGATGCCAGGTCTGATTGCAACGGGGGCAGACTACGTCTCGGTCGGTGCACTAACGCATTCAGCACCGTCGGTTGACTTTAGTCTTAATCTTGAGCGGTCAGCTCATTGAGTAACTACGGTCTACCGGTGCCAATGGAAGATGCGTTTAGAAAGCACAGGGAACGGCTCGGATGTTTTGTGGGGCGAGTTACCTACCTGAAAGAAACTGGATCAACAAACGATAAGGCGATCGAGCTTGCTCTGGCCGGTGCACCAGAGGGCACGACCGTGGTTGCTGGTGCCCAGACCGCTGGGAGAGGTCGCCGCGGACGTTCTTGGTTGTCTCCTCGAGGCACCGGCCTCTACGCTTCGGTCGTGTTCCGACCTCCACTATTGTCTCCGGTGTTGACGCTGATGAGCGGCGTCGCGTTGGTCGAAGCGATACGCTGTCGGGTAGGGCTTGCAGTGGTGCTCAAATGGCCGAATGACTTAATAGTGAAGCGAGGTGTTAATAGGAAGCTCGGTGGTATTCTTGCCGAAGCGGGAGCCTCGCCGACTGGTGTTGACTACGTCGTGGTTGGGTTTGGTATTAACCTACTAGCGGCGTCGAATCTGTCAGCACTGTCCGTCACGGCTACTTCAATCGAGTCTGAGTGTGGCGAAGTCGTCCCCTTGGCAGACCTCCTAGTTGAAGTTTTAGCTGCCTTGGCGGTTTGGCGAGCGAGGATGGTCGATGGCCAGATGAATGCTATCCTGAATCGTTGGCGCACACTGTCCCCGTCGAGCATTGCTTCCACCGTCGAATTGGATGGATCGTCTGGAGTGCGGCGTGGCACGACTGCTGGCATCGATACTGACGGAGCGTTGTTGGTACGCGTCAATGGAACGACCGAACGGGTTGTCTCTGGTGAGGTGCGCTGGGTTTGAGGCTCACCCGAAGGCCATTCTGCTAAGGAACGATATGTCATGCTCCTAACGGTTGACGTGGGCAATACGAATCTCGTGTTTGGGGCCTTCAAAGGTGAAATGCTCGCCCAAAGTTGGCGTCTCGCCACGTTGCGGGAGCGCACTGCGGACGAACTCGGTATTCTTGTGAGCGATCTCTTTCAAGCGCGCGGCCTCGATAAAGCAGAGATTGACGGCGTGATCATGGCATCGGTTGTTCCGCCCCTTACCGGCACAATGTCCGAGATGATCATGCGCTACTTCGATCTCCAAACCAAGATCGTCGATCCAGCTGAGGACGCCGCACACGCAGGTATGCCTATACGCTACGACCGGCCGAGCGAAGTGGGCGCCGACCGATTTGTCAACGGTATCGCTGCCTATGAGCGCTTCGGACGTGCGGACGGTAGGCCGGTTATCATCGTCGACTTTGGCACTGCTACGACGTTCGATTGCATCTCCTCGCGTGGCGAATATCTTGGCGGTGTCATTTGTCCAGGTGTTCACATTTCAGCTGATGCGTTATTTCAACGTGCAGCGCAGCTTCCGCGCGTCGATGTTTGCAAACCCAAGTGCGTCATTGGGCAAACGACGGTCGAGTCTATGCAGTCAGGTTTATTCTACGGACATGTTGCGATGGTCGAGGGTATCGAAGCTCGACTACGCAATGAGCTTGAGCCTCCGTCTGGTGAGGGCACGCCGATTTGTGTGGCGACTGGAGGAATGGCCGCCGTCGTTGCTGAGCAAACTTTGGTTATAGAGGCAGTCGTGCCAGAACTCACCTTGCACGGTCTCCGGATCGTCTGGGAACGCCTTCTTACTAAGAAGTCGACGTGAGTGACTACGCCGAATACTGTCGGGCTGTTGAAACTTACCTCTGTAAGAAGAACCGAGGTCACCTTATCCGCTTGGTCGGTCCAGCATTTGAGCTCGTACGTCGCTGGGCTGAACAGGGCTTACCGCTCAAAATAGTCATGCGCGGTATTGATGAGCGCGTAACGCGGCACGAGGCTAAGAATAAGAACAGTCGACGGTATCCATTGCATATCGAGTTCTGCGAGAATGATGTGCTTCGCGCGTTTGATGATTGGCGGCGTGCCGTTGGTTCCACGATAGATGTTGGCCTCGCCGACAATCTGGCTACGGCCAAGAGCCTACCAAAACATCTGACCAGTGTGATGTTGAGGCTGACGGCTTGCCTCATGAATCCCGAGCCTTGGCCAGGTCTTCACGTTGTGTTGAATCGCGTCGTTCGCGCCCTCAATGAACTTCGTGAACAGGCGAAAACGGCGCGTGGTTCTGTTCGTTCCGACCTCCTCAGGAGTCTCCACACCCTAGATGGTGTCATGATGCGGGATATTCGGGTCGGGGCCGACGCAGCCACGATTAAAGCTGCGGAAGCTGAAGTCGCAATGGAACTTAGTGCTTTCCGAGAGAGGATGTCACAGTCTGCATACGAGGAAGCGACCAAACTTGCAGTCGAACAACATTTACGGGTTCAGCTTGGCCTACCGCGCTTGGGTTCAATCTAGTTGAATCGGTCGAGCGACGAGATGGACTCGGGTGCACTAGTTGAGGTAGCGATCGAGCGGCCAGCCGTTGGCGGCCGGATGATTGCGCGGCACGACGGCTGTGTAATATTGGTGTCCGGAGCGGTCCCCGGTGAGCGGGTCCGGGCACGGGTCACACACTCCCGTCGTGGCGTACCGCTAGCCTCGACCGAAGAGGTCATTCTTGCTGACCAGGACCGCCGTCCTACGTTATGCGATCCCTCCTGCGGCGGAAATGTGTTCGCCCATATTAAATATTCGCGGCAGCTCTCACTGAAGCGTGAAATTGTTGCTGATGCGTTCGCCCGTATCGGGCGACTTCCGCCTCCAAAAGACATAACGATTGCCCCTTCGCTTGAGCAGGGTTATCGATTACGAGCCCGCTTGTATGCAGCGGGGAAGCGGGTGGGATTTCTACGTAGTGGGTCGCATCATCTATGCGATGCTGCTAAGACAGGACAGCTTTCGACCGAAACTGGGAAAGTTCTCGGCGACTTGCAATCTTTACTGTCATCGCACGTTCCTGACATTACTATCAGAGCTATCGACCTTGCCGAGTCGGTCGACGGTGAACAGCGAGTAATACATTGCTGGCTAGACCGAGAGCGACCGACCGATGTCACACTACTCTCGTCACTGGGCGCTGTATCAGGCATTAGAGGAGTTTCAGCCTCCGTGCGACGCAACGAACCAGCTCAGCACGTGATCGGTGAGCCAGAAATTATCGAATCTTGGTCCACGATACTTCCGTCGCTGTCCCAAGTGCCTGAAGTTCCTCTCCGTCGACACCCACCTGCGTTTTTTCAGGGCAATCGGTTTCTCCTGGCTGCGCTCGTCGAGCGCGTTCTTATGGAGCTCACGCCCGGACCGGTAGTTGACCTCTACGCTGGGGTCGGCGTGTTTGCGCTGGGAGCTGTAGCCTGTGGGGCGGATGATGTGACAGCCGTAGAGGACGATCCGATTTCTGGTGCAGATTTGCTAGCCAATGCACAGTCCGCCGGGGGACGGGTGCGCGTCGTGAGACGAACGGTCGAGCGCTACCTACGAGGGAAACGGCGCATGTCGTCTGGCGTCTGGATTATCGATCCTCCACGAACCGGCCTGTCGCGTGAAGCACGCACTTTGATTGCGAACGCTGGACCACGCCGGCTTGTCTATGTTTCGTGTGACATTGCCACACTTGCGCGCGACCTCTCCGTACTAGGTGATGCGGGCTACAGCATTCGCCGGTTGGATGGCTTCGACTTTTTCCCGAATACGGCCCACATCGAGTTGGTGACAGTGCTCGAACGTTAGTGCCATGCCTACATTCGAGAGGGAACCTCGCACCCTATCAATGCCAAAGCACGAGTCATTTGCGTCTTAAAGTAGAGCGTCGCTCCTGCACGCCAGAGTTGGAGCTCTGCCTGTTCCTCGTTCACGATTGGGTGATGGTGGTAGAAGGTGTTAAACGCTTGCGCCAGCCCGAAAGAGTA
>PBBF01000031.1 GCA_002717745.1 Acidobacteriota bacterium
CACCGGACTCGACTCTGCGCGCTAAACGCTGTTGCATCTCAGCTTTACGGGCTTCAACATCGGGTGCCGATGGTCGTTGTCCAACTCGGCCCGCTTTTTGTTCTGCCATCTTGGCGCGAATGTCGTCTGCCTCGGCTTGAGTGATCTCACCGGACTCGACTCTGCGCGCTAAACGCTGTTGCATCTCAGCTTTACGGGCTTCAACATAGGGCTCCACGTCGGCGGTGCCGCTGTTACTCCAAGGCGCGGCCGCAATCGCAGCAAAACCGCCTGCGATCACAACTCCAGCGAGAACAATCGGGGCGACCCATTTCATGGTCGAATTTCGCATCATATTTGATCTCCTAGGTGTGGCTTTTCCGTCACCCGAAACCTTCTCCAATGAACCTGAACTCAACCTGAGAGCCTCATGAGAGTTACATAAGAAATACTCGCCCAGAAACTCGGTACCGAAACAGTGTTATCTGATCTGGACCCACAACAGGTGCCGCTCAACAATCAGTGATTCCAACCATTGCTAGGGAGCGCCAATCTGAGCTCTCACTTGGCCTGCGTCTACGAACGCCTCATATTCCATCAGCATTCCATCGCGAAGCCGAAACACGCTGAGAACACGGCGCGGAAACACAGGATTTCCATTAGACGAAGTACCCATCGACTGAATCGGCTCGCCCTTCCAACTCCATATACCGAATGCGGCATCTTCGGTAGCGAAAATGTCTTCCATTTCAATTTCTACGTCCGGAATATTGTCGCAAAATCCGGTCGCGTGGGTATGAAGCGCGTCTGGACCGCGCATGCCAGTCGCGTGGTCCAGCATTTCTTGATCGACAAAATCTGGAATCAATTCAAATCTTCGATTTCCAAGGACCTCTTCCAAATATGTCCTCATGACTTCGGCAGAGCGCTCTACACCCATGACATCCCTTCAAAAGCAATCCCGATGATCTACTAATGGACCCTAGTTGGACTCCAACCTGTGGCGTTGTGGACGGTCTCCCGGCACTCAAAAGGAACTGCCCGGAGAGCGAAATAACCCAGGAACCGCTGAAGCCGCGTTCAGGCGGCCATTAACCGAAAATTGTCGCCGTACCGACCAACAAACCGAGGGATCTGCGCCAAGGGTTGACCCCACGGAACAATTCGTCGCCAGACCACAGCAGCCACAAGCCTTTACTGACCAGTAAAACCCCGGAGTTACCACCGAATAACATCGTTGCCACAAAACCGGCGATGCAGGCCCAAAACAGCAAATTGGGTCGCTGAGCGATCACAGTCTTCCCAGTGGTTCTATCTTCGAACCACCACCTCAAAGACAGCAGGGTGTAATTACTGGATGACACAACCTTGACCCTATGGGCCGAAATTTTGATGTCCTCATAAAAAATGACCCCCAGCTAACTGGCCTCATCTGCGGACCGCATTAGCGCGATGATGTTGTCATGCAATCAACAACTCCTGAGGCTGTTGGAACCGACGCGGCGGAATGGTTTGAACAGCATTGGGATCCAGAACTTCCGCTGGGTCGATGGTGGCAGCTTCTTGCGGATGCAGGTTTGGCGTTCCCGCCATGGCCGGAAGGATTTGGTGGAAGAGGGCTGTCAGCTAGCGCGACCAAAGCAGTGATACAAGCACGCCGTGACGCAGGAGCGTTTGGTCCACCAAATGGTGTGGCTACGTTCTTGGCCGCTCCAACGATCATGCATTACGGAACCCAAACGCAACAGGAAAAATACCTGCCCCGAATAGTGAACGGTCAAGATCTTTGGTGCCAACTTTTCTCGGAACCCGGTGCGGGGTCGGACATGGCTGGATTAGCTACGAAAGCAATTCGCGACGGCGATGAGTGGGTCGTTAGCGGACAAAAAGTNTGGAACTCAGGCGCCCAGTGGGCCAAATACGGCATCCTNATNGCGAGAACNNACCCACAACAGCCCAANCATCGTGGAATTACTTACTTCCTTATCGATATGGAGCAAGAAGGNGTGGANGTTCGTCCCCTNCGAGAGATGACAGGCGACGCCGCATTCAANGAGGTNTTTCTNAACGAAGCNCGNGTNGCTGAAAGCGATCGCTTGGGAGANCTTGGNGACGGNTGGCGNGTNGCAATGACGACGNTGNCACACGAACGAGACCCCGANAACGCNGGANTGGGNGAAACNGCNGCTTTCGGNTNGGTTGANCTNGANNTGACNGTGAACGATCACNGNTNNGCCCTTNCNNCAAANNTCGANGGNTTNTCACTTGCCNTAAGCGGAGGGGTCACCAAAGTACTTGAAGACGTCACGCGCCAGTTCGANGCNTTAGACGACCCNATTNNGCGACANCGAATGGCCAANATCATNGAAATGCGNNGNANCTCCAAGTGGTCNNGTNNGCGCACCGCTGCAAGTGTGAAATCTGGTGGTCANCCAGGCCCNGANGTGTCCACTCTGAAGCTTCTTGGATCTGAAATGGGGCGACAAATCCGCGACTTNGGACTANANNCGATGGGACCTCACGGCATGCTTTACGGAGAAGANGCACCCNGNGNCGGCCTTTTCCANGCNTANTCGATGTTNACNCCNGCTCNATCNATTGCNGGNGGAAGTGANGAAGTNCAGCGNAACATCNTGGGNGAANGGGTTCACGGACTNCCGCGCGAACCCGGNGAGAAAGAACANCGAGAGCTNCCNTGGTCAGAGCTACCACGNAGNTAAGNNCNAGTNNCCTCNGCAATAACGGCATCNACCATGCCCNCNGTNTCNAAGNTCGGNCGCCANCCCCACTCNTCGCGCGCTGCGCTGTCGTCTATTCGGACTGANCCAGCAANAGCGTCNGCNGGNGCAGAGAAATTGATCTCGGCGTCAGGGATTCGCGAGCGAACCACATCAGCTAATTCACCNGCGGTNGGNGTGGGTTGAACGCCGTCAACAAGGTAATTAATNGATNNAANNGCGTCANTTGNNGCATCNGACANCTCGATAGCTGCTCGAGCNGCNTCCTGGTAATNNAGAACCGCCACNACCGCTTCGGGNGGTACCCANACATCGAACGGTTCNCCTAAAGCNGGTTTCTCAATCATCCAACTGGTGTATTGGGCCACACTCCAGGTAGTGACNCCAGGTCCNACGATGGAGGGGTANCGCAAACCTCGNAAATCCAANCCNTATTTTTGNCGATANTAGGCGCCGAGGTTNTCACCCAANACTTTNGTNACCCCNTAGACGCTTCNGGGNCGCTGNAGAGTNAAGTCATTAATGANNCCTNCACCNGTGTCNCGNCCATANGTNCCGATGGANCTCGCAAANATCANCTGNNTNGTTCCNGCCAACCGCGCNGCCTCAATGATTTCNATNAANCCCNCAGCGTTNGCTTGCAGNAACGCTTGTGGGTCNTNNTCNCCNGGAGCAGTAAGAATGGCNCCNAANTGAAANAGNCGNTCAGGAGCAACTTCNGACAAGAGCGNTGACGCGCTNCCCGGAACTGACAGGTCGAATTGATGAAGTTGGACACGGTCNGCTATGCCTTCAAGTCGNCCAAGATNCCCCGACCTATGCGCAACNTGNACGTCCNCNNCGNTCNCNACAAGCATTCGAGCGATNTCAGCTCCAATAAANCCNGTGCCACCAGTAATCAAAGTNCTCATANGAACACAATGACACGNTGAGTCANNCACTGTCGCCCTAGTAGATTCGCTCTATGGNCAANANCGACCGTCAAGNAGCANTCGAACGCCGTCGTCNACTTGTGGTTGAGCAGTGGAATCTCGAACATGAAGTNGTATTGGTTCGTTCNGGGCAAGCATTGTCAATAGCGGGAAGCGATCTCCACCATGAATTTCGNCCGCACCCCGACTTNGCCTATCTCGCTGGGTANGGCGTACCAGAATCGGTTTTGGCGTATGACGCGAAGGCNCGGCAATGGCAGCTATTTGGTCCTCGNTCCACAGCGGATGAGATGGTGTGGCATCANCCCGCAAACGAGATCGGGTTGCCAGTAGATGACCTCGACGACTGGCTCGGCGGTCGCGAACGGCAGCCGCTCATTGAGGGCTGGGATGACAGAAAAATTCAATCGGGAATTGCCGAGATCCGNCTNCAAAAGGANGAGCTTGAACTTTCGGCTTTGAGATCTGCTGCCGCGACGAGCGAAGCAGGGTTTTCNTGGGTTTATGAAAACGCCTGCGCGGGTATGACCGANCGAGAGGTTCAGATTGCCATCGAGGCGGAGTTCTTTCGCGCNGGAGCGGTACGAACCGCGTATCCGAGCATTGTCGCTAGCGGACCGAACNGCGCCTACCTCCACTACGTCTACGGGCAAGATGACAGTTTGAATCCGACCACCCGCNCCATCCAGAAGGGNGAACTGCTGCTCATTGANGCGGGNGGNGAGTTTGGTGGATACGCCAGCGACGTCACCCGCACCATGGTGGTGGGTGACGAACCCACCGACGTTCAGTCCTTTCTCTGGCAGGTAGTGTTTCGCGCTCAAGAATTAGCAATCGACCGCTGTCGGCCGGGTGAGGAGTGGCGCGAAGTGCACCTCGACTCGGCTCGGGTAATTGGTTCAGGCCTNGTCGAGCTTGGGATCTTGCGTGGTGAAGTGGATGCGTTGGTCGCNTCGGGCGCGGTNGCCCTTTTCTATCCCCATGGNCTCGGTCACCTTATTGGGCTCACTGTGCACGACGCTGGCGGTTACCCGCCAGGNCGAGAGCCTGGTTCCCACCCTCAGTCGCGATACCTGCGCACGGACAGAACCCTCGAAGCTGGGATGATCACCAGCGTCGAACCCGGGGTCTACTTCATCGANGCAATCCTTGCTGANCCTTCAGTGCGTNAACAATTCGAAGCGGAAGTGGTGTGGGACGCAGTTGANCCCCTGCGAGGTTTTGGCGGAATCAGAATCGAAGATGATGTTCACGTCACTAATGATGAGCCGGAAGTACTGAGCGGAGCTATCGCGAAGCCTCTTCGAATCGGATGAAGATCCGTCGATCANCNAGCTAATAGGTGGGAGACTGTCACGATGTCTGGGAAAACCTATGACGCTGTAGTGATCGGTTCAGGAGTNATCGGATCGTCGATCACCTATGAACTNGCACGACGAGGAATGCGCACNCTCACGATTGATCGCAATGGTGGCGCCGGGTTGGGNTCTACNAGCTTTTCCTCGGCAATTGTTCGCTTTACCTATTCCACGTACCCAGGTGTTGCCATGTCATATGAAGGGTTGCGTTACTGGGAGAACTGGGCGGACCATCTTCAGTTGCCTAATGGCGCCGANCTCGCAAAGTTTCGACAATGTGGAATGGTGACTCTTAAAACTGTCGGAGGGCACCACCTCAAAGTGGTGCCACACTTTGACTCAATCGGGATTCCCTACGAAGACTGGGATCTCGAAGCATTCGNATTTCACCTGCCTGAGCTCGATCTCCACAAATTTGGGCCTCCCAAACGACCNGACGACAACGAATTNTGGAAGGAACCCAGTGAGCTCCTCGAAGGAGGACTTTTTACACCNGAAGCCGGCTACGTAAGCGACCCACAACTGGCGGCAGACAACCTNTATCNCGCGGCAGCGACGCTGGGTTGTGAATTTCGCTTCAAAACCGAAGTCACTGCGATTACGCGAAGCGATGGCAAAGTCACTGGTGTTGGCTTAGGCGACGGAAGCTTCATCTCGACTCCAGTTGTGGTCAACGCNGCAGGACCCCACAGTCGATTCGTCAACGAAATGGCCGGAGCGTTGGACGATATGTNNATACGAACAACCCCTCTTCGCCAAGAAGTCCATCATGTNCCTNTCCCAGTCGAACTTGATTTCGAAAACCGGGGATTCAGCATCGCAGACGACGACAACGGCATTTACGTGAGACCGGATTTGGGCGACAACGTTTTGGTGGGAAGCACCGAACCCGATTGCGATCCCCTGCATTGGGTGGACCCTGACTACGAAGGGCAAATAGACATTCAGCAGTGGGAGGCGCAGGTTTTGCGCCTAAACCGCCGGCTACCCGCAGTNGGCNTTCCTCACCAGAGGCGGGGAATCGTCGGGGTATACGACGTTTCCGATGACTGGATACCAATCTATGACCGAACNTGTGTTGATGGGTTCTACGTAGCTATTGGAACGAGCGGCAACCAGTTTAAGAATGCGGCGATCGCTGGGCATTGCATGTCTGAACTCATAGACGCCGTCGAAAACGGNCGAGACCACGATTCAGATCCGGTGTCGGTCACCGGTCCTCACACGGGTCTTAATATCGACATGGGNAACTTTCGTCGTAGNCGAACCATCAATCCGGAATCATCGATGTCAGTGCATGGCTGAATGAGCGGGNCNATTTACGGCCTCAGCGCCAGGCAAAAACCGGTTGCTCCAATTCATCGACGCGGATGCTNTTCCCATCGAAAGCGACTGCCCTGAACTGNTACAGCACCGCTCCCGTAGGGGCNTGAATCAAATCTCCTCCGATNGGTAGTTGTACGACAGGGCGGTCACTTTCGGGAATCTTCACGAAACGTGGTGAGTCTGGTCGCGTTAACTCTCGAATAGAAATTCGNTGAATCGACGCTACCTCCGCAGGATTTGCCACCGGCTCGAGCTCACCATCGATCCAAAAGACAAACGGGCTGATNACGTAACCCGAACGGGTGGGATAATCATCCAATTGNCCAAGNAGGTTGTCNGNAGTCAAANTTAAGCCGACTTCTTCGGAGGCTTCACGCATGGCGGCTTGAAGAGGAGTCTCTCCGGAATCAACGCGCCCTCCGGGAAGAGCCCATTGCCCCGGATGGTCCTTAAGCCTCGACCCNCGCCGAGTAAGCAAAACTGAGGCACCACCCGCNGTGCCTTCAACACTTCCGGTTAATTCGACATCATTTGTACTCCCNGGGATCTCAGCCAANAACCGTTTACGATCGGACGTCGACTCGCCACNCGCCAGGGGGTCAACCCCGTGAATNAGGGCGTCACTATCAAGCACAACNACNCAAACGGCAGCCCGAGCTAAACCTTCGTCTGAATGCTCACGAACCTGGTGCCGGTCTAGGTTCGAACGCAAGCGTCGCCGCAATGAAAGATCGAACCGAACTTCGCTAGTCACGCGAGCAGTCTCGCGCACAGCACGGCTCGTCATGGGCTCGCTACGCTTGAGATATCGTCACCGAGAAGGACCCATGACAACAATGAAAGTGGAGCACCTCAAAGAAGCGACATTTGGTTCNGTGGTCACAGAAATCGACCTTGAAGAATTAGATGATTCCACATGGCACCAACTACATGAACTCTGGATGGATCGCGCCCTATTGATCTTNCCCGGTGCGTTTCTAAGNGCCGAAGGACAAGATGNTTTCGCCCGCCGATTCGGGGACCTGGAGTTTCCCCGCGCTGCTATCTCAAACATTGGTAAAGACGGCAAAGTGCATCACGAGNNCGACGATGAAGTCGTCAAGTCGTTGAGAGGTAACGAAAGTTGGCATATCGACAGCACCTACATGCCAATGCAGGCCAAGGGGGCGGTGTTCACTGCCGAGATCGTCCCCAGTTCAGGTGCGGCTACAGGTTGGGCTGACATGCGATCGGCATACGACGAACTCGATGACGAAACCCGCGAACGTATTTCNGACCTCCAGGCGNACCACTCGCTGTTTTACAGCCAGGGACGGGCTGGAAATCTCCCCAACAAGCTCAACGAAGATGGCACATACAACCTTTATGGCTATCACGACATGGAGATCTCACTTCGGCCACTCGTAAAGGTTCACCCAATTACAGGGCGGCCAAGTCTCTTGATCGGTCGCCACGCNCACGACATCGTGGGTATGGACCCCGCTGAGTCCGAATCANTTCTCGACGACCTCAANGAATGGGCTTGTCAACCACCTCGCGTGTATCACCATGAATGGGAAGTGGGCGATGCCGTTTTGTGGGATAACCGACGGCTACAACATCGNGGAACGCCTTTCGATATGACTGAACCGCGGCGCATGTGGCACACAAGGATAGCGGGCGAGCCCNCCTCAGAATTNGCCATGAANCACCGGATCGACGCGATCCCTAGCGATGATGTTGAACGACATCCAACAGGCACATGGGCCTGTTAGGGCAAATCCGAGCCGACCTAACAGCGGCTATGAAAGCCAAGGACAAACTCACGGTTTCAACACTGAGATCAGTTGTCGCAGCCGTTCAGGAAGCAGAGGTAGCNGGTGCTNCAGCGACCACNCTNNATGANNAACAGNTNCANAAAGTNATCGCNGCTCAAGCTAAGCGCAGGGTTGAAGCAGCAGAAGCATTCGAGCAGGGNGNNCGANCNGAAAANGCNGCNGANGAACGNGCNGANNTNTNNGTNNTAGAGCNNTACCTNCCNNAGCAANTNNNNGAAANNGCGTTNGTNGAAATNGTNGAACGCGTGTTAGCNGANGGTGGNNACTCGACNATGGCNGATATGGGTNAGGCNATGAANGCNGTTAACGNAGAAGTNGCNGGTCGGGCAGAAGGACGANTNATNGCNGACTTGGTNAAGTCCCGNNTGTCGTGAACTCAACNCGNCAGATNTCTCTCATTGGGTTTCTTCAGGCACAAAACTGCACNACTATTCCNGCAGCNTGGCGACACCCNNNNGCNCGNCACGANGTCACCAANGTNGATTTTTATCGACANATNGCNNAAGTNTTAGAAANNGGNCTNTTTGATCTCGGNTTCTTCGACGATCGTNTGGCCATGCCCGATATGTANGGCGGNGANCANCGTCACACCGTNGAACANGGNATCCGNTGNGTGAAGCTNGATGCNGTNACNGTNNTNACCACAATGGGNATGGCNACCNCCCNGCTTGGNTTAGGAGCNACNTACTCAACCACCTATTTCCCACCCTTCCACGTCGCTCGGGTGTTCTCAACGCTCGACCATATGACTGGAGGAAGAGCGGCATGGAACGTCGTGACNTCGGTCAACGACAACGAGGCACGCAANATGGGGCTNCTAGAAGCNCCTCCCCACGATGTTCGATACGACCGAGCAGATGANTTCATGGAGGTTGTTCACGGGCATTGGGATACCTGGGAAGCCGATGCAATCGTCGCCGACCGCNCNTCNGGNNTATATGCNNANGGNGACAANGTNCACCGACTCGANCATGACGGTGAGCACTANCGNTCNCGNGGACCGTTTACCGTGCCNCGNACCCCTCAAGGNCACCCGGTAATTATNCAGGCGGGTCAAAGCGGCAGAGGTATCGAATTCGCCTCACGCTGGGGCGAGCTNNTNTTCATGGCNAACCCGAATCTNTCNNGGGCTACCGANAANTACAAAGCNGTTAAGTCTGCCGTCGTTGCNGCAGGCCGCGACCCNGAGCAGGTNAAAATAGCNAACTTGACNTTCCCNGTAGTNGGTCGGACNCTNTCCGAAGCNGAGGACAGACGAGCGGCTTATGATCTCCTCCCNAACCTCGTGGATGACCTTTCGNTGCTCTCGGAGGGGTTGAATTTCGACTTCTCCGANAAAGAACTCGANGAACCNCTTTCTCCNGAAGANNTNGCNGCNATGACAGGTATTCAGGGAATTCGAAACCANGTCATCGAAGCAACCGGTAAAGACAGTCCGACCGTTCGCGATTTTGTAACAGTTTCTGGGCGCGGACGCCTCGCCCATCCGNTCGTCGGTGGCCCTAACGAACTAGCTGATTATTTCGAAGAGTGGTTCACGACTCCAGCATGTGATGGTTTCGTGATAGCGGGGACACATATGCCTGGCGCTTTTGAAGACTTTGTCGAGCTCGTGGTGCCGGAACTTCAGCGAAGAGGTCTTTTCCGCACTGAATATTCGGGCAACACACTACGCGACCATCTTGGTTTGCCTCNGCCCCANCCAGGCGCCTGGCGGCAATAACCTAGCTATCGGCGTTGTTGAAGGCGGCAATGAGTTCGCNNCCGNNGANNGGCCANACNCCTTCGAGGNTCATTACCTGAGCTAACGCCCGGTCAAANGTGCGAATGCGAAATGGTTGACCTGTGAGCCAAGGCCTNAACGTAAACATCATGTGACGAGCTGAACGGCNACCATCGCTGTGGAGTCGATGAGCCGCCGAAACAATCATGTTTTCCCANCTNTCGAGNCTTGCTCGCCGATTCCAAAGAGCAAACTCATCGTCAATCTCGAGGAACANTGGAAGAGACGTCAAATTTCCGTTCGGAGTCGTCATGGTGTACGGCTGCTCGTCATTGGGCCAATCACATACGTATTGGATTCCAGCCGCTGCTAATAGTTCTGGTGTTNGAGCCGACTCGACACCNTCGGGNGAAAACCATCCGATGGGGCGAACCCCGGTCGCTTGTTCNAGNGTGTCAAGNGCGTTGGTGATCACTTCAGCTTCAANGCCAGGATCCATCTTCGATGTAATAAGTCTGCTGGCTGANATGCCGTGTCCGACGATCTCACAACTGCGTTCACCNAGGTGTTTCATNAGCCACGGATAATGCAGCGCCGTAAGCGCGTCCACCGCGACNGTGACTGGCATTTCGTAACGTTCCAATGTGTCGAGTAGGCGGAAAATNCCTACACGGTGGCCGTACTCNCGGTGAGTCAATTGAACGTAATCGGGAGCTGGCAATTTGATGAGTCCGCCGCTGGCATTTCTGAGGCTGTAAGCGTCCTGTGGTGGATCCCACTCGTAATGTTCCAACAGCACCAAGGCCCCCACGGCAAGAGGCTTTCCATTTGGCCACTTAAGGGCATTTCTNCTTGGNAGCGGTGAATACGGATAATGAGGGTGGTCCATGCCCGGTGAGCGATCAGCGGGCATCGTTGGCCGCCTGCAGTGACACCGCATGGTCAACAAAATCTTCGTAATGATGTTCTATGAAGTGGTCAGCTATCTCCGACGCCGTGGCTTGCCACACCAACTCGTGACCCAACACNTAATCNAGCATCTCATCGAGGCCATCGATTCGATGAGGCATACCCATCAAATAAGGATGAAGCGCCAGAGCCATAACNCGCCCCGAGGCNGCTCCTTCTTCATACAGCGTGTCGAATTGCGCTTTCACCATTTCGACNAAGTCAGATGTGTCNTGGTGATGAAGAAACACCGGAACATCGTTTAACTCGATGCTGTAGGGAACTGAAACTAGACAGCCATCANTAACCCTGATCGGGACAGGTTGATCNTCGTGNAGCCAATCAGCNTGATANGTNAGACCNGCTTCAGCCATCAGGTCGGGGGTGNNAAGGTTGTTTGAAACCGCGGGTCCCAGCATGCCGCGCAGCCTCTGACCGGTGTGTTGATGCAGCGTGTCGATGCAATCTTGGTAAAACTCCCGTTCATCTTGNTCGCTCATCGAAGAGAGGTAGCGAGTGTTGTAAATACCGTGGCTCATNATTTCCCAACCTCGGTCGGCCATCGATTTGCCNACGTCGGGATAATGTTCAAAAACNGCGAGGTTTGTCGAAGCTGTACAGCGAACATTGTGCTGATCGAGNACNTCAAGCATTCGCCAAAACCCAACTCGGTTTCCGTAGTCACGGTGGGAATAGCCTTGAACGTCAGGATGGGGAGANCGAGGCCAGGGATTACGACGCGGGTCGCGCGGCGGTAGGTACTCATAGTGTTCAACGTTGGGGGCGACCCACAACGCGACGCGAGCTCCATTGGGCCAACTGATGTTTGGCCGGTCNNCCATCGGCAAATAGNCAACGCGNTGTGGAGGTAANGACATNCANGCACCGTAGTCAGNTNGGCCCCNNNGGGGGCGCTAACGTCNCAAGTGNCTACNGGGAGTTCGAGGGGGANACATGCTCAGTGAATACCGAGTGCTCGATTTGACCGACGAACGCGGTCANCTTGCNGCNTTCATNCTTGCCCAGATGGGAGCTGAGGTCATCGCGATTGAGCCGCCTTCAGGNTCGCATGCCCGCCAACTTGCACCATTTGCCGAAGGAATCGATGACGGNGANCACTCACTTCATCACTGGGCCTATAACCGCGGCAANAAAAGCGTNGTCTTGGATTTAGACACNCCTGACGGNATTAGCGAACTTCGACGTCTTATAGCGGGGGCAGACGTCATGTTCGACTCGTTTGATCCCGGAGTCATGGCGTCACTGGGGCTTACACCTTCAGAGATCGCTGAACTCAATCCCCATATGATTGATGTTTCCATTNCCGCGTTTGGCGGCGACGGCCCCAAAGCGAACTGGGAACACAGCGACCTTACGCTTCAGGCNGCCGCTGGAAACATGGTGTTGACCGGTGACGACGACCGGTCTCCGCTGCGAGCCGGAGGTACCCTGCCCCAAGCGTTCGGTAACGCGGCGTCGGAGGCAGCCGGTGCGGCGCTGATAGCTCTATTTGAGCGACAGTCGACATCTGGACTGGGACAGCACATTGATGTATCAGCTCAGCACTCAATGAACCAATGCACCCAGTCGAACTCTTTAGCGACCCCGTTGGGAGCAACACCGCCCACCAGGCTTGCTGGTGGAGTGGAACTTGGAGGGATTCGCATCCAAATCATGTGGCCGTGTCTAGACGGCTATGCGTCGGTCAGCTTCTTGTTTGGACCCGCCTTCGCCCCCTTCACACGGAACCTTATGGCTTGGGTATATGAGGAAGGTTTCTGTGACGAGGCCACCCGAGACAAAGATTGGGTCGAATATGCGCTGATGCTCCTCGACGGCCGAGAATCGAAGGAGGAGTACGAACGAGTTAAAGACATCCTCACCGAATTCTTTGTTACTAAAACCAAAGCTGAACTTTTGGAGGCGGCGATGAAACGTCGCGTCCTAATTACTCCGGTGACTACGACCGAAGAGGTTGTCAACAGCGAACAACTCGACTTTCGTGGCTATTGGGAGACGGTCGAACATAGCGACGGCTCCACGGTCGATTACCCAGGAGCCTTCGCTAAGTTCGCTGAAACTCCGTTGAAGGTACTGGCTGAAGCCCCGCGCCTAGGTGAACACACCGTGCGAGTGCTAAGTGAACCCGACCGCGGCGCTGATGTCGCCATAACCGAGCCGATTGCCTCGACAACGCTTCCACTTGAAGGGGTAAAAGTTTTGGATTTCATGTGGGCCATGGCAGGGCCCGCTGCTTCACGAGTACTGGCCGACTACGGCGCTGAGATCGTGCGAGTGGAATCGGCGAACAAACTTGATGCCGTCAGAAGCATCTCGCCATTTCCGGCTGATGTTGCTGACCCTGACAAGTCAGGGATTTATCACAACATGAACGCCGGAAAGCGAGGGCTCACCCTCGATATGGCGAAACCGGGAGCCGTTGACGTCATATGGGATCTCATTGACTGGGCTGATGTGGTGCTCGAATCGTTCTCTCCCAAGGCAATGACCGCTTGGGATATCGACTACCAACAGATTCAGAAGCGGCGGCCCGACATCATTATGGCTTCAAGCTGTCTTATGGGTCAGACAGGTCCTCTGGCAATGTTGGCTGGTTTCGGGACTATGGCCGCAGCAATATCAGGCTTCTTTTACCCGGTCGGTTGGACAGATCGGGCACCAACCGGCCCGTACAGCGCGTACACCGACTACACCTCACCGCGTTGGCTTGTCGCATCCGTTATGGGAGCACTTGAACACAAGAGACGAACCGGTCAGGGCCAGTACATAGATCTCTCTCAGGCCGAAGCAGCCCTGCATCTTATGACGCCAGCGCTTCTCGAATATTCGGTCAACGGAAACATTTGGGAACGAGCCGGTAACCGGGACATTGTTTTTGCCCCACAGGGCGGATACCCCACAAGCGGCAACGACAACTGGATAGCGATCTCATGCAAAGACGACGACCAATGGCAGTCTTTGGCACAGGAGATGAACCGCGGTGATCTCGCAGACCTCACCGCCGATGAGCGACACGTTCAACACGACGAACTCGACTCGGTCATTTCCGCGTGGACTGTCGAGCAAGAAGGCATTGAGCTCATGGAGAGACTCCAAACTCTTGGGGTAGCAGCCCACATTGTCCAAAACTCGCCTGAACTAGTTGCCGACGAACAAATGACCCATCGCGGTTGTTTCGTCGAAGTCGCCCACGCAAGCCACGAACCTTTCTTTGTTGACGGAACCCGCTTTCACATGTCGCGCACCCCGGCTCAGGTCACCCA
>PBBF01000032.1:0-17998 GCA_002717745.1 Acidobacteriota bacterium
CGGGACACGAAGTACTCGCCCAGCTAAGCGGCCGGATGCGCCGCTTCCGCATCAGGGTCGTACCGGGAGACCGGGTGACTATCGGTGTATCACCGTACGACCCGGCGCGAGGCATCATCACATTCCGCGCTCGTTAGCCTACTTGCGATCGACACTGCGAAACTCCACCGTGAGTATTCCATCCTAGAGAGGTCCAAGGATAAGGTTCTCTGCTAACTGGCAATCAACCTACCAATACTGGCACACATGAGTGACTACCCACACACCGGGCCAGTCGAGTCGGTATCAAAGAACGAAAAATCTGAATCAGTTGCGCCAGTTGAAGGTACTTCCGCCATCGCGCGTTTCCACTCATGCCGCTGGCAGACGACGCCAAATGGTGGTGCCCCTAGCTACTGTTCTCACCGAGACGTTCTGCCCTTTACTGGCATGACGGGCTTCAATCCCGAAGCCTGGTGCACTGATTGTAAATTTTTTAAGCTACGGCGGGCGCCGAGGAGAAGGCCCGACACCGACTAGAATGCCCAGGGTTGCCTCGGTAGCCCTTTGGTTCGAATACGCCGCCCAAGACGCTACTCTGAGAACTCCTTAGCCAGCGCGACCCACTCACCGTCTGGCACCAACTGCTGATACGTCTGCCAGTGCGGACGGGCGTCCTCGGAACGGCCCAACTTTTCTAAAGTTACCGCTAGGTAGAAGTGTGTGTCCGCATAGTTGGGATTAAGTCGCAGCGCCAATTGATAACAGTCACACGCGTCTCCAAACCTTCCGAGATCGTGTTGAATATTTCCCAGATTAAAATATGCTTCGAAGCAATCTGGTTCCAGATGAATCGCGCGCTCGTAGAGTGCTTGCGCTTCAATGAGCTCGTCGCGGGCATAGTGCAGATTCGCGAGATTCACCAGAGCCGGCACCAATGACGGGTCGAGCACAAGGGCCTGCCGATAGGCGATAATTGCTTGCTCCTGCTGACCCGTATCGCCCTCGTCCAAACCAGCTCCCTCGCTGAAATATCGGGCGGCCAAATCCGACTGGCAATCCATAGTTACTGGCTGAACCTGACCAAGGTCGGGCAAGGGCGGTTTACTTTGTACCTGTAACGTCACCACCTTGGCGGGTTGCGCCGAACTGTTCCGGCCAAGCTGAAAATCAAACGTGAGCTGACCTTCCCGCTGAGAAACAAGAGAACGGACGATCGCGCGAAACGGCTTCGCCTCACTGAGCTCAACGCTCACCTGCTTGATGGTGGCAAGATCGGGAAACTCGAAATAGCGATCTGCGTTGGTCCGGGTTACAGGGCAGATAAGTCGCCACTTCTCAAGATAACGGAGATGGTCATCACGAACTGCCGGATATAGCTCTCGGATATCGCGAACACTGTAGAGTTGATGCCCCGGCACCTCGGGTGCGGGTAGTCCCCCTAACCCACAAAAGTCCGTTTCGGTGAGAATATGTACCGATCCAGGCATCCGGGCATTCACTTGCTCAGCCCTTTTAAGTTTCTTACTCTTGCTACCATGAGATGGTCCCTGATGCTTGACCTGGAGAGAATCCGAACGCGCTAAACCACCCTCGCCAACCACGAGCATAGTCGTGCGGGAACTCACTGCGTCGGCGGCTTCGCCGCCGAGCCGCTGGACCAACGCGCACGCCTCTTTGCGGTCTAATGAGACAAGCCGGCCAGCGAAGACAACGACCTGGTTCGCAAACGATGCAGCAGGTACCACCCTGCTATGCGATGGGAATAACGACGTCACCGAGGGCTCTCCACCGTGGCGGGTTGAAAACGTAACGCGACAACCTAGCGAAGCTAACGATGCATCCGGTATGGATAACGAATCTCCACATCATTTCGCATGCTCCGTGATTCGCAGTGAAAGATTAACGAGAACGGTAGTAATGTCAAGCAGCATTAGACCCTAAGAGAGTCAGGTTAAACCCCTCCTGCCGGAGCGACGTACCGACGCTCTGCTCAAACAACTGAATCCCCACTGGTCACCGGACGGTTGGATCGCGTCGCGCATGCAGGACGCACGATAGTCCTACATAATACAAAGGAAAAAGGAGCGACCACGCCGCTAGAGAGCTAGGCGTACCGTCAAAGGACCAGGCCAGCACAAGAAGCAGTGCCGCCCAGACGACACTAGCGGCTAGCGTCAAACCCCGCAGCGTCGGGGTCCTCGCCGGGTGCACGAAACCAACCGGTATAACCACACACATGCATAGCACGGCAACGATTAGTCCGTTGACCACAGGCGGTGCACCGAGAGTGTAGAGATAGAACATCACGATGTTCCAGTAGGATGGGAATCCTCGAAAGAAATAGTCAGCGCTCTTCGCCTCGCGATGGCTGAAACCGTAGGCGCTGCTCAGAAGCATCGCGATGGCCAGCGGTACTCCCCAACCCACAGGCACCACCGCTTCAAACGACACGACCCAAGCTGGGACAAACACAAACGTCAGGTAGTCGACAATGTTGTCCAACAATGTACCGTCGATTGCTGGAACGCGTCGGACAACAACCAGACGGCGCGCAAACCAGCCGTCGCTTGCGTCGATGACGACCGTGGCATAAAGCCACAAAAATCCCTCACGCGGGTCACCTGCCGCGAACGCTCGGACCGCAAATAGCGCCACTACGGCACCTATAGCCGTGTAGAGATGAACGATCCACGCAGCCCACAACGCACTACCTGAAGAAGTAATCGCTACTCGGAGGCCGTTGGGCATTCCGGAAACACCTCAGTCAACGACTATCCAGCCGCTCCGATTCGAGCCCACTCGTAAGCGGAGATCATTAAATTCCGAAGCCATCAGTTCTTGAAGGATCGACATTTGGAAGAATGGTTGCTCCGGATTGGCCGTAACCTCCCAGTGTCGCAGGGGCTCTCGCTCATCCGCTGAACCGAGATCAGAACCACGCCACAATTCTATAGACCCTGACCAAGCACCAGACGGGCAAAGTCCAACAACTACACGACGCACATCGGAAACAACCTGGAAATTGATCGCTACGTCCTCGTCGGCGTAGTCGAGTCCACGCGTCTGTTGATACGGATACATCCACTCGGTCCACTGGATGGAAGCGCCAGGACCGAGGGGTTGGCGAGCGTGCGGATAAGTTTGACTTGTTCCCCCCCACATCTCGACATATCCAGCATTCGACGCACCCGAGCCCATCGGAACTCGTCGCGGTCTATAACCATAGGTCCACACGTCGACGCCGGGTGTCTTTTCGGGGTTGAATACCCGTACGATCCCTTCATCAGCGTCGTGTGAGTAGGCACTGTAGAACCCGGATGTCAACCCGTCAGCCATCAAATCACCCATCCGGCTCCAGCCTTGGATAAAACGAAGGGGATTTCCATCCCATACCTGAGGGCTCGGCCCAAGATTTTCTTGCCAGCGTTCCTCGATGAGAATACGTTCTGTAGGAATGATGAACTCGGTGTGATCGGTCAATTCGTTCTCACCACCTGGGGCCCACTGTGGGTTGACCCAATGCGCGTACTCAACTGTCGCGCTTGTTGGATTCCTTATGTGGACCCGCGCCGTGAAGTAGGCTTTCCCAGGTACAATGGCGATGTCTAGCGACTCCTCAAGGCCGGTGTACGGCTCACGGACCTGCATCCGGATGGCCTTCCGATAAAAGGAGTCTTCGACAATCTCCCAGGCCCATGGCATTGCCCAAGTGGTGCCGTGTTCGTCGCCGGGTAACGTGTATTCAATGCCACCGATCCAGAGCCACCAGCCGGTGTCATTCGAAGCTCCACCAACCGTTGCGACATCGTTCTGCCAGAGCGTTTCATTTCCAGTCGGCTTGTAGATTAACGAATAAACTCGTCCCATCTCGGGCAGTAAAGTCAGCTTGATATATCGGTTCTCCATCACAACAGCGACATGATCCTTACGAATGACCCGCTGTCGATCTACCTCCTGCAAATCGAGGTGTGGATAGGGGTCACCATCGCGATAGTAAATAGCTGGCTCGTAGTCAACCTGTGGAATCGTCAGTGTAATCGTATCGAGCGAGAAGTTACCGGCCTCAAGCTGCCCCAATACAACTCCCGGCTGGGTGCCAGCATAAAGCAGTGCGACCATCACAAAAATCATGCGCCGGAGATTAGCTATCCGCAAAACGTGACCTACTAAGAAGTAGTACGCGCCAGTATCCGGTTAGGGAAGCGAGATAAGATAGTGCTGCGCCCACAGGTGCGACACGTCGAGTTCAACTGCACGCCCAAAGCTCGATCTGGCCTCCTCCGTCCTACCGAGCGCTTGCTGTGCGAACCCAAGCATCGAAAGAGCCCTCGCACGAAGAGTGGACTCGGAAGCGCGGCTCCCGAACTTAGTGAAAAAATCTACATCATCTCTGGTCTCTGCAAGCTGAATCTCGGCCGCGTTGCGCACCGCCTCAAGCTTTTGCCGTGCCTCGCCCGCGTAACCTAATCTCTCAAGCGCAAGCGCCTGATAGGTCCACGTGTCTGGCCAGCGCTCGGTGCCAAGTTGATCCGCTGCACGCCGGAAATACTCGGAAGCTCGCTCGGTCTCCCCCAACGCGTGGTGCGCGAGAGCAGTGTAGTAAGCCACCTGAGAAGCACGCCGGTCGTTCCTAGGCCGCGCGACCGATAAATTCTCAGGGTACTCAGAGGCCCGCTCAAAGTCAGCCAACGCCTCGCGAGCCTGCCCGCCCTTTAGCTGGGTTAACCCTCGCAAAAGATGCGCGTCCACGAACACACCGTGCACGCGCCCACCGCCTTCGGCCACAAAGAACTGGTTTGCTTCAAGAGTCGTAATGGCCGTTTCGTAGTCACCTGCCAACACCTGCACCATGAGCGCCCGAAGGAGACTATCGCTTCGCCGCTCAAGGACCTCATGATTGACCGAAACCATGTGGAGGCGCGTATCGATTGGCACGTTTGCGGCCTGATACAGTTCGTCGAGTTCAACGTAGAGCCGCGTGTCATATCGGTCAAGCGCGACTGCTCGCTCGTAACTCTCGATTGCCGCTGTGAGATTGCCCCGCGTTCGATAATAGGCCCACCCGAGGTTCCGGTGGACAGTTGAAAAACGGTTGAAGAGATCGCGCGACTGCTCCCAGTGGCCGATCGCCCGCTCGGGTTGGATCTCAAAGAGCAGGTTGCCAAGATAGTAATGGGCCCTATGGTCGTCAGGCTGTGCGCTGAGTGCGGCCTCCAACACCTCAATGCTTTCCAGCCTGAACGGAAACCCGTATTCGGCCGGCATTCCGGCGGCCCGCTGGTAACTAGCCAAAGTCTCAGCCTTATCATCAGACTGGGCATGGAAATAGCCGAGGTAGTAGTGCACCATCGGGTAAGAACTAGCAAAGGTCACTTCACGCTCCACAAGACGCTCCAGCACCTTAATCGCTTCTCCCCAAAGCGTTACGTTGCCGTAGTCAGCGGCGAGCTCCAAATACGTCTGAGCATCATCACGTAACGTACGTGTAAGTGCATCGAGAGCAGCATCCGCCTCAACGTTAGCGTTGGCTGTCCGAAGTGTCAGAAGGCGCTCATTAAGCGCGAGGGTGTCCATCGGGTCCATGGCTAGCGCACGAGACGTTGCCACGAGCGCCTCATCTATACGGCCGAGCTTCCGGAGAATGACAGCCTCTATTCCAAGCGATTTAGTGTCGTTTGTGTTCGTGGATAGCGACTGCTTGATTTCGTTCAACGCGCGGTCCCATGCTCTCTCACGCATCGAAAGCTCAGCTAACTGATAGAAGGCCGCCGAATGAAACGCCGCATCCCAAGAGGCTCGATAGAATTGCTCGTACGCCTCACCGAACCGCCCCTGTCCTCGAAGTGCCAATCCAAGTTGATACTCTGCCTCAGTGTCACCCAGCCTGACATAGCCACTCGTTAACCGCTCCAGTGCCGTACGGAGATAGCGCTCAGCGTCTTGAAAGAGCCCCCGCTTGTTCAGATTCGTTCCGACGGTCGTGTTTACCCGCACGTCGTTTGGGTCACGCCGAAGTGCTTCCTCGTAGTAAGGCTCAGGCGGTATAACTGGACTGTGCCCCTGCTGAAGTCGGAGACCCGTAAGGTATAACTCGTCTACAGTCGCAATCTCCTCAGGAGCGACCGGCGGCTCAACGGGTTCGGGAAGCTCCGGAAGCGCAACAGCCTGTCTCGGACGATCGCTGATCAGGACACGGTCCTGCGCATCAAAGAGCGTCGCTTCTACGTCAGTGGCCTTCACACCAGTTGGTAGGTCAACGGTTGCTGTAAAGGGAACACCAGGCCCAATGACCACCCGGCTATCGAGCAGCGTTCTGTTCTTGGCCACCAGCGAAACCCGAGCATCCTTAACGTGGGTGGTGGAGTTAAACCCGAGTTGCACGGACCCCGAGGAGACCTCAAGGTTTACCGCCGCCTCAAGATTTGCCTTCGTGAAACCGCCGATTTCCTGCACTGGATACCAATGGTGCGTGAAGGTCTTCACCTCATGGGGCTTAATCCAGCTGTAATCAGGTTGGTTATCCGAAAGACCACCAACCATCAGTTCAGCATAGGGTCCATCTTCATCGGTCAGAATTTGATCCCAAAGCCGCCCACGGGGTCCTGGACCCCACTCCCAGAGTTTTGTCCCAGCCATAATGTGGTGGTTGCCAACGTGTACAACGCCTGCAGCCTTACCGTGATCGTACCCGCCTGAGAAATCTTCGGCCAGATTCCACGCAAAAAACGAGGTCGGTTCAGGATGGTTTGACCAGCGGCTCAGGTCGACGCCCTCGTAATCGATCCCTTGATAAGTGCCTTGCCCGATCGGCCAGTGGATAAACTGGTTCTTTGAGTGATAGGTCGCGACCTGTACACTCGGCGGAAACAATACCTCGTAGTCGTCGTTGGCATGCACCGCTACGTTAGCCCAATAGAGGATCGANTGNGCCTGTGCGGTCCTGTTGAATAGTNTTACCGTCGCCTNNATGTATGACCGGCCCGGGTNTAGGGTNANACCGATAATCCAGCGCATTCTGTGGCGCCGCTCGGTTTCGCCGACCCAGACAGTCTTGCTTCCGTCGGCGTGTGCCTCAAGCGTGTAGTCGACCGGCATGAAGGTTGTGTTGCGATGATGGTGAAACACGCACCACTCGATGCCTCCAGAAATCCAAGCACCTAACATGCCGATGAGCGCTGGCTTAACGACGCTCTGCCGGTAGAAAAAATCGTAATTGTTAGTCTTGTCGGTTGCNGTAAACAACCGGCCACCCAGTTCTGGCAGNACAGTGAGTGCAACGTACTCGTTTTCNAGATGCACGGCCGTATAGGTCTTGGTCTCAAGAATTCTGGTCACTTTGTCTTGTAACGGGTAGGGGTAGACCTTCTTCTTGGCTCCCTGGTAAACCTCGTTGCGAAAGAACATTGGGTTGTGATCGGGCGGNTCCACGCGGTAGGTCGGTAATGTGAGTGGTTCCTCCCAGAGCCTGACTGCACCACCTTCCCAAGACACCTCTTCCTGGNCTAGTGCCCCCGCTTCCACCTGAGCAATGGTGCCGAACCANCTCAGCGTCGCCACGAAAGTCAAAAGTAAGAGTGGTNGCCCCCACTGACTCATCCAACCGGAGTTAGCGAAACCGTCCCACTTGTTCACGGTGTTCTTCATTGCTTACCTACTCTAGTTAAACATTCGCATAGTTCCCGGGTCACGTGCCGATCTTAAGCGACACAAAAAGGGCATCGGATTACAGATGGAACACTGACGACTGTCCCTTAGACTTAGCCAACTCGTCTAGGATGTGAATAGATGTTGTAGCCACCATCACGAACGAAGCCAAGAAGTGTGACGCCCGACTCTTCGGCCAACTCGATCGCCAGCGTGGTTGGAGCCGACACGGCCGCCACAATCGGAATGCGGGCCAGCAGCGCCTTCTGAACAATCTCAAACGACGCCCGCCCACTTACGGCCAGACCGNAGNACGAGAGCGGTAANCGCTCCAGCTAGNAGCATTCGNCCAACGANTTTNTCGACGGCNTTGTGACGNCCCACGTCCTCNGCAACATCAACCAATGTNTCCGNCGCNTCGAAAAGCCCNGCGGCATGCATTCCACCCGTCNTNTCAAAGGCCTCCTGNNTNTCGCGNAGNCGCCGNGGCCAAGCAAGAACNGAGGCGCCGGCNACNTCCCAAGTATCGTCAAGGCTAGGCACCTGGGCNTGCAANGAGTCCAAGGTGACACGACCGCAGAGACCGCANGACGAGCTAGTCACTACTTGTCGACGTTCCCGGATCCGTTCCACNGCAGGNTTCCCTTGNAATGTAACGTCCACGACATTCTTCAGTTCGGGNGTTTCAGGAGCNGTGCAGTGACGAATCAGACTAATCTCGTCNGGCCCTCGCACGANCTGTTCTGANAGGAGAAATCCCGCCGCNAGGTCGTGNTCACGCCCTGGNGTNCGCATAATTACNGCGAANGGNTCACCATGGATTCTNACCTCCATNGGCTCTTCAGTCGCNGCGTNNTCGCGGAGANCANCGCGAACGNCNGCCCGAACTCGNGTTACCTCAACCTCGCGTGATGTNTCGGACATGAAGNGNTACTCCCANCCNAGGACTCANTCTCCCATCAACTGGATAACNACCTCNCGNTGGCGGGGCCCNGTGTCAAANTCCACGAGNGTCACCTGCTGCCAGGTNCCNAGCGTCAATGACCGATCGGTAAACGGAATGGTTACCGATGGTCCGANCAGNGCNGCACGGACNTGNCTAGACCCGTTATCNTCCCCCCAACGGAGATGGTGCGCNTAATNCCCCGCTCGCGGNGCGANCCGCTCGCAGNNCTCNNCAAGATCNNGNATGACACCNGNTTCGAANTCTAGCGTTGTGATNGCCGCNGTCGANCCCACNACNGCCACCGTGGCAATGCCCTCCACTAANCCGGCNTCGANCAAGGGCCGNCGTCAATNCNGGNGTNAGGTCGTGCGCGTCNCCCTGTCCAGAGGTCTCAAGCCGATGCTGGACCGTAACGACCATATGTCTCGTAACCTATCTGACTGCCGTGAACATGATCTCAACGCGACCGTCACCACTCATGAGCCCTGTGCCCACTGCGGCACGAGCAGGAAAATTACTGGTGATCGCCTCTCGATAAGCCACGTTCATCTCTCCCCACTCGCTCATGTCCGTGAGGTAAACAACACCATCAACCAGATCATCAATNCCGAATCCTGCGGCATCAAGCGTCCGTCCGATNGTGGCCAGTGTCTGCCGCGCCTGTNCTTGTGTNTCAGTGCGNGTCTCATCNCTTACTCCAAGCATGCCTGACAGGTAGAGTCGGTTCCCAACACNTACGGCGTGGCTCAGCACAGGACTCTCGCGACCAGGGGTGCCGTCAGCGTTAGGTCGAGTAATCCGCGTCTTCGTCCCAGCGACAGCAATCAATGTGATCTCTAAGTGATATTGATCGCCCATGAGATTGGCNCGTACAGTCGCACGTGCCGGTGGAATNTCAGGGAANTGCGCACTGTAGGCAGNATTCATNTCGCGGAACAAGGTGGTNTNNGTAATGTANACNCGCGACGCAACGACATCGTTCAGAGACATACCGGCAACGGCTAGAATCTGCCTCGCGTTCTCGAAGATAGCGCGCGTTTCCGCCTGAATGTCACTACCGACACTCGAGTTATAACTGTAGTCCCGACCCAAGATGCCGGCCAGAAACACGGTATCGCCNGACTTGATACCGTAGCTGTACGGGGCCGTACTAGCAGGCCACCCCTGCGGTTGAAGCACCGTCCGCTCCGCACCTGGCCGAATGGCGATCATCGACATCTCAACCAATGCGTCTTCCCGAACTAGATCAGTCTGGACTGTGGTGCGTGTGGGGGGTTCGGACTGAAAGTACTCTTGAAAAACCTCATTCATTCCCTGAAAATCACTCGTGTTGCGTAGGTACACCGTGACGGATGCCACGCGAGTGTAGTCGGCACCGGCAAGTTCAAGTACTTCGCCGAGGTTGTCCAGAACACCACGTGCCTGCTCGCGAATGCCATCACCGCGTGCTAACGTGCCAGACAGATAGATGAAATCACCAGCCGCAACGGCTGAGCTGAACGGTGAATTAGACGACGCGTCTCGCCTGATGACTCGCTTGCCGCCCTGAAAGGCCGACGGTTCGAGAACCAGGAAACAGACACTAAGACTGATAATTGCCAGTTTCATAATACGCATGGGTATCCTTTCAGATTGGGCTCGCCAGGCNCNGGGTCATTGGCTCACGGCGCGCGCANGTTATTCTACTGGAGAAGCCTGACAACCGCGACCGAGTTCGCCGAGACCTCTGCACAATGAGCCAACCAGGTATCACCGCCACCCATTGGCCAGCNCGTATTTATTATGATGGCGCCTGTCCCGCGTGCCGTGCCAGTGCATCCGCAATTCAATCAGCGGATTGGTTCGGGCGGCTTCACCTCGTAGATATTGCTGCTGAAGGATTTTCAGCGGAGGCAGAAGGGGTTTCACCGGCCCGCGTCGCTCAAGAGCTGCACGCCAAGCTGGCCAGCGGACATGTCGTGGCCGGTATCGACGCGCTGTTCATTGTTGCTGATGCCCTCCCCTCACTCATCTTCTTACGTTGGCTCGGACGACTTCCTGGAGTCCGGGTAATCAGCCAACCGCTCTACCTTTGGTTTGCCGCCCGCCGTTACACGCTCACCGGAAGCTGTCCCCGACAGCGTTAATCTCNNCATCTTTTATGTCAGACCATCGGGTGCTGTGCATGCCAAGGAGTAGTGCGCTCAAAAGCTGAGGCGGCGCGCAGAATTGTTGCCTCATCGTATAACCGTCCAGTGAACATCAGTGACACAGGCATCCCCTCAGCAAACCCAGCCTTAACGACAATCGCCGGATGGCCAGTCAGATTCGTAATGCCGAGACTCGCGCTACGTGATGGTGAGACAAACAGGTCATAATCAGCCATCAGTTCCTCCATCTTCTCCATCAGCAGCGTGCGTGCCCGCTGTGCTCGGATATACTCGACCGCCGGGATGAATCGTGACGTACGAAAAGTATTCGGCCAGGATCGCGGGCTCTGTGAAGTGAGTTGATCAATCCCACGACTGCGCGTCAGATCGTCAAATGACGCTGCGGCCTCAGCCGTCAATACAAATCCGATCGAATCGCTTGGAAAATCTGGCAATTGAATCGGCTCGAGATTCGCACCGGCTCCTCGCAGTGCCTCCAGCGCCGCCGCTAGTGATAGCCGCTGAGCCTCCCATTGCGCGCGCTGCTCGTCCGAGAGATTATCGGATGGCACCTCAAACTCCTCGCGGAGATATCCAATTCGTAAACCAGCGAACGAGGGATCGGGTTCCCACTCGAATCCTGCGTCGACGACAGTTTCATCGCGTCCATCCGGTCCATAGATCGCGTTAAANACAAGAGCNCAGTCCTCAGCTGACCGACACATNGGNCCAATCTTNTCCATCGTCCAACTGAGCGCCATTGCACCGTACCGGCTGACACGNCCATACGTCGGGCGNAGGCCGGTGACACCACACGCGGCCGAAGGTGAGATGATCGANCCTCGCGTCTCGGTACCNATCGAAAAGCCGACTANNCCNGCGGCTGTTGCAGCACCNGGCCCAGCCGANGANCCAGACGAACTCCGCTCAAGGTTCCACGGATTTCTGGTCGAACCCCCGAACCANACACCNCCCTGNGCNANNGCGCCCATCGATAACTTAGCCACTAANACGGCGCCCGCNTCGCGGAGCCGTTCTACTACCGTTGCATCAAGGTCNATGACCTGGTNCTCNTATGGCTTCGCNCCCCANGTCGTCCGGATGCCCTTGGTAGCNAANANGTCCTTCGCACCCCACGGNACNCCGTGNAACGGTCCACGATAACGCCCNTGTAANATTTCCANATCCGCTTGCTGNGCCTGCTGCANTGCTAACGTCTCGGTNAGAGTGACGACNCATTTCAACGTGTCTCCGTGGCGCTTGAGACGGTCNAGGTACATCCTCGTCAACGCCGTCGANGACACTATCCGGCGNTTCAGTAAATCGGCCAAGGTCCAGACGGACTCGAACGCNAGGTCCTCAACGGAGTCACNAACACTGACGGANACCGGNGGCGGTAAGGATANCGGTGCATTTGGNGTAGCTGAACCGGTCGGTTTACGCCCAAGNAATTTCGGACGAAANGTTACCGCNGGCTCGGTGTCATGAGGGATGTCGAATNCCCGCAGGGCTTGAAAACGCTGGCGGTTCCTCTCCANCCCCTCNTGCATCATTGTCCTTTCGGCCGGAGTGAATTCCAGGCCNGACAGNGCTTCNGCCCCATCAATCGACGATGGCGGAATTGGCTCGACCTCAGTCTGACCAACCGCCGAGGGCACCAACAACCCCGACGCTAACGCGGCTGGCGCCGCCCGGAGAAAGCCTCTTCGCCCAATCGTGCCCCGACGCGACATAACGAACCTCCTCTAAAACCCCGGGCCGACCGAAGGACCGTGCCTGAACCCATAACGCATCGTCGCAGCCATACTTCGGCCACCTAAAGAACGTTAACTGTAAGCCCCAAGATGTGGTGAGAATTATACCGCCGGCGCCAAAGAGAAGGGGTGTACACAACTCAGGCGGGACCCGTCTGTCCCGCCTCGGCCACCGACGACCGACGTTAATACGCTATCCAGCCCGTAAGGTGCGTAAAAAATGTACCACGTTCCAGCGCTCGTCTTCACTCAGCTTGCTTTCAAATTCGCGCATGGGACGCTTGCCGACCGTGATCTTATAAAACATTTCGCCATCGCTCATCCGATCCTGCGCCTCGGCAGTAGTAATGTCTGGCGGAGCCGGTTTGATCCGAGCAGTTGCTGGTCCGTCACCCTTGCCGGATTCGCCGTGGCACATACGACAGTTCCGCTGATAGAGCGTTGCGCCTTCCGTAATGACCTCATCATCGGCTGCAAAGGGACTCTCAACCGCCTTCGCATCCTCAGGAACGTCCCAGCCGTCCTGAACCGCCGCCACCAATAGCGACGTCGTCCCGACAAACGCGGCCAATACAATCAACAATAACTTGCGCTTCACTGTCCTTGCCCCCACGCTCCCAAGTAACACGCTCCCGGTCATCAAAGATCAGGGATGATAACACAGGGATTAATCAGGCCTTCGCACGGCCACCTGGCGACTCGCGCTCGAGAATGTCTGTTACAGCGTCAATATCACGCTCATCGCCTTCCTTAATCTCCCAAATTGACACAAGCGGGAATAGTTTCGCAAAGACGATAAATAGCAGCACGAAAGCCGCAAACTCTGCTGCCGTCAAGCTAATTTCCACAAGCGATGGTGTATACACTCCCCCGTCCCACATCGTCTCCGAACGTGGATAGGAGGCTGAGCTTATGACGATGATATAGCGCTCAAGCCACATTCCGATAACCACCGCGCACGACGCTACGACTGTTCCAGTCACCGTCCGAGTTCGCTTAAACGACAGAATGCCGAGAGGAATGATGAAGCAGCAAGTGATCATCGTCCAGAACGCGGTCGAAAACGGTCCGTACAGCCTAGCATTGAGCACCGCTATTTCGTCGGGTGCGTTGCCGTACCAAACCGTTAGGTGTTCTGCGAACGTAAAATAGAACCAGAGGCAGGCCATCGTCAGCATCAACAGCCCGAGATTGTTGAAGTGGATCGGCCGCAAGAACGCCTCTAGGTGGAATGTCTTGCGAAGTATCGCCATCGCGATGAGAAGCGCAGCGATACCCGAGAAGATCGCACCAACAACAAAGTAAGGACCGAAGATGGCACTGTGCCACATCGGCACGAGACTCATCGCAAACACCCACGACACGACGGTGTGAACAGAGACTGCAATCGGAATAATTGCCACAGCCATCACACCGATCGCTCGCTCGAGAAGCTGATGCTGCCGGCTCGTTCCCTGCCAACCAAGCGCCAAAAGGCGATAGAACCAGCGAAGTCTAGGGCTCCGATCGCGGAGAATCGCCAGGTCAGGGATGAGCGGCAGATACAAGTAGGTAATGCTCCCCAACAAATACACCGAAATACACACCACGTCCCATATAAGCGGTGATAACGGTTGCGGAGACAGTAACGGAACGTAGATGAGCTCAGGGCGACCCAAGTGCCAAAGCACATTGCTCGAGCCCATCAGTAGCGCGAAGACCGTGATCGCCTCCGCCGCCCTAGTGATCGGACGGCGCCATTCTGCCTGCGTTAGACGAAGAATCGCTGAGATCAAAGTGCCGGCATGGCTGATACCGATGAAGAAGACATAGTTGGTGATGTAGAGACCCCAGTAGACCGGCTGATTCATACCGGCGATCACCATGCCGTCTTGCAATTGAAGCAACCACTGATAGGCGCCGTTGGCGATGACTGCAACGAGGAGGCCTACGGTGATCCAGACACCTCGGCCGGTCTCAAAAACCGGGCGCAGAAGCGATTCCTCAATCGCTCGATCCCGGCCTGACGCCGTCACCCCAGCCTCCTTCCTTCAAATAGACCACCCGAGGGCCGGTGCCGAGCTCTTCGAGAGGACGTTCGGCACGAGGACTCTCCGACAGCTTCGACACTGCGCTCTCAGGATCCTCACGATCACCAAAGACAATCGCCTGGGCCGGACACGCCTGGGCACACGCCGGCTGCACCTCGCCATCACGGATCTCGCGTTCCTCATCCCTCGCTTGGTCGTTTGTACGTCGGATGCGCTGAACACAAAAAGTGCACTTCTCCATAATGCCCTTCCAGCGCACCGCCACATCGGGATTGATCGTTTGCTCAAGTGGCGCCTCCCACGACGGCTCACCCCAGTTGAAGTAGCGAACCGTGTAAGGACAAGCCTGTCCGCAAGCCCGCGTACCAATGCAGCGAGGGTGAATCTGGGCATTTAAACCATCCGGGGTCTCGTAAGTCGCGGAAACGGGACAGACTTTCACACAAGGCGCTTCGTCGCAATGGACACACATCACGGGAACGAACCGGACGCGAACATTGGGAAATTCTCCCTCAACGTGGCGCTCGACCCGGATCCACTCGATCGCTCGTCCGTTCTCAGCCTGCTCCGGTCCGGCGGTTGGAACATTGTTCTCGGTTCGACATGCCACCACGCAAGCGTTGCACCCATCGCAACGATCAATGTCAATCGCCATTCCCCACTTTGCCATCTCGGTTCCTTCCTTACACGTTGAGCGATTGCGCCGCACGTGGAAGTGCTGCTAGAACCTGCGGCGCCTTCCGGATACTAACGGCTGTTCCCACTAGTGCTACTTCTGAACCATCGACCGGATCTGGTGGCGGAAGCAGGGCCAAGGGATTCGCACCCCGGTCTGTTGCGTACCGCCCGTAGCTGGTGTGCCCTTGCCCGACCGCCATAGCCACGACCTCAGGGCGAAGTCCCGGCATGACCCGCGCACGAGCGACAAGTTCGCCTTGCGCCGAGGTGACGAGCACCGGATCGCCATCAGCAATTCCATGCTCCTCAGCCGCAACCACACTCACCTCGACAACCGAACCCCACCGCGTGTCAGTCATCGGGTCAGCAAGTTCCTGGAGAAACGGCAGGTGCGCACTCCGGCCATCGCCAAAGGCCAGTGACGGATAGACATGCAATAGGAACGGTCTTTCGGTCGAAGTCTCTGGCGCCGCACCAACTCCCGCCCGTAAGGGTTCCACATCAAATCGGTAACGGTTACTGGTCGTCGCGAATTGACTCTGAGCGGGCGTGGAGTCATCCCACCACCCACCCGATTCGAGCGCACTCCGCCAAAAGCGGTTAGCGCTAGTCTCAACAATTGACCCACGCTGAGCGTCATGCAGCCCACTCCACGCGGCTTGAAGCGCCGCTTCATAAGACTCCCACGGCAGCGCAACCGCCATGTCGTCGCCCAATCGCTGCGCAATCTGTAGGAGCACATCTGGCATTGCGCGCGTGTCATAGAGTGGTCTTACGAACATAGGTCCCGACAGCGAAGCCATCGATNTACCGACCCCTGGCGCCGGCACATCATCATCGAATCGCTCGAACACCGTTGGCTCCGGCAGTAACAAGTCAGCCCACTGAGACGTTTCATCTGGAAATGNACCGAAACTAGCAATAAACGGAATGTTGGAGAAAAGGTCAGACACTCCCGACGCAGCAGGCAGCGTAAACAGCGGATTTGGGCCAGCTACCAACAGTGCTTTGACGTCAATCGTCGGGTCAGCAAGGACATTGGCCAACGGCTTCGCCTCTCTCAACACAAACGACTCGTCAAGAACAGGGTACGGCGCGAACGGTGGCGGTGGNTCAAAATGGATACCGCCCTCGCGACCAAACGCGCCCACCAGCGCGTTGAGATGGGTAACGGCCACTGCTGTCGCTAAGCCATTCGGGCCAGTCACAGCAGCATCGCCTGCAATCGCTATCGCCGGACCGTACTCTGCCATCTCTCGGGCTACCCGCTCGATCTGCTCGGCGGGCACGCCAGTGGTTACCGCGACTGTCTCTGGCGCGAATGTTTCTAACACGCGTTCACGGAACGCCTCAAAGCCCTCCGTGCGCTCATTCACAAATGCCTTATCGTAGAGTTCGTCGCGTATTAGCGTATGTGCAATACCCANCACCAAGGCTGCGTCAGTTCCCGGCCGTGCCGGTAGCCACTCATCCGCGTGNGCGGCAGTCACGGATAGATGTGGGCCAATTGCAACCAGTTTGCCTCGCTGCCCAGGTCGACCACGACGAAGGTGGCCAAGACCGCGCCCAAAGCGTACCGGTGATCGTGACGCTTCTATCAACGCTGCACCAAATGTCAGGACGTAATTCGCATGTTCGAGATCGTGAGTCGGAAACGCCTCAATTCCCAAAGTTAACTCAGTGGCGCGTCGCACCATGTCGTCACCGAATGGTTCGTGCAACCAGTGATGCGCTCCGCCGAACGACGCCAGGAACCGCCGTACGAGCTCCCACCGATGACCGCGAAGCTGACCAGTCAGGAAGGCTAGCCCCGAACTCTCAGTTCGAAGTGGTGTTAACTCCGCGACCAAGCGTTCCAATGCATCGTCCCATGAAATCTCGGTCCAGCGTCCCTTGCCTCGCTCGCCTTCGCGGACAAGAGGTGACCGTAGGCGATCGGGGTGATACATCGCTTGCGGCAATGCCTGCCCACGTGCACAGCTTCCACCTTTCGAAATCGGATGTGCTGGGTTTCCCTCGACCTTAACAAGACGGCCGTCGATCTTCCGAGCCAGAAGCCCACACCCTCCCGGACACTCAAAACACGTGGCCGCATGAAACTCCTCCACGCCTGGAATGAATCGCTCCTCGGGGATTAAGAGCGGGATGATCTGCTCAGAACCCGGAGGCGCGCATGCATCGAGCAGCACCCCGGCCGTCCCTGCGACAACCGAACTCTTAAGAAATTCCCGTCGTTTCATTTGTGGCAGGTCACACAATCTACCGAAGCCTCTTGGGACTCATGGCAGCTAAGGCACCAATCCATGTCGTAGACCATGTGGCGNGTGGCNCGNTCACTGGTGCCGATNTCACCGTGGCACGTNTGGCACTCNATCTCTGCNTGAATGTGCCACTTNTGGTTGAAGTGGGTATATNGCGGNAGTTCGTACAAACGCACCCANGGAATCTCTNGTCCGGNGNNGGCGAACTCNAAAANGCGGTCCAAGTCTGGATTCGGTTCNNNCGGNTCCATAAACTCGTGGCANTCAACGCANACNCTCACGCGCGGAATACCAGCNACGGCGTATCGATCGTAGTATTCGTGGCAATATGAGCAGTCAATCTNGTTTTCAACATGAATCCGATGAGAAAACGCGATNGGCTGGTCGGGNCTCGCTGTNGCGTCAAACGAGCACGCNTTNATGGCAACGCCGANGANCAATACNGAGGCGCCGAGAATCAGCACGGAGGGTNTGNNNCGACTTTGCNACATCACGCTACAANCGCCAGCATTATACTAGCNTCNNNGGGCCTACNGNTCNNNNCTTGTGNTNGNAAGTTNGNTTTGAANNNCGA
>PBBF01000032.1:18003-69681 GCA_002717745.1 Acidobacteriota bacterium
CTTATTNNCGNCGCNGGNAGGCNCTCTGTTGAGANGNTACGATTGAAATGGNCGCTNCAAAGTTGGCTCCTCAGGTAGGANTCGAACCTACAACCCTCCGGTTAACAGCCGGATGCTCTGCCANTTGAGCTACTGAGGATCACCAGTNTNCCTANNTAGCGACAGCGNGNACNNTTCACNCCNCNTNNCCNCGNTNANCACCCAATGGTACCGAAACCATNCTAGGCGGGTCAATCCGAAGNGGGNNNCCACGTCNGTNATTTNCGGCGNCNGTCANGCGCCNTTCNAGTCTTCCTCAGCTGTACAACNANGCCAAGCAGGCCAACNACTAGCCAANCACCNAGTAANNNCTCATGCNTTGCAGCNGCNANATCNAGCGGATAGCNNAACCATGCACCTAGGTTGCTCACCGCNANCACAGCGTCCTCCTGACCNGTCAACGCNAGACCGCCGACAANGCTCGTCCANGCNCCNCCAAANGCAGTGCCANTGATNAGCACGTAGCGNTGCANCAANAGAGCGGCAAANGCCCCAATGANGGCNAAGAGNATGACNANCNNTANATNGGGANNNTCNGNNNNTTGAANCCACANAAGGTAGACAAAGGNNGCGCCCAANCCAGNNCCGACAATNGCAACGCCTANGTAATANACAGCGAAGAANANCAATCCGCCNACTANNGCCCCCNCNAGCACCGCTNCCACCANNACCNNCAAGTCNGTGCTACNANNCATCCACACTACGCCAATCGCGCCNAAAAANAGNCCGAACCCAGCAAGCACGAAACGGAATAGACGGTATCCAAGAAAGCACGTCAGGAGACCCCCGACAAGTAGAATGGTGGCGAGNGGNTGGTGTAAGGAGCCTGGAAACATCGTCCTAGATTATGTAGGGGGCATCCGCATACCTGCAACTGTAAGCTGCCACAAATGCCAGGAAGGCCTACCTTAAGGGAAACGAATGCTGAGGGCTCAGTTGTCGCAATCATGGCCCGTTCACCCGCCCACCCAGATGCAATTAAGACGCGTCTAGCTGGAGCGATCCCCAANACTCGGGCACGGGTCGACCTCTACGTCGCCTTCATCGCCGATCAGATGCGTGTTTGCCGGTCCCTATCAGACATCACTCTCCGGTTGGCGTATACGCCTGAAGGCAGCGCCAAAGACTTCGAACTGATGGGACTGAGTCCCGAAGAGTTGTTACTGCAACGAGGCCACGATTTGGCGACCCGTGAGCGCGCCTTGTTTGCGGATCTCTTCGAAGAAGGCTTCCGTCGGGTTGTCATCATCGGCTCCGATGTACCATCGCTGCCAGGCCATATCCTGGAAGACGCCTTTCGCAGACTCGACAGGCCGAGACGCGTGGTGCTCGGTCCGGCTGAGGACGGAGGTTACTATCTTGTCGGNCTGAGTCGCGACGATGCTACGGCATCCATTCCAGATCTTTTCTCCAACATTAGATGGAGTTCAACGTGGACTCTGTCCGACACCATCGCTGCAGCCGAGCGCTCACAAACAATTGTAGAATTGGTTGAGCCGTGGTTCGACGTCGATGACCAGGCCGGCCTTCAACGGCTGTGCGACCAACTCAGCAGTCCAGCTTGGGCGGCGACAGCACCGGCGACCGCGGCAGTACTGAAGAAGATTTTCTAGCTGGGCGATCTCGAACAGTTACGATTGTAGGGAGATCACACTAGACCCTGCCCTAGACCTCTTGACGCCCCTCTATCGCCTTGTGCATTGTGACTTCATCGGCGTACTCAAGATCGCTGCCCACCGGCACTCCCATGGCAATACGCGTGATTCGTACATCGAGCGGTTTGAGTAGTTTTGCGAGGTAAATGGCCGTGGCTTCCCCCTCTACATTGGGATTGGTGGCCAAAATAACCTCGTTGACTTCACTATCACTCGCCCGGGCTAATAACTCCTTAATTTTCAGGTCGTCCGGGCCGATACCCTGCAGCGGCGACAATGCGCCCAGCAGTACGTGGTAAACACCTTTAAACTCACCACTCTTTTCGACTGTAGCGACATTGTGGGGCTCTTCAACAACACAAATGAGACGCTGATCGCGGCTCGGGTGCGTGCAGTAGTGGCACGGATCCACATCNGTAATGTTGCTGCACACCGAGCAATAGGTAATCCGGTCCTTAACCTCGTGAAGCGCCTCGCACAGCTCCTCCATCTGACTGCGAGGGTTCTTAAGGAAGTGAAACGCCAGTCGTTGCGCACTCTTGGCACCGATACCAGGCAGACGCTGCAGTTGCTCTACCAACTTTGCGAGCGAGTCAAGTTCGGTCATCCAGTCAACCCAGGAATCTTGAGGCTGCCCATCTGACCGGCTAGTTTGTCGTCTGCCTTGCGATGGGCATCGTTGATGGCAGCTACAATAAGGTCCTGTAGCATCTCGACGTCGTTTCTCGAGACAATTTCGGGATCGATCTTCACAGATACAACCTGTTTGGACCCGTTCATCACAACCGTGACCATGCCACCGCCAGCACTTGCCTCGACCCGGGTCTCCGCCATCTGCTTCTGCAGACGCTCTTGCATCTGCTGAGCCTGTTTCACCATCTCCCGAATGTTCATTGCATCCATCTAATGTGCCTAGCTCAACAACATCAAGGCAGAACCACGGTCAGGCTTTCTCAATGTCCCGAATCTCACCACCAGAAAATACATCCAGCATCGCTTGCACAGTCGGGTTGTCCATCACCTCGGCTTTGCGCGACTCGTTGGCTGCCGACGGCGACACCGAAACTGGCTCATCAACGTTTTCCTGCTCGACTACCACCCTGATCTTCTTACCCGCGAGCTCGGATGCCGTCTTCTCCACCCAGGAAGACTGATCCTTAAGTTGGTCCTGGAGTGTCTTCTGGTTCGAACCAAATGTGAATATGATCCGACCACCGTCCAAAACGATTCGTCGCGCCTGAGCTATGACAGTCCCGTAAAGGACCTTTTTGTTACGCTCGAGCACTGCCAAGCAAGCACTTTTTAGGTCCTCTTCACCTCCGTTCGACGGGGTTCCCGTCGCTCGGCCTGTCGGTGGCGATTTGACCTTAACCGGCGAGGGCGCAGCCTTGGTTTGTACCGCCCGGCGAGGACTCGCCTTCACTTGACTCTTCGGACTTGGGCGGGAACGCATCGCCGGCGTTGGCACTCCGCCAAGCGGATCTCGGCCGGCAGAATCCGAGTCACCAGATCGTCTAATCGGTGTGCCACCCTTAAGTCCCTCAATTACCTCGGCAAGTGGTACCAGGTGACGCAAATGGAGCCAACGGAGCAGCGCCATCTCGAGGTGATATCGAGGTTGAGAGGATCGGCGGAGGTCCGCCTCAGCCTGGCTGAGCACGTCGAACGCCCGCATGAGGTCTTCCCGAGAGAAGTGCTCGACCAACGCGCGCAACCGTTCACGGTCACCCTCGGGTGCAATCTCGGAATCTTCGAAACGGGACACGTCAATCGCCAAGACCAGAAGGTCGCGACACACGCGCGACAGCTCTCGACACACCTGCCGTAGGTCATATCCTGACTCGACAAATTGGCCGGAGAGCTTAAACAGATCGGCTGCACGCTCATTCGCGACTGCTTCGATGGTGTCGAGCAACAGATCCCGCCCCACAAGCCCGAGGACAGTCGAGACATCGTCCGCTGTGATGTGCTCGCCAGCGAAGGCAAGGACTTGATCGAGTGCGGTCTGCGCGTCGCGCATGCTCCCTTCCGCGGAGCGTGCTAACAGCGCCAAGGCACTGGCTTCGATGTCGACTTTCTCAGCCTTGGTGATCCGACGGAGTTGATCAGTGATTTCGGCGGCCCCAATGGTCCTAAACTCGAATACCTGTGACCGGGACAGGACCGTGTCAGGAATCTTTTCGAGTTCAGTCGTTGCCATCATGAACACAACGTGCGGCGGGGGCTCTTCGATTGATTTCAAGAGCGAGTTGAAAGAGTGCTTGGACAGCTGGTGAGCCTCGTCAATTAAGAAGACCTTGTAGCGATCGCGCGCCGGCGCGATCGCCAGGCTTTTAACGATGACATCACGAATTTCTTCAACCTTTGTGTGTGTCGCGGCGTCGAGTTCAAGGACGTCGAGATCTCGCCCCTCGGCAATCTCAAGGCAGGGTTCGCATTTGCCACACGGGTCAGGGATCGGACCCTTTACACAATTCAAGGCACGGGCCAGAATCCTGGCCGTTGTCGTTTTCCCGATGCCCCGAGGTCCCGCAAAAACGAAAGCCTGGGCAATGCGCTCGCTCTCGATTGCATTCCGCAGCGTCTGGGTGACACCGCGCTGTCCCACCACATCATCAAATTTCTTGGGACGCCACTTCCGGGCAATAACTTGGTAGGGCATAAATCAAGACGAACCAAACGTACGCACAGTACAACGCCGTCTGTCCCGAACGAGCCTCAGTGTAGCTTGCGTCTGATCACCAGGCAAGTAGTCCGACCTGACGGCTGCGAACAGCATGATACACTCAGCGTCCGCGACTCACCCGGAGACTGGAGAGATGTCCGAGTGGTTGAAGGAGCACGCTTGGAAAGCGTGTGTAGGGGAAACTCTACCGTGGGTTCGAATCCCACTCTCTCCGCCAATCACATCACGACGCTGAATGGTAGCGGTCCGCTTGGAGTAATCATGTATTGGCTGTTTAAGGAAGAGCCGTCGAGTTATAGCTTTGAAGAATTCGTCAAAGATGGCCAGACCTCCTGGACTGGAGTAAAAAATCCACTGGCTCAAAAGCACCTCCGCTCAGTGAAAAAAGGCGACCGGGTCTTCTACTACCATACGGGAAACGAGAAAGCGGTCGTCGGAATCGCGCGTGCCATCGGCAACGCCTACCTCGATCCGTCGGACGCTTCCGGTAAGCGGCATACAGTCGATATCGCTCCGAGTCGTAAATTGCGCCGCCCGGTGACGCTGGCTGAGATTAAAGCGGACCGCAAGTTCGCAGCTTTTCCTCTAGTGCGGATCTCGAGACTCTCCGTCATGCCAGTAAGTGCCAAGGAGTGGGCCGCGATCGAGTTTCTATCGAAGACCTAAAGCGCGGTCTCGTGTAGCCCTATGAACCCAATAGGTCTCTTTCGGACGACTATTGAGACCTTACGCTCCGGGTTTATGGGTGCCTTGCAGAAGTGAACCGTTCGATCGTGCTTCGCAGCCGACCTAGGCCAGCATTCTAGAAACCGATTCGGCGGAACAGTGATAGGTGGGAACCCCCAGCCGATTGATTGGCGACAAATAATCCAGCGCCCAGGCATGAAAAGTGCCAAAAAGAAAGAATGGCGGAGAGGGTGGGATTCGAACCCACGTGCCGGTTACCCGACAAGACGCTTTCGAGGCGCCCCCGTTACGACCACTTCGGTACCTCTCCGTTGGGCCAAACAATCAAAATTAACGTTGCCGATCAGCTGAGAGGCGTCGTAAAAACGTTTGCCTCACGACGTCGCTGGAAGAATCCCTGCAGGACCGCCAAGCATTCGGCCTCTAGCACACCAGCGGTCACAACAACATTGTGGTTCAGCGACGGATGAGCCAGTGACCGACACATAGACTGAACCGCTCCAGCCTTGGGTTCGGCCACCCCAAACACCAACGTGCCGATCCGCGCGTGAACCAAGGCGCCGACGCACATCAAACATGGCTCGACCGTGACATAGAGCGAGGCACCCGTGAGACGGTAATTACTACACGCCAATCCAGCCGCACGCAGCGCTACGATTTCTGCATGAGCTGTCGGATCGTGCGTCGTAATCGGCCGATTGAACCCAGAGCCGACGATCTCACCATCAACAACTACGACCGCACCAATGGGAACCTCATCAACCGCTTCAGCCCGATTTGCCTCGGCCAACGCAGCACGCATGAACGGTTCACGCATCGTCGACGAAAATCGTTTCGACCTTATAGATTCCATGGATCTTAGAGGCGTTCAGCAATTACCGCGTAGTCCAAGTGTGTAAACAAGAAGCTATTGATCTTGTCAGCGGCATCGTTAAACGCCACAGTGAGGGAAGCTAGTTCATCCGTATCCTTAGCTTTCTTGGACTGGTCCGATACCGCTACTCTTTGCAGCTTGGCATGTTCAGGATATGGCGCACTGTATCGGATAGTAGCGCCTTGAAACCCGGTTGCATGCAATAGATAAGTCAGTGTATCGGGATGTAGCGGTTGCGCATGCGTGATGTCACGAATATAACCGTCGAAGAACGCGACCCAGCACGCAGGATTAATCGTTTCGAGCACGATTTTAGACCTTGGTCTTAGCTTTTGGTATGACAGTTCAAGCAGGCGTATTAGATACTCTGGTCGTAAGTGCTCGACGACCTGGGCCGAGAAAAGACCGCCGAGTGAACCATCATCTAAACCTTCCAGATAGCTGACCACGTCACCTTCTACCACGTCGAGACCGCGCATTCGACAAACCTTGACCATTTCCGGGTTGATGTCGAGGCCTCGCGCCGGCACACCGTTTGCCTTGAGCACATCGAGGAACTCACCCCGGCCGCACCCTACATCCAACACATCAACCGCGCCGGTAAAATCAGGTGCGTATTCATTCATGCGTGCCCGAATTTCTTCGGGTGCTCCACGGAATTGATCTTCGAAACCCACGTACTTGAATGCACCGTCCGCAGTGCTCAGTTGGCCTTCAGTCAATCTCGACCTGGGAGAAGCCTCTGTATCAAGCGTGGCCTGTCGGCGGCTGCTTCGACTCTTGGTTGACGTCATAACCTTGCCCGCCTCCTGTTGTTCTAGTTGCCTTGTCAACAGGAGTAACTTCTGCTGCAGTGCACCAACGGTCGCCCGAAGTTCTTCGACTCTTGCTTCAAACCGTCGCTCCCTCACGATATTTGCCTCGGCACGTATCTGGATTTCATCACCAACCGCATCGAGACCCGCGGCAAGGCCTGCCCCAAACTCGTGCACGCTAAGCGGCATGATTGGTTGCTTAGTGTTTACATAGGGAGTGATTTGCTGCGCATACAACATAAGCTTGTGTTGAAAGAACGCTTGGGAAGCAAATGAGTCGCGAATCGCCGTCAGTACCTTGTCGAGGGCATACGCCCTCTGGCGAGTGGGCTCTATATTGCAATTAATGTGGTCGATCAAGGCAAGGTTGAAGTCATGCTGTCGTTGAAACACCGGTCCTATAATTCGCCATACGAAACGCCTAATCCGTCCTCGCCACCCGACACCGTAATCTACACCCCCCTCAGGAACTAGCCGGGCCAACTCATTTAGTCTTGTGATAAGCGAGTCGTCAGGTGCCGCCGGTGACGCTGGAAGTTCAGGAAACTGCTGCAGTGCATGATCGAGTGCCGTCAACGCATCGTTGTATTGACGATCGATTCTTTCCCGTTCGAGCTTCAGACGCTTTTCGCCGGTAACGGACAGTGGATCATCGCTCATAAACCATCCCACGCATCGGGGCAATTGACAGAAAAGGGGTATTGACCGTATTCAGCATAATCACCACATCAGACAACCTTAACGTGAACAAGCCTACTAAGACCACTCGACTGAAGTCAAGGCTAAGCCATTGTTTAACAGCAGGTTACAAACGTTACCTCATCACCAACCACACAATATGGAGGTCAGGCTCTCCCGAGGATATCAACTGACATCCCCATATCCTTGAGGATGTCACGGGCAGTCTCCAGGCCATCTGGCCGCAAGTGAGGGAGCGGTGGCGTGATCCCTGAGGGGCTGTCCAGAGCAAGGCTAATGACCCTTAAATAATCAGCCTGCATGTGCTTCAGGGTGTGGCGAGCCGCCCAGAATCTTTTTGCTCGGTTACCTAGCTCTCGTCGTAGCGTCCGGTCACGTGCCAGCCGCTCCATTGCCACCTGCAACGAGTTTTCCTCGTCCATTATGTCGATGCTGACACAGAGAGGTAACCCAGATGGTCCGCCAGTCGGAGCCGACGCATTTTGCTTGATCGGTGCGACCTCAACTGACGGTGATGGCGTCCAGGTGCCTCGCGTTACGAGCGCTGGTACATCGATCGTGTGGTGCAGGTCAGTAACAATTGTGGCACGGCCCCCTGCTAAACACCGTAACCACGACGCGGATGTTTCACCAGACGATGGCCAGCGCATACACAGGCAGACATCAGCGCACGCAATGTAATCGTCCAGATCGCGATCTTCCACGTAACCTGTAAACGTGACACGGTCAGCAACACCCAGACGCTGGGCCTCCGCAATTGCGTCGTAGTAGGGAACAGGTTCACCGACGATGAGAAGGTGTACTTGAGGTGTGCGGCTGACCATTGCTGCAAGTGCTCTGAACGTGTGGGCAATTCGCTTCTCAGGCGTGACCCGACCGAACGCAGCAAAAACTACCGTCTCGGGAGAAATGTTGTGTCTGGTCCGGATGTGCTCTGCTCTTGAGGCATCAGCCGCATTCGGCACACCCATTCGGATTCGGTCGATACGTGCCTCGGGAAACCTGTCCTGTAACTCTCGAACGAGTACCGTATTATGAACAGCCACCATTCTCGCTGAGTTCACAACGGTTCGTAACATGGGCCAGAAGTAGTGTAGTGACCCCAGGAGTCCGGCGATTCCAAGATAGGCAATGTCGGCTCTAGCATCAGGATGGTTGTATTCGAACTCAGCACGGAAGTCTTCATAACGCTTCTGCTGGAGCAATAGGCGGGCCCGAGCCTGGTGTAATTGGCCGTCGTGTAAAACTACAAGGCCTGGGTAACGAAACATGTACGGCCAGATGTAGTCATGACATTTTGCGTTACCAAGCTGGAAAACAATTAAATCGTAGGGATGCTTAATCTGCCGCCATGAAAAATCATACGCGCTGATATGTCGATCATCTCCGTTACCTTGCAACGGTAACGAATCGACAATGATGTCAACATCATAGACGTCCGTGAGCAATCCCAGGATCTCGGAACTGTAGGTCGCAATTCCAGAACGTTCGGGGGGCAGTGGGGTAAACCAAGCGAGCCGTTTCATTGCGTGGCGGTCGGTTAGATTGGCGCGCCCTGCAGGATTCGAACCTGCGGCCTCCTGGTTCGTAGCCAGACGCTCTATCCAGCTGAGCTAAGGGCGCCCGTCGCATGTTACGGTTCCGCGAGCCTGTTACCGATCACGGCAACCCCGAATTATAGCATGCACGTATATCCGTTAATGTCGCTATCGCAAACGCATTTGCCGATCTAAGCCATGACCCCGAGGAAACATCTCAGGTAGGCTTACCGGCAGCCTCCCGCCGATACGTGACTCGCCAGCCAGCGCACGTACGGCATTACGCTCTGCCCTATCATAGAAATCGTAGGTCAGTAAAAGAGCAGGGACCGAAGGAAGCGCCAGAGCCGTGTAGGGACTACCGAATAAAACTACTGCGTAAGGCTGATGTCGCACCTCGGTCATACTCCCCAGCCGTTCAAGTAGTGATACAAGTGAGGGCGCAAGGTCCATTCCTCCGTCTCGGGGCGTCGTTCGTACAAACACCGATGCGACGATCGCATCGAATTGCTCAGAGGTTGATCGCAGGAGGTCGATTGCCTGGCGCGAGGTTTGATTAGAGAGTTCCACAGCCGTGACATTCGGCCAGCGGTCTCGCAACTCCGTGATGAAAGTTCGACTAGGTGCAGCGATCCGCCAACCAGATGGGCGATCAAGAACCGACAGATAGAGAATTGTGGCATCTCGCGGTAGTCGGAACGGTATATCACCACGAGAATCGGAAAGTAGAGTCATCGCTCGTTCGCTCACCTGGTCGGCAACACTTCCATGTTCACGTCCGCCAACCCGTTCCGGCAGTCTCTCTGAATCAACGAAGCGACTTCGATGAAGTCCCAGGCGTGCCTTCATTTCGAGCACCCGAGTCGCCGACTCTCGGATCCGTTCAAGCGACACTTCGCCCGTCGCCACCGCCGCGCGAATGCCGTTTATCGCGACCACGGCGTCGGCTGGGTGCAGAATAATATCGTTCCCTGCCAAAATTGCTCGGACTGCCGCGTCTTCTGTCGACCAATGGCTACTAATCGCACCCATCTGCATCGAATCCGTAAAAATTAGTCCATCGAACTTGAATTCATCGCGTAGAACACCCTCAACAACTGTGCGGCTAAGGGTGGAAGGAACCCCTTTCTCGGGGTCGAGCATCGGAAGAACAATGTGCGCGGTCATAACACCATCCACCCCCGCTGCGATACTGTCGCGAAACGGGGGCCACTCGAGCATCTGCAAGCGCTCTCGTCCGTGTGGAATGATCGGCAGACCAGCATGGGAATCGATGTCGGTATCACCATGGCCTGGAAAGTGCTTAACCGTGGCAAGCATCCCGCCGTCGTGCGTACCACGAATGTAGGCACTAGCGAGCCGCCCTACCAGCGCGGGGTCCTCGCCAAAGGACCGGATATTAATCACAGGGTTGCGTGGGTTGTTGTTGACGTCTACCACCGGTGCGAAGTTCACGTGTATGCCAATGGACCGAGACTCAATTGCTGTGATCCGGCCAGCCTCATAGGCCAACTGTTCGTCGCCCGCTGCCCCAAATGCCATCGCACGGGGGAATACCGTGCCGCCACCGATCCTGAAACCGACACCGGCCTCAAAATCACTTGAGAAGATCAAAGGTACTCGAGCGATCTTTTGCAGCCGATTGATAAGCGACATCGCTGACATTGGCTGACCGAGTGTAACGGTGCCGTATGTTGGATTAAGCAGTACGTCTGGTGCCAACTCGCGTCCGCCGAACACCAGAAAGCCGCCCACTTCTTGCTCGCGAGTCAGTGCAACCAGCGAATCGAAAGTCTCAGTGTCGCTGCCTGTGTAGGTCGACAACAGGGATGGCATAATCAGTTGGCCAATCTGTTGGTCGACACTCATGGTTCCGAGCGTGTTCACGACCCACGTTCGAGCTTCTGGATCTAGCGTTGACGCATCTTGTTGGCCGTAGATGGGCAGGCCAGGCGATACGACCATCGCAAGTATGGCGAACGTGATTGCACATGGCCTCGTACGCAGGCAAGGCAGCATATGCGCCGATGGTAGTTTGAAAGGCACCGGTTCGCAACGTCGCCTTGTATAATCTATTCGATGAATCATTTAGAGCACCGTGCACAAGCGCCCACCCACGTGCGCTGCTACGTGCTGACCGTGTCGGACACTCGTACCGAAGAAACCGACGGAGGTGGGCGAACCGTCATTGAACTGCTTACTGCGGCAGGACACACGATAGTCGATCGGCAGATCGTCAAGGACGAACCTGAACAGGTCCGCGCCACTATCGCCACGCAACTCACGAAGCATGAAATCCAGGCAATTATTACGACGGGAGGCACCGGTATCTCCTCACGGGATCGCTCCTACGAAGCGGTCACTGAACTACTGGAGAAACGGCTCACAGGCTTCGGTGAGCTTTTCCGCGCCTTAAGTTTTGCAGAGATTGGTCCTGCTGCGATGTTGAGCAGAGCCTTCGCTGGCACAGCAGGAGGTAAGATCATTTTCGGTTTACCGGGCTCGGAGCATGCGGTCCGGTTGGCGTTAACGAAACTCATACTCCCGGAACTCGGACACCTCGTTCGAGAAGCTTCCCGTTAGTGCGTCCGTGATTCACAGCCACCATGGTAACAACGAACATGCGTCCCATTCGGGAAACGATAGGACTTGATGAGGCACTTGCACTCATTAACGAAGCTACAAAACCCTTAGAGCGAAGCGAGCGTGTCGTGCTCTCCGAAGCCGGCGGCCGCGTTGCTTCGCGCGATGTAGTATCGGACCAGGACGTTCCTCCGTTCGATCGCGCGGCGATGGATGGCTTCGCGGTCGTCGCTGAAGATACTTTTGGTACAACTCGTTACCAACCTAAAGTGTTGAAGTGCGTGGAAACCGTTTTCACTGGTCAGATACCCAACCGCGGTGTCGGTCGGGGTGAGTGCTCTCAGATTGCGACGGGTGCTCCCATGCCTCAAGGTGCAGACGCTGTGGTCATGGTCGAAGAGACCGATCGTGGCGACGGTAACCAGGTTCGGATTTTCACACCAGTCTACCCACGCCAGAACGTTGGTCGCCGAGGCGCTGACATCGTACCGGGCCAGACACTCGTCCAGCGTGACGACTACCTGAGCGCCGGACGTATCGGTGCACTCGCGGCCATCGGGGTCGCTGACCTAGAGGTATACGCAAGACCGTCACTGGCTCTGTTGTCGACAGGCGATGAGATCATCTCACCTGGCCAGTCGCTCGGGCCCGGACAAATCTACGATATCAACCGTTTTACCTTAGAGACCATCGTGCGGAACCACGGCGGATTGGCCGTTGGGCAACCCACTCCAGCCGACACGGTCGACGCACTAACAACCGCCGTCCAAGCGTGCACCGGTCACGATTTACTGGTGTTTTCTGGCGGCAGTTCGGTCGGAGAGCGCGACTTGATTCTCGACGTATTGCAGCGCCAAGGCGAGGTGCTGTTTCACGGCATTGCCGTTAAGCCAGGCAAGCCGACGGTCTTCGGGCGGATTGGAGACACACCGGTGCTGGGGATGCCAGGCTACCCGACGTCGTGCCTATCAAACGCCTACATGCTGCTCATACCAATTCTTCGCCGGTTAGCGCACCTACCACCATATCGACCACGAGAATTAACCCTCCCAATCGCAGCGCGAATCGTATCAACGACCGGGCGTCACCAGTTTTATACAGTTCGGCTTAGCGATGGCTTTGCCGTACCCGCCTTTAAGGCATCCGGTGACATTACGAGCATGTCGCTTGCCGACGGCTATATTGAGATCCCCGCTCAGACCGACATCGTGGAAAAAGGCGAAGAGGTCGTTGTGAAGTTCTTCTAAACTGCTCGACGAAGATTAGATCGACAGAGAGAAAGGATCGCCGAACCGCTAACGGCCCGCCTGTTTAGCGTACTCTGCCTCTAATACGTCCGCGGTGTGTAGGTCGAAGCTCTCAGCCATTTGCTTGAAGTGTCCTCGGAACTCGGCCTGGCAACGGTAACAGATGGTCACGTCGCCGAGCCGACGATAAACCGCTAGGTCAACAAGAACCGCCACGGCCAGTACCCCGTAAGCGGTAAGGTCCATGCCGAAATAGTAGAAAACCGCACTAACCGTAGCACCCAGGATGACAAAAGCCAGGCCAATCTTTGGATCGAAATCCTTGCGGATATAGAAATCCTTGCCGGTACACATTGGGCAAGTGTCAACCGATGTGTCCGTTGCAACAGCAGGAGTTATCGTTAGGGCAATAAGCTTCTGACAACTTCCACACGCGATTTCGTTCGGCTTTTCGGAGGCGTTAACAGGTAAAGCCGCATTGCAGCTGGGACATTTCACGATAACTTCCATGCGACACATCCTCAAACCGCAACCGAGGTTAATAGATACAGATACTTAGCCAAAATCTCGCCCACAATCACGGTGAAGAAATCCACATACAGAATGCCTGTCGCTGACTGCGTCGAGCGAATCTTTGCCGTCTCCCACGTGAGGTACGACAGCACTGCTGGACCAAGTAAACCGAACAGTACTCGCTGCCAGAAAAATACCCCGGCACTTGAAAGTACATACCGCTGGAAGTTTGATTCTAAACCGGGTTCCCAGCCAGAAATCGCGAGCCAGACAGCCACGCTAACCACCATAATCCGTACGATGATGGAGCCGATGTGAAATTTCACCATCGATTGAAGGTGTGTTACATCCATCGACGGCAGCACGAGATACCAGTGCCCGAGAATCATCGCCGTACACGATCCACCAAGGAGCGCTGCTGAGGACAAAAAACTCGCAATAGCCAGCACGGTAGAAGCCATCGCCAGTGACGAACTAACCGCGACGGCTTGGGCGATGAGCGTAACGGCGCCGGCGGCCAAGCCAACCCAGAGCAGCCCGCGCCGCAGTACAGCCATGACGCGCCCGATGGTCGCCCAGTAGATCAGGAATGCGCCAGTTGCCACCACCAGCGTTATGAACGCAGTGCCGGATGCCACACCGCCCAATACCGCCAGGTCTGGACGAAATGCCATTCCCACAACTAGTATCGCGACCACCAACCCAGCATTAAAGCGAAAGAATTTCACCCCGGCAGACCGCGGGACCAATATCAGCGTCCACGCAATCCCGATACCCAGATGCGTCAGAAACAGAAAAAGGATTGCAGAAAGCGACATGAATCTGGCGCCGGAACCAGTCGTGGCCGATTCCGGTATGCGGAGGGAGCCAGTTGCTGCTGGCTCCCGTGAGGTTGAACCTAGTTAACCGAGCCGCTTGTTAACTTCCACCCAGTTGACGACGTTCCACCACGCTTTGACATAGTCAGGACGCCGGTTCTGATAATTTAGATAGTAGGCGTGCTCCCACACGTCGAGTCCAAGAATCGCGCATTTACCATCCATTAGCGGATTATCCTGGTTCGGTGTGCTTACAATCGACAGCGTACCGCCATCGACCACGACCCACACCCACCCGCTGCCAAATCGACCCACCGCCGCCTTGGCGAACTGATCTTTCAGACTGTCAAAATTACCGAACGAAGCCGTGATCGCTTCGGCAGCCTTACCCGTTGGGTCTCCTCCAGCATTCGGCCCCATGACTTGCCAGAACATTGAGTGGTTCCAATGCCCCCCGCCGTTATTGCGGACCGCTGTGCGAACGTCCTCCGGCACACTGGCGAGGTCGCCCATAAGTTCGTCCAGACTCTTCGACTGCAACGCCGGATGCTTCTCGAGCGCTGCGTCCAGGTTCTTAATGTAAGCGGCGTGATGCTTGTCATGGTGAATGCGCATCGTCTGCTCGTCCACGTGAGGCTCAAGTGCATCGTACGCATACGGAAGTGGCGGCAATTCGTGGGCCATCGAAAATCCTCCTTACAGTGAGATCCAGCGTCCGATTGCGCACCCGCACGGCCGCAGCGGATCGGAGACCTTGGAGTTTACTGGATAGAAAGCATCCGGTCGAGAGCCACCCGGGTCCAATGTTTCTGGTCATCGGGCACTACGACCTGGTTATGAACTGCGCCATCGATCAGAGATTCGAGCACCCAGCAGAGATGGTTCGGCGACACACGGAACATCGTGGAGCACAGGCACCCGAGCGCATCAAGAGATAACACCGTTCTATCAGGCGCCATCTCCTTAGCAAGCCGGTTCACTAAATGAATTTCGGTACCCACCGCCCACACCGAGCCTACCGGGCTCTCCCGAATGTGTCGGATGATCGTTTCGGTAGAGCCACTCGCATCAGCCGCCTGCACGACCTCCCAGGTACACTCGGGATGGACAATCACGCGCGCCTCAGGTTCAGCCAAGCGCAACTGCTCAATTTGGGCGACCGAAAATCTAGTGTGGACAGAACAATGGCCATTCCACAGGATTAGCTCAGCAGTCGCCACCTCGTCTGGTCGCAAGCCACCCATCGGCTGCTGTGGGTCCCAGACGACCATCTTGTCGAGCGGCACACCCATGGCGTATGCGGTGTTCCGACCTAAGTGCTGGTCAGGCAGGAAAAGAATCTTCTCACCACGCTCCCAGCCCCACCGCAGCGTGGCGGCAGCGTTACTTGAAGTGCAGACAACACCACCCTCACGACCACAAAAGGCCTTAATGCCAGCGGCTGAGTTCATATAGGTCACGGGCACAATATCGGTAACACCTAGCTCCTCGAGCTCGCGCCAGCAGACTTCAAGTTCGTCTGGCTCCGCCATGTCGGCCATCGAGCAACCCGCAGCAAGGTCAGGCAGAATGACCCGCTGATGTGGAGCGCTGAGCACATCCGCGCTCTCAGCCATAAAGTGGACGCCGCAGAAGATGATGAACTCCGTGTCGGAACGCGCGGCCGCAACCTTAGCGAGCTTGAACGAGTCACCGCTATAGTCGGAGAACTTGAAAACCTCATCCCGTTGGTAGTGATGGCCAAGGACCAACAGCCGGTCTCCAAGCGCCGACCGCGCAGCCGAAATTCGGACGTCCAATTCTTCGTCAGATACACCCAAATAACGCTCCGGGAGCGCCTGACGTTCACCGATCTGCTGCTTTTCGTACCCGTTCAAAACTTCGAGTTGTTCGAGTTGCATGACCCTACACTCATCGTTTCAAGCGGAGCCAACGTCCATTGATTGTGAATTTTTTCTCAATCACAGGCCTCGAAAAAGCCAAGTCCCCGCACCCAAATTGACCTCGGCGTGGAGCCTGGCGCTACGGGTATCCTAGCACAGCAAACATAGTGTTTGGGTGACCAGTTGGCGTCGTCAAGCAGACATCGACAAGACGTTGTAAAGTGTGTCGCGCTCAATTGGTTGTCGGCCAGCAGCACGAATGAGCCGACCGATTTCGTGCGTCGTCATCACCTCAGGAGTCCGTGCTCCAGCCATGTGGTAGATGCGCTCCTCGTGCACGGTACCATCAAGATCATCTGCTCCAAACCAGAGAGCAGCCTGCGCCACGCCGACACCGGTTGCGATCCAAAATGCCTTTATGTGCGAAACATTGTCGAGCATTAACCGTGCGACTGCGTGTACGCGTAGAGTGTCGGCGGCTGTCGGTGCTGGCAACTTGCGCATCTGGTTGTTATCGGGATGAAATGCTAGTGGGATAAATGCCTGAAACCCTCCCGTCGCGTCCTGTAACTCACGGACACGGAGCATGTGGTCCAAACGCTCAGCTAGTGTTTCGATATGGCCGTATAACATGGTGACGTTTGACCGCATCCCTAATTGGTGCACCGTCCGGTGAATCGCGAGGTAGCGCTCCGTTCCACACTTATCGTGGCTAATCTTCCGCCGTACTCTTTCGGCAAATATTTCAGCTCCACCACCGGGTAATGAGTCAAGCCCAGCGTCCATGAGTTCTCGTAAAACCCGCTCGTCGGACATCCCGTAGAGATCGGCAAAAAAGGCGATCTCCACCGCCGTAAAACATTTGAGATGCACGTTTGGACGGATCCGCTTAAAACCCTGCAACAGTTCAATGTAGTAGCTGAACGGAAGGTCGGGGTGAAGTCCGTTGACGACGTGGACTTCCGTCAATGCCTGATCCTGACGATCACGAATCTTGTCCCAGGCCTGCTCTAACGACATTGTGTAGGCACCCGGGTCGCCGGGCTTCAGCCGCGCGAAAGCACAGAACAGACAACTCGCTACACAAACGTTCGTGGCTTCAATTCTGATGTTCTGATTGAAAAAAGTCTGATCCGCGTGCCGGCGTTCTCGTTCGCGATTGGCCAGCCAGCCCACAGCTAGAAGATCAGGCGCTTCGAACAGCCGGACACCGTCGTCAAAACTAAGCCGTTCACCGGCCTCGAGCCGGTCCGCGATGTCCAATAGGCGTGAGGCCTCAAGTCGAAGTCGCATGGATCAAACAAGTACTACGTCGGCTCAACGCCGTTAGTGCAACCTTGAAAGAAAGGTTCTGGCGGCCTGCCGACGAGTTCGTCATTCTCCCATGCTATACTCCGCCGCACAACCGACGCTTCCCAGTGGTCATGCGAAGTGGGTGCGAATCCCACACGGTACCGCCACTGTAAGCGGGGAGCGAAGCGACTCGGTGCTGCAAATGTTGTAGCCACCACTGTGCTCGTGGAGAGCATGGGAAGGTGCTGTCGCTTCGTGTCGATCCGCGAGTCAGGACACCTGACTTCTGGGCTCGTCTTCTTCTGCATGCTCCGGCTCATCCCCGTGGGCAATTTTGGCGCGCGATTACGCCAAAGAGGAATTCAGTGTCCTGTTTCCCGCACGTCCCTTGGTTCAGTTTCCTCCTACTCGCTCTAGTCGCTTCTTTCCTTCCGGGAACGGCCTTTGGAGATGACCTCTCCGGCACCGTCGTCGACCCGGCCGGGCAACCGGTTCAGCTTGCGAGCGTGTTGTTATCACGAGCGGGGACAATAAGAACCACTACCACGACTGACACCGCTGGTCATTTCAGTTTTACCGGACTTACAAGCGGGCAGTACAAACTCCACGTGTCGATTCCCGGCTTCCGCAGTGAAGTGATGCCGGTCTATCTAGAATCCGACGTGGTGCAATATGTGACGGTCTCGCTGCGCATCAGCGCCATCGCTGAATCGGTAGTTGTATCCGCGGCACAAGTCAATCGTCCGCTGTCCTACACACCGGATAGCGTGACGGTAATCGACGCCGAAGACCTTCGCGCACGGCAGGTTGAAACCGTTTCCGAAGCGTTACGCCTCGTTCCTGGGCTTACCGTTACACAAGGCGGGGGTAGGGGCGGTGTCACATCACTGTTCCCACGTGGCGGCGAATCGAACTTTACGCTGGTAATGATTGATGGCGTGCGTGTCAATACTTTCGGCGGTGACTTCGATTTCGCACACCTACCGACCGTAGACATCGAGCGCATCGAGGTCGTGCGCGGGCCCCAGAGCGCCTTGTATGGGTCCGACGCTATCGGCGCCGTCGTGCAGGTCATCACAAAACGTGGCGGACCAAACCGCACCTCGGGACTCGTTGAGGGAGGTAGCTTCGGGACTTCCCGCGCTGCGGGGGCCGTTTCGGGGTCGCATGGAGCCTGGCATTGGGGGGCCAGCGGCGAGCGCCTTGCCACGGACGGCTTCACTGGCGTTGCACTAGCCACTGGTGAACCCGTCACGAATGACGATTACCAGCGCAAAAATGGTTCGTTCAGGTTTGGGTGGGACGGTACCCGAGACATTCGTATCAGTGGTTTTGGGCATTTGAGTTCCTACGAACGGGGTTTTCCTGGACCGTTTGGAAGCGACCCGCGCGGAAACGTGAAGGCGATCGACACAGTATCGCGGGGCAAGAACGATGTGCGGCTGTTTTCAATGGCCGCCGCGGTTCCGCTAAGTGATCGCATTACGGAGCATCTGCATGTTTCATGGAGCGGTCTCGATGGCACGTTCACTAGCCCGTTCGGAGTCTCGGAATCTGAGTCTCGCCGCGTGACAGTTCGCGGGCAGACCGACGTGATCATTGCACCCAACCTTGGCTTATCGGCTGGCGGTGAGCTGCACCGCGAGAAAGCCGAAAGTAATTTCATTACCGGTCCGGACGCCAACCGTGTGCCAGTCAAACGCCGCATGGTTGGTGCTTTTGGCGAATTGCGTTACGAAGTTGGTGAACGCTTCTACGTCACTGCTGGAGCGCGTGCCGAGCAAATCCACCGCGATTTTTTGAGCCCTGACCCGAACGCATTCTCGCCAAGGCCGGTCTTCGACGCAGTGTCGACCGTGTCAGTTAACCCGAAGCTCTCGGTTGCGTACTTTCTTCAACCTGAGAGACAGCAGAAACACTATTGGACTCGGCTGTATGGTAGTGCGGGTACGGGAATCCGGCCACCCGACGCGTTCGAAATTGCCTTTACTGACAATCCGGCTCTGAAGCCCGAGCGCAACCGCAGTCTTGAACTCGGCATCGAACAGGCCATCGCTGGAGGTGCCATTATTATCGATGGAACGGGATTCTTGAATCGCTACGATGATCTGATCGTGGCGGTTGGCCGGTCCCTCCAGGACGCGAGTCAGTTTAGGACGGACAACATCTCAAACGCCCGTGCGCAAGGTCTCGAACTAGCGGTCTTTGCGCGCACGCCCTGGGGATTGGAGGCGACGCTGACCTATACCTGGCTCGACACCAAGATCCTTGCAGTCGACCAATTCTCAGACCAGGCGCCACCGCCATTTCAGGTAGGAGATACCTTACTGCGACGACCACACCATCAGAGCACCGTTGATCTGGTTTACCGGAAGGGCCCTATAACAGCCTTCGGCCAGCTTCTCGCGCGCGGCCGGAGCCTTGATGTTGAGCCGTCGCTCGGTGCGTTCGACGGCCTATTCATAAACCCTGGCCACAGCGTAGTCAATCTCGGCGGCACGCTAACCATGCTGAACGGCCTTGATCTCTTTGCACGTATCACCAACCTGCTTGACCGTGGGTACGAAGAAGTTTTCGGATTTTCTGCGCCTGGACGAAGCGCGATGATCGGAGTACAAGTTGCTACAGGTCGCTAACGTCTCGTTCGCCTACGACAAACGCCTCGTTCTGAGTGATGTCTCTTTTGACCTGGCTCCAGGAGGCTTGCTGGGCATCCTCGGACCGAACGGCTCGGGTAAGACAACGCTGTTGCGCTTACTTGGGGGCTTACTACGCCCTTCTGCGGGTCAGGTCGTGCTCGACGGCCGTGACCTCGGTAGCATCACCAAAGCTGGACTGGCGAAACGGATGGCAATGGTGCCACAAGAAACCTACGTGGCATTTGACTACTCCGTTCTTGAGGTCGCCATGATGGGACGTTATCCCCATCTTCGGACTTTCGAGGTTGAGGGACCCGAGGACATCGAGGTGGCCCGTGCTGCACTCGCTGAGACCGGCACAGCCAATCTCGAGCAGCGGTCGTTCATGACGCTAAGCGGAGGTGAAAAACAGCGTGTTGTCATTGCCAGCGCCTTGGCACAATTCGGACGGCGCGCAGCCGACACCGGCCGCCGACCCGTTGAGGTGCTCCTCCTCGATGAACCAACCGCATCGCTCGATCTCGGTTACCAGTTGGATATAGCATCGACCATCCGCCGTTTGAACAACGATCGATCCACAGCGATAGTGATCTCAACTCACGACCTTAACTTCGCCGCCAGCGTTTGCGACCAAGTCGTCCTTCTTCGACAGGGGTGTGTCCTCGCTGCCGGGCCCATCCACGAAATTCTCCGGCCTGACACGGTCAAGGACCTTTACAACGTGGACGCCGTGGTCGAACAACACGCCACGGCCGGACATCTGACCATCGTCCCATTGGCACGGCGTGCCACCGACACACCTTAATGGGCACAATGAGTAACGAACCGACCGGCTCTACGAAAAGACCATCGCGCCGACTCTCGGCGTCTGCCAATAAGGCACCCCTGGTGCCACCGGCAGATCGAAGATGGAGTCTTCGTCGCAGACTGACAATCGCTCTTGGCGGATTCGGCGGACTGGCGATTGCCACACTCGTTGTCGCTCCACTGGTCGGTCCAACGCCAATAACCTTGGCACGGGTTTTCGACACTTCAGTTCCTTTCACAGAGAACGTTGACGCCCAGATTTTCTTTATCGCAAGGTTACCTCGGGCATTGGCCGGCATCCTTGTTGGAGCATCATTGGCTGTGGCAGGTGTTGTGTTTCAAGCCTTATTGCGGAATCCGCTCGCCACACCATTCACTCTTGGCGTGTCAGCTGGTGCATCACTCGGCGCAATGCTGGTAATTACACTCGGACTACCCGTCGCGCTGGGTGGAATCCCGGCGGTGCCGATCGCGAGTTTACTCGGGTCACTCGGCGCGGCCAGCGTTGTCTACACAATGGCGACGCTCCGGCATCGAGGACTATCAACGACTGTTTTACTACTCGCGGGTGTAACGCTTAATTCTTTCTTTTCGGCAATCATAATGTTCGTACAATACTCGTCAGACTTCGCGCAAACGTTCCAGACGGTACGATGGCTGATGGGCAATCTCGACGTCGGTGGATTCCAACCGATCTTTGCCGCGCTGCCTCTGCTAGCTATCGCCTTCGTGATGTTCGGAACTCTTCCCCGCGCACTCAATCTCCTAACCCTCGGCAACGACAGTGCTGCCGCCAGAGGCGTGGATGTTCTTCGCGTTCAGCGCGTGGCATTTCTGAGCGCTTCCCTCGCAACCGGCGCGGCTGTCTCACTGAGCGGCCCGATCGGTTTCATTGGTATTGTGATCCCCCATCTTATTAGGTTGGTCGTTGGAGCCGACCATCGGATTGTCATGCCGGCTTCTGCGTGCCTCGGAGCTGCGTTTCTGGTTGCGTGTGACGTCGCTGCGCGCTCCGTCATGGCACCGCTTGAGCTACCGGTCGGTGTTATCACAGCACTAACCGGTGGACCGTTCTTCCTATGGCTACTGGTGCGACGACGATGATGGGAGCCAGGGGTTTGTTTGTTATCGTTGCGTGGCTTGTGCTCGTTGCCGACCTACAGGCGCAGACACCACAGCGGATCGTTTCGGTTATACCGGCAATTACTGAGATCTTGTTCGCCATCGGTGCTGGCCCGCAGGTCGTAGGAGTTGGCAGCTACGATAATTACCCGCCAGGGATTGGCGATCTACCGCGTGTTGGTGGCCTGATTGACCCAGATGTTGAGGCCATCATCGCACTGCGTCCAAACTTGGTCGTCCCCTATATCACACAGGTCGACCTAACGACCCAACTGACAAGGGCGGGGATCCCACTATTCGCGTACTCACACGGCACACTGGCTGATATTCCCACAACGATCCGCCGGTTAGGCAACCGTACTGGCCACGCGGCGAAGGCGGGGAAGGTGGCTCGCAACATCGAAGACGGCTTAGCAGAGATCACAGAAGCGGTGTCTGGGCGTCATCGTCCGAGAACACTCCTAGTCATTGCAAGGGAACCATATTCGCTCCGCAACCTCTTCGCCAGCGGTGGCTCGGGGTTTCAGCATGACATGCTTGAACTAGCCGGGGCTAAGAACGTGCTCGACGGAACTACGAGACGAGCGGTGCAGGTGACAACCGAGATGATCCTGCAGGCTGCTCCGGAGGTCGTAATCGAAGTAAGGACGGTAGAACGTCTTTCACGCGACGAAATCGAAAAAGAGATCGAGGTGTGGAACGCCTTGCCTTCTCTACCAGCCGTCCAAAACCAGAACGTTATTTTCCTGACCGGAAGTGAGCTCGTGATCCCCGGACCGCGTATCGTTCAGGCTATTACCCGTTTCGCCCTTGTCCTACACCCAGACGCACCACTGCCGACTCAATAACTAATAATGAAGACACTTGTCTTGTAGACTTCCGATTGAAAAGCAATCAGCTAACGAATTCAATCGGGATCTGGTTCGGGATCAGTTTTCGGGCAAACGCGTCGTCGAAGAGCCGCGCCACAGCCGCCCGCCCACGTGCGCCATAGTCCAACGTCAACTCATTCACGTACATTCCAACGAACCGATCAGTGCGTGCCGTATCAAGTCCACGGCCGAACTTTCCAGCATATTCGAGTGCTTCTGAACGGTGTGAAAGTGCGTAGGCGATACTTTCGTGAAGCATCTTTGAAACACGCTGCATCTTCTCTTTACCGAGGTCTCGACGAATAATGTTGCACCCCAAGGGCAGCGGTAACCCGTCGGTCTGATGCGCCCACCATTCTCCTAAATCAATCAACTTGCACAAACCGTCGTCTGCATAGGTGAGCTGCCCCTCATGAATTAGCAGGCCAGCTTCAGCTTCGCCAGCAAGTACCGCTGGCTGGATCTCATCAAACGGCAAAACCGTGTAATCAAAATCTGGCTCGAAGAGTTGAAGAACCAAATAAGCTGTTGTCAGAGTTCCAGGAATCGCGACCCGCGCTCCCTTGACTTCCTTGGGACCGTCAGGGCGCGCCACAACGATCGGTCCGTAACGATCGCCCATGCTGGCACCGTGCGGTAGCAGCGCGTAACGGTCGATCAGTTGGGCGTAGGCGTGAAACGACACAGCGGTAACCTCATAACGGCCTTCAAAGGCGGCGCGGTTCAGCGTCTCAATATCGGCAAGAACCTGTTCCACATCAAACCCGCCGGTAGCAACTGCACCACTAGCTAGGCCATAAAACATAAACGCATCGTCAGAATCTGGGCTGTGTGCAACAGTAATTTTCATCGTATTAAAGAATTGAATTCACAGACCGACTAAAGATCGTCGTCCTCAGGCTCTGGATAGGAATCGGTGACACGCCTCATAACGATCGTGAGGCCAAACAAAATGAGAACGGCGGAAGCTGCAAGGCCAACGTAGGCGCCGATACCAGTCAGTGGAACCTGCGGTTCCGTAAGCGGTCGTCCCGCAATGATTTCGGTTGCTTGCGCGATAGCCCACGCTTCTTCGGTGGCCACTCGTTCGAGAAACTGTTGCCCCACGAATAAAATACCGAACGCAGTCAGTCCGATAAGCAATAGAGGGTGTCTGGAATTCTTTCGTGTGATCAGGCTGAGAGTCGCCAGCACCATCGCAAGCACGCCCAAGCCGAGTATCCAGAAGCCGGCGATCCCAGGGACTCCCCCGAGCGTGCGTTCTCCGACGTATAACCACGGAAAGAAGGCGCTCACCACTAATCCGACGCCTGCTGAAATGGCAACGTAATATCCGCGCATGACGTCTGTTTTCACCGCACGCAACGCGCCCAACACGTTCATCGGCGTGAGTGTAGCACAGCGATTCTTCGGGAAAATGGACGCCGGAGATCAAACGGGTGGGTGGAACAAAACGAAAACAAAAAGTGATGAGTTCCCTTAGACGCTAAAAGACGAACCGCAACCGCAAGAGGTCGAAGCGTTAGGGTTTTTGAACACAAGGGACTGGCCAAGCATGTTTTCGTCACAGTCGAGAACCGTCCCCTTAAGAAACGGATAACTCTTGGGATCGACAAAGATTTTCAGCCCATCACTGCTCTCAAACACCTGATCGCCGTCACGCTCGTCAGACGCCCAGTCATAGACGTAACTCAAACCTGAGCATCCTCCCGCCTTGACACTAATGCGGAGTCCACCACCAGCGACACCTTGATTTGCCATGAGGGTCCGAATGCGCTTAACCGCAGCTTCGGTTACCTGAATCATTAATTTGCTCCGATATCACGTGAGTCTGAGTGTCTTGCTTTGTTTCGTAGTCAGCAACCGCCAACTGCATTGCATCGCGGGCTAACTCAGCACAGTACCGCTTCGTAATAGGCAGACTCAGCGCCTCATTGATTTCGTCCAACGTAATTGCCAATGCTGACACCATCGTACGACCGATCACAAGGTCGGCGATGAAGCTCGCACTCGCAATCGTGAAACTACACCCATAAGCCTTAAACCGAGCATCCCGAATCTCACAAGAAGACTTATCGATTCTGACTTGGAGCCGTGTCACATCGCCGCTCCGGACGTTCTCAACCCGACCGGTACCAACATCAGTATCACCCGGCGGCAGTGAGCCGGCATGCTGGGGATTCCGAAAGTGTTCATCAAACCAAGTAACGGGGTCGATGTCCATACTCAGTTCGTACCCCTACTAGTCAGGCGTCGGCGCAAGCACAATCGCAGCACCGTCGGGCTTGGCTTTCACAACCGCCGGCAAGACCTCATCCTTCATCGTGTCAGTCGCCANNTCAAATATTGTGCAGGCTGAAAGCGCAGCAATAATACGGCCCTTAATCCGCCACAGCGGATCCCGCACGCTACATTTTTCGTACTGGTCGCAGTCAGGCGAATCCTCTGAGCATGCGGTAACCGTGACTGGCCCATCGATCGCCTGAATCACATCGGCCACCGAGATAGCCTTAGCGGGCCGTGCCAGGTGATAACCACCCCGCGTACCTTGGTGTGACACGAGCAGGCCCNGACGCGATAGCCGCTGGAGNACTTTGGCGAGGAGTTCAACCGGAATATCGTACTGTNCNGCAATTTCACGNGCACTGGACGCTGTTGTTTCTGGTAGCAACGCCAGATGTCTCATTGCGATCAGCCCGTAGTCAGCTTTTTTCGATAGTCTCAGCACNGTTCTGACCGCCTTAAATGCTTAATGAGAGGAACACAACAACCTGAGCCGACGAGTAAGGCNGTAACGAAGACTTCTTCTAAAACCATTCACATCCTACAGTTCGTCAGTACTTCGGCAAAGAAGGGTCAACATTTTCAATCCAGGCTAGAATGCCGCCTTTCAAATTAGCTGCGTCAGCAAAGCCAGCCTCTNGGAGGAGCTTCACCGCCTTCGCGCTCCGAACGCCAGACTTGCAGTGCACTACGATGTCCCGGCGCCCTTCGAGTTCAGCGAGACGAGAGGGAAGATCCCCAAGTGGAATCAGTGTTGAGCCCGGAATGGAGCAGATCTGGTGCTCCTGCGGCTCACGAACATCCAANAGAAGAAGATCGTCTCCCGCGTCGAGACGACACTTTAGACCCTCAACCGAGGTTTCCTTAATCGACACCGCTGGCTGCGGGGTAGTTGTTACACCACAAAACTGCTCGTAGTCCATCANCTCTCGTACCGTTGGCTGATCGCCGCAAACCGGACAATCAACGTCTCGTCGGAGTTTGAGTTCGCGGAACCGCATACGCAAAGCGTCGTAGATTAGGAATCGTCCGACGAGTGGCTCCCCCACCCCAATCAAGATCTTAATNGCCTCGGTGGCCTGAATCGTACCGATTATTCCTGGCAGCACACCAAGTACTCCGCCCTCGGCACAGCTCGGCACGAGACCTGGCGGCGGGGGCTCGGGGTAGAGACATCGGTAGCAGGGCCCATCCTTCATAGCAAAAACTGAAGCCTGCCCTTCAAACCGGAAGATGCTGCCATAGGCGTTCGGTTTGCCAAGCAGGACACACGCATCGTTCACCAGATAGCGTGTAGGAAAATTATCAGTACCATCCACGACAACGTCGTAAGGCTCCAAAAGTTGAAGAGCGTTCTCAGAAGATAGCGCTGTTTCATAGGTCTCCACGTGAACAGCGGGGTTGATAGCCTGTAGACGGTCCCTTGCTGACTGCAGCTTCGACCGGCCGACGTCTGGTGTGCCATGAAGAATCTGGCGTTGCAAATTGCTGTAATCAACGACGTCAAAATCCACAATGCCGAGTTGTCCAACCCCGGCGGCCGCAAGATACATAGCGGCCGGCGAACCCAGCCCCCCAGCACCAATACACAACACCCGTCCACCCTTAAGCTTTCGCTGCCCGTCCACACCGACCTCTGGCATGATCAGATGACGACTGTAGCGCTGCACTTCCTCATTGCTTAGCTCAGGGGTCGTACGAGATTCGGCCANCANCGAACCAGCACCACCGGCGACCGAAGGCACAATGCTAACCGTGTCGCCGCTCTTTACTACCGTCTGCTCGTGTTCCAAATACCGAATGTCGTCGTCGTTGACATACACGTTGACAAAGCTTCGCAGTCGACCCTCGTCTGTGTATAAGTGCTTGCGCAGTTCCGCGTACTGTTCTGTCAGGTTAGACAGCAGCTCACCGACGGTCGCACCCTCGACCGATACAACATCCTGTTTNCCCGTATATGGGCGCAGTGGCGTCGGGATAAGTACTTTAATCGGCATGGTAACCAGATTACACCAAGTTCACGTGCGATGGCGACCTGGTGCGCCATAGATNACATCAACGACGCNGAACGCCGANCGATCGTCTAGNAGCCGCCAGGCCGTTAGTTCGGCAGGGTCTCCTTCTTGAACCGCGAGAATGACGTAAANAAAGAATGGCCANGCGTGCGCGAGGTCGTGTTGGGAAGGACGAGCCGGATGATCGGGATGTGAGTGATAAAAACCCAATAGCTCATGCTCCGNAGNAAACGCTCGCTCTTCGGCAAATCGGTAGTCTTCTGGACGGACAAGAAATCGCCGCCGCGGTCCTTCTGCGGTCGTGTTCGGCAGGGAGAGTGCCTCAACGACGTTATGCTCTCGTCCGATCAAAGCCCCACAGCACTCGTGTGGGTAGGCCTGACGACCGTGACGCCTGATCGCTTCAAGAACCGGCTGNGCCAACTCGACTCGCCGTAGTGCNGCNCCGGCAGANACAGTAGAGTTCATACTTGGTTCGTATCTTCCCAAAAGCGCTCGGTTAGNTACCGTTCGCCTGAGTCGCAGAAAATGGTNACAAAGACTCCCTCGCCTACCTGTTCAGCCATCTCGAGGCACGCTACCAAAGCAGCTCCACTGGACACGCCGACCAAGATACCTTCTTCCCGTGCAAGGCGACGNACCATCCGATACGCTGACTCTGTCTCAACCCGAAGGTCACAATCCGCGAGTTTCGAATCGTAGATGCCAGGAACGATTGCTGACTCCATATGCTTTAGGCCTTCGAGACCATGAAGNGGCGAACTGGGCTGCACCGAAACCAGAGTTATTCCTCGACCTTGTTCGTTCGCATACTCACGGAGTCGGCGTCCTGTGCCGACGAACGTGCCGCTCGTGCCAAGACCGGCGATNAAGTGAGTCACCCGGCCTGAGGTTTGTTCGATGATTTCACAGCCGGTTGTGTAATAGTGCGCTTGCCAGTTTGCAGCGTTGTTGTACTGNTCGGCGTAGTAATACNTATCGGGGTNCGAGGCATAAAGCTGGCGCGCCTCGCGGATCGCACCGTCTGACCCTTCAAGTGGATCAGTCAGCACCAACCCGGCGCCGTACGCCTGTAAGACTCGCTTTCGTTCAGGCGTCACGTTTGTTGGTACACATAGCTTGACACGGTAACCTCGTGCAGCGCCAAGCATCGCAAAGGCGATGCCTGTGTTACCAGAGGTGNCATCAAGCAAGACCTTTCCAGGTGTCAGNNCGCCCCGTTCTTCGGCCTCCGACACAATCCNGTATGCCGCCCNGTCCTTCACNGATCCTCCTGGGTTCCGCCATTCCGCNTTGGCNTACAGCTCGATCCCGGGTAGGTCTCGCTCGAANAACCGTAGCCGTATGAGNGGCGTTTGCCCGATCAGATCAGGCATCANCGGTATCTTTTTCTGCTGTAAAACAGGGCTCATTAATATACGACCGTTCCAGTCGGAATTATAGAAATCGGCCTGACTTGCTGTCAATGGAACAGGTTCGAAAGAGGGGAGGGCCCCTGCATTTCTGGTGACTAATTGGTAAAGAGACCGTTGCCCATCCGCGCCCACAGCAGTCCCGACACCGTTTGACAGGATTTCTTTTGTGCCAGTACTCTGCCCAAGATGTCATTCGTTGAGGTAACAGCACTATGGGCGGTCGCTATTAGCCTTAGTCAACCCTCCCAATTACCTGACCGGACTCTCTCAGGAAGGGTCGAAGACTCGCTTGGCGGTGGAATCCCAGGCGCGACAATCACCGTGGAGTGTGACGACCAGGTCTTGGAAGGCATGACAGACGAAGAGGGCCAGTTCGCCATGCTGGGTCTCCCTCCCCTNCAGTGCCTTGTAGCGGTCGACATGGAACACTTTGCCAGGNTGAACGTGGACGTCGACCTAACGGAGAACTCCGTATTCGACGCCAAGCTTACATTGTCGTTGGCAGGCCTCGAGGCCGAGGTTGTAGTAACACCGGCACTCGGCACAGCCGAGCAAAGTTTCAGTGTCCCCGAGGCCGTAGCGGTAACCACTCGTGCGGAGATTAAATCGCGCCCGCACCAGATCTTGCCCCAGGTGCTACGTGAAGAAACCGGCGTCTTAGTCCAGCAGACCACGACAGCACAAGGCTCCCCTTTTATTCGTGGCTTTAGTGCTCAGCGTATTGTTTATCTACTGGATGGCGTCCGCTTCAACACGTCGACCTTTCGAGCCGGCGCCACCCAATACCTAGGGTGGATCAACCCGGCACTCGTTGAACGATTGGAAGTCGTGAGAGGACCGTCATCGGTACAGTACGGCAGCGACTCTATTGGGGGCACGATCAACGTCTTAAGCATGGAGCCAACGCTCTCTTCAGTAGGCCGTCGGGTGACCGGTGTCGTAGAGGGCGTTTTTGGCTCAGCAGACCTGAGTGGTAACAGTAATGCCACAGTTCTGGTTCAAGACGACACGTGGGCTGTCCGATTAGGCGGTGGCGGCCGGCGTGTGGGTGAGTTGCGGACNGGCCGAGGACGCGATTCGCATGCCGCCGTGACTCGGTTTCTCGGTCTACCGTCGAAGACGCTCTATAACAAATTACCCGACACTGACTTCTCACAGANCGGCGCCCATCTCGCGGCCACCTTTGACGCGGGCGATGATGCTTCACTCAACGTATTCTTTCTCCATGAAGAACAGTTCGGTGTCAGCCGACATGACCGACGCCTAGGTGGCGACGGTCGATACCGGAGCGAATTTGAACCCCAGCAGCTCGATTTTGGCTACATCCGCTATCAGAAAGGACAAATGGGCTGGCTCGACGGATGGTCGGCGAGCCTCTCACTGAACCGGCAACAGGACGGGAGGCTTGAACAGAGTCATCCCAAGTCAACAATTGAGCGACAGGAGGGTCGGGTTCTAGCCGTCGGATATCAAGTGCGGGGAGCTCGGGTCATCGCGGACCGGCACGCTTTAACCTTCGGTGGCGAGTTGTATGATGAGTACATCGCGGCAGCCCGGACGTTCCAAGACCCTGTGACCGACCTGCTCACAACGGTTCGTCCACGGATACCCGATGGGACGCGTTACACGAGTAGCGGGCTTTTCCTGCAGACAGCATCCGAAATCGTACCTGGGCGCTTGACGCTCCGCGCCGGTATTCGCCACGGCTATTTTCTTTTTCGCACACGCTCAGTTCCAAAGTTTAACGTTCGCTCGCAGCGCATTCCGGTCAACGCCCTGACGTTTCATTCCGGAACGGTTCTTGGCTTGACGGATGCCATGAACGTAACGTTCGTCGTCAGTCGCGGTTTCCGAGCCGCGAACGCATTCGACTTGGGTTCGATTGGCATCAGCGGTAACGGTTTCGAAATCACCTCCGAGGTGGCCAGTAACCTCGGAGGCCTTATTGGAGACAGTGATGGCGCTGATGCAAGGAGCACAGGCCTCCCTATCGCCGACCTCAGACCGGAATCTGCAATTAACATCGAAGCAAGCATCAAACTGAGGACACCGCGGTTCTCGGGCTCGCTGAATGTTTTCAATCTTGAGTTGCGAGATGTCCTCCAACGACGGACGGCCATCTTTCCTAGCCCTATCGTTGGCACAACCGTTGCTGGGTTCACGGTTATACGGCAAGATGCAGCCGGACGTGCTTTCATTAAAGACGATCCACGCCCAATCGTTACGCGCGCGAACGGTGACAGGGCCCGCGTGATCGGTACGGAAGCCGACGCCCAAATGCAGGTGGCGCCTGGTTGGCTAGCTGCAGGATATTTCTCGCTTGTCAACGGGCGCGAACTACACGATAGCCACTACCTCCGACGTATGCCACCCCCGTTCGGTGGTCTTCGCATCCGGTGGGAACCAGTCGAACAAAGCTATTGGATCGAAATTACATCGAGCCTCGCATTCGCTCAGACCAGGCTCAGCCCAGGGGATGTTACCGATGCTCGGATTGGGGGTTGGCGCACGCGCGCTTCTATCGCAGAATTCTTCACCGGTGGTGCTACTAATTTGGGCCTGGTGCAAAATGGAAGATTGACGGCGACCGGTGAAACCCTAGAAGAGGTCCAAGCCCGGGTCCTCGGCGGCACCGAGGGCATTCCACTGTTCGTCAAGACACCGGGATTCCTGACATTCGGGGCACGTGCGGCCTGGCAGGTCCACCCTCAACTCGCACTAACGATAATCGTAGAAAATCTTACCGACCGCAATTATCGTTGGCACGGCTCTGGCGTGGACGCCCCAGGCTTCAATCTCCAATTAAATACCCAATTCACGTTCTGATTTCGAGAACCCTTACAATTGAGACAACGAGAGCAATTGTGGCCTCAATACGTGCCCGTACCAGCCGCTCGGAGACCAACGCGTCCAGCAGTCTGCCTCCGACCGATACTCCTGACTCCTGCAAGATGCTGCCACGAGCAACACCGAACCGTAACTAATGCCTGAACGTGATCCGAAACTCGTCTCGTTTGATCTCGCTCTAATAGGTTTCGGCAATGTTGGACGGCGTTTCGTGAAACTACTCGAGCAACAACGCAAAGCTCTTCTGCATGATCATCACCTTGACTATCGTGTCATTGGAATCGCAACCAGTCGACACGGCACAGCGATGCGGCGCCAGGGACTCGACCTTTATAGTGCAGTCAAGCTCGTTGAGTCTGGCGGCACGCTTGACGCGCTACACGACGCTGGCGCTGAACCTTCTCCAACTGACACGCAATCGTTTATCGAACGGTTTGCAGACCTTTCGGACGACAAGCCCAGAGTGGTGGTTGAAACCACCACACTTGACGTTGCCACGGGTGAGCCAGCAATCAGGCATGTCCGCACGGCAATCAACTCTGGAGCCCATGTCATTACCACCAACAAGGGCCCTGCCGCCTTCGCGTATCATGCTCTCCGCGATGAAGCAAAAGCAGCAGGCGTCTCGTTCTTGCTGGAGGGGACAGTACTTGACGGTATCCCAATTCTTAATTTGGTTCGCGAAACCCTACCAACAGTCGGGATTACTGGCTTCCGAGGCGTGCTTAATTCGACAACAAACCACATCCTGACGGTAATGGAGCAGGGGGGAAGCGCGGCCGAGGCATTGGCGGAAATGCAAGCTCAAGGCATCGCCGAGGCTGACGCCTCGCTCGACGTTGAAGGATGGGACGCAGCCGCGAAAACAGCTGCACTCGCTAACGTACTGATGGACGCCCGCCTGACACCGCGAGCCATTGCACGAACCGGGCTCTCAGGACTAACTGAGAGCACCGTCCGAGAAGCGTTTCTCCACGGCCGGCGGTTTAAGTTGGTAGCGTCGGTCGCTAGGCATGACGGCACTGTCAGTGGCACCGTGGCACCAGTAGAGCTAAACGCCGATGATCCACTAGCTCATCTTGACGGCCAAGCAAACGCGGTCGTACTCATGACGGACCTTCTAGGTGAAATTGTGATTACTCAGTGCGAAGGTGGGTTAACACAAACGGCCTTCGGTTTATTGACTGATCTAGTGACGATTCGAAGAGGAATGTCCAAACTCAACCAACTCAATTAATATCCCAACTCGCAGAACAGAATCATGGGTTCATCGCCGAAATCACGCACACCATCGCCAGGCCCCCTCGACGGCTTGACCGTTCTCGACCTCACGCGTGTTCTCTCAGGTCCGTACTGCACGATGATGTTGGCTGACATGGGGGCCCGAGTGATCAAGATCGAACATCCTGAACGCGGTGACGACACGCGTGGGTGGGGACCACCTTTCGTTAGCGGTGAAAGCACTTATTTCCTAAGTGTGAACCGAAACAAGGAAAGCGTCACGCTCGACTTCAAAACCCCTGAAGGGCGAGAAGTGCTTGACGCTCTGATTGAGCACGCCGACGTGCTCGTCGAAAACTTTCGTCCCGGTACGCTCGATCGACTGGGATTGGGCTACACCGATGTGAGGACCAGGAATCCACAGCTGGTGTACGTATCAATCTCTGGCTTCGGCCAAACGGGGCCCAGGCGGCAGGAACCTGGTTACGATGCAGCTATTCAGGCTGAAGGTGGCCTGATGAGCATCACCGGTGACGCCAACGGACCAGGCTACCGGTTGGGCGTGGCTATCGCTGACATTACGGCCGGCATGTTTGCGGCCTACGGGACATCACTCGCTCTCTTTGCACGCCAGCGTAGCAATCAGGGACAACTCGTCGACGTTGGCATGCTCGACTCAGTGGCAGCACTCTTGACCTACCAGGCAGGTATCCATTTTGCTACTGGAGGCATTCCAGAGCGGCTAGGTAATCGTCATCCAACCGTTGTGCCCTACGAGACCTTCGAGGCTACCGACGGCGAGTTTGTTCTCGCCGTCGGTAACGATGCACTGTGGCGAAAGTTCTGCATTGTGGCCGGACTCGAAGAAATCGTGGCGGACCCACGATTCGCAACCAATCGCGCCCGAGTGCAAGCATACGATGAACTTCGACCGTTGCTAGAACGAGTATTACGAACGCGATCCCGGCAGACCTGGATCGAGGACCTGACAGCCGCTGGTGTGCCGTGCGGTGACGTTCGTAACATCGCTCAAGTCCTAGCTGACCCTCAACTCGCCGCACGCGAAATGGTGACCGAACTCGAGCACATAGTCGCTGGTAAGATTCGCGTTCTAGGGATTCCCACCAAGCTCTCCGAAACACCGGGCACCGTTAAAAACCCACCACCAGCGCTCGGAGAACACACGGACAAGGTTCTCGAAGAGCTACTCGATATCAATCAGGCCGAGCGATCCCGACTCCGACAGTTGGGGGCCATCTGATCTTCTGGACAACCGCCGGACAAATTTCACCCCTACACTGCGTAAATCCGTACGAGTTCCACGAGTTTGTACCCCCGTGTCTGGTACGGTGGCACGATCCGTTCCGTACGGAGGTACTGCATCATTCCATCATCGATATAATCAGCCTCACCCACTGCCGGTGATTCGGATAATAACCGACCCAAATCAGTGAGCGACATGCAATTTTTATCAACCACTACGGTCGTTGGCCAAAAGCCGAAACGTCTAATTCGAGTTTGAACTGCCTGTGTACGAAACCCAACATAGATCTCATTGCTGATGAACTGGTAGCCAACATCAACCCTTGTCGATGGCGCGTCCTCGACACGGAGTAGCCCTACATCGTCGATCGACGTCATAGCATCAATCAACGTCTGTGTGAACGTACCCTCACCCGACCATTCAGATGTTTCAATGTTGGTCATACAACATCCATCAACCGTTCTTTCAATCCCTATAAAGAGTCCTCGGCACACCGAGCAATCGAAATCTATAACGCAGCGATGCTGTGCACGTGAAGGTAAGAAAAGCCTGGCCGAAGTGAAACCAGCAGGTTCACCGAACGTCGACAACCTCAATCGTACCCCGCATCATCGCGCTGTGCGGGCTGCATTCGTAGACATAGTGTCCAATCGCTTCGGGTACCTTGAAAACAATGGAGTCGCGCTCACGGCCTCGGAGCCGTGGAGTTGCCAATTGCCATGCACCAACAGCGAAGCCATGTATGACACCAGGCTGTTCATTCCACAGTACGAGCCTTACTGTCTCGCCGGCCTCCATGCGGATTCGCGGATTCGCTTCAGCGTCACCATCGACGTAGAACGCCATGTCCGACGCCACCACTACTATCTCACGGGGCCCGGGTGGCACCTCGGTCAGAAGAGGCATAAAGCCAGCCAGAGACAGCCCAAGAAGCATAACTAAGACCGGCTGTCCTTTTACCTCTCGGAAAATTGCCATCGTTATCCCACCAGCATTCCCGTGGCGTACATGAGCACGAATCCAACACTAAGACCGCTTAAGGCGGGTGCAGTCGACAGGAAACGCATCACCGGTCCATCGGGCACTACCTGACGGAGGATCTGTACAACGACCTGGGCGATCGCTCCGACCCCGATACCTAGAAACATTACTGCCCAAAGCGGCGAGTAAACTAACCCGCCCAACCATGCGCCGGCTATTGTTGGCGCACCGCCGACCACACCAAGCTTGACCAGTTCGCTGATTTTGGCACGGTCACGGGCCAGCGGCGCCACAATCGCGAGCCCCTCTGTCGTGTTGTGCAGCGTAAAGCCAACGATGAGCAGGGTGCCAAGCCCAGCTTCTCCCAGCGCGAACGCAGCGCCAATCGCTAGCCCTTCACCAAAGTTGTGCAACCCAATGCCGATGGCTACCAACAGCGCCAGGGTCCAACCGCTCGTCGCAGTGGCTTGCCTCTTACCTCGTAGCCATCCGCCGAGCAACTCAAGCCCTAAATAAGCACCAAACACGCCAAAACCGAACAACATGACGCCTTGATAAGACTCGGGTACCACGAGAGCCATCTCCAGCCCTTCCTGTCCAGCATCCACCATGAGGAACAGTAGTAATCCAACGGTGAGCGAAAGCAGGAACGCCAGCCCGGTTCGACCGAGGCGGGCAACTAGCGGGAACCAAAGTAGCCCAAGGGCTACCGGGATAACTCCGACGTAGGTCCCTATCAGGGTAAACGCGAGAAAGTACCGTAGATCAGGCCGAGGGGTCTCTACAGCAACGGAGATTTCGTGGTCGAACGTCGCACCCGTTGAGGTAACCACACGCACGGTGTGCTGTTCCCCTTCGACCCACGGATACGGAATCGTTAACCGTGCGCTCTGCAGATGACTCAGTGTTGTGCCCACATCCGAAGTGAAAGCCCAGTAGGCATCATCGACTTGGATTTGACCGATCGTTACCGTGTCGGGTCCATCATTGAAAACAGTAATTAAAATCTCATTCGGTCTCAATTTCGCTGTACTGAAGGATAATTCCTCGACCGGTGGATGCTGACTGACGCCGATCGCATTACCTGGCCAAGTCTGAACAATGACAACGAGGAGCGCTCCGAGCAGTACCAGTGGCGTCAGCGCGATCAACCAAAGACGGCCAGTCGATTTTTGAATCTCAGCTGTCACGCCGGTGCTCCTCGGCCGAGAAGAGCCCCATCCAGCCAAGCTCGGCAAACTCGCTCTGATGTGCATGGAACATAAACTCACCGGGATAGCGGAACTTTGTCTCGATAACCGCTCGTTCTCCTTGACATAACATCAACGTGTCAGTTGTCTCACTCGGTTTTAGCTGCGTACCCGTACGCATGACGTCGAAGAACATGCCGTGCATGTGGATGCTATTAATTAGGTCGAACTCAGTCAGGTTCACAAGATAGATGCGGACGAGTTGTCCGACTCTCACGCGGATTGGGTCGTGCATATGATGATGCGCCACCGTGTTGACCGCGTACACCTCGTTCTCAGCATCAAAGTTAGTATCGAAAGCATTCATTACCATGACAAGCTCGTCCGCTGGTTCGCGGTGAACCATACCGTCTACTTCCTTTGGGTCGATGATGAACGTGCCATACAGACCTTTGTGGATGTGACGCCGCAATGGCGTGGCGTGACAGTGGTAAAGATGTACGCCGAACGGCTCAGCATCAAATTCGTACACGAAGCGCTCACCGGGCCGCACCTCGTGCTCGGGCAAGGAACCGTCTACTTCAGGAGGATGCCAACCGTGAAAGTGAATTGTGTGTGGGTGGGAACCCTGATTGAGAAAATTGACCCTAATCCGATCACCCTCGGTTGCGCGGAGGGTCGGACCGGGCACCTGCCCGTTGTAGGTCCAAGCCGGAAAGAAGACCCCTGGGGCGATTTCAACTTCTCGGTCGACCGAGAACAATTCGTATTCCCGCAGCATCGTACCGTCTTTGCGGGGTGTCTCACGATAGAATCGCCGGCGCTCCACCTGGGTCAGGTCGGAAAAATTCCAAGTCCGGAGAAACACGCTAGGATCGAAGGATTCAGTTGAAACACGGCCAACGGCTCCCATTTGGTGAGGACGCTGCGGGACATTGTCTCCTTCCTCCTGTGCACCCACCGAGCGTGAAGCGATGCGGGTCGTGCCCCCGGCAAGGGAGCCAAGACCTGCTACTTGAAGCCATGAACGACGAGACAACCGCTTCATCTGACCAAACTATCAAGGAAGTTTAGAGAATCCACCTACTCGGAAAAAATATTTTGACATATCAAAACTAAAATGTCTATCTTTAGAAAGTCAGATCGTGACACTGGAGAACTATTTCATGGCAACATCCAGCACAGTTGAGAACTACCTGAAGGCTATTTATCAGGCACAGTCAGCTGCAGAGGACAAGCAGGCACTTGTTCCGATGGGTCACCTCGCCTCAGCGCTTGGCGTCGTGCCGGGAACCGCGACAACGATGGTAAAGACTATGGTCGGGTCAGGGTTGGTCGCTTACGAACCTTACTCAGGTGTCCGACTGACTGAAGCTGGTGAGCATCTCGCCGCTATGGTGCTCCGCCGTCATCGGTTAGTGGAATTATTCCTCGTGCAGATTATGGGAATGAGTTGGGCCGAGGTCCACGAGGATGCCGAGCAACTCGAGCATGCAGTATCAGACCGACTTATTGACCGGATCGATCAACTACTCGGAAGGCCGGCCGTTGACCCACACGGTGATCCAATTCCAGACCCGGAAGGCATCGTAGCGCAACATCTGCACAAGAACTTGTTAACCTGTCCCGTCGACACTGACCTGGTCGTAACTCGGGTCCTGAATCAGGATGCCGATTTTCTTCGTTTTCTCGAGCAGCACGAACTGAAACCGGGTCAAGCGATCAAGGTCATCGCTCGGGACGCATCAGCCGACAGCGTTAGTATCTTGAGCAGCGGGAACCACCAAGTGACTATCGGGACGCGGGCAGCATCAAAATTACTTGTGGAAATCTAATGGCTGAGGAAATCTATGCTTTGGCAGAACTCGCGTCGGGTTCATAGGTCGCCGACGACGTAGGCGTCTCCCAGACCTTGACCCGCACAACCGGTAGCCCAGATTGCTGCACGTGCTCATAAATGAGACGCGCTATCCGCTCAACCGTCGGATTGCTCTCTACTAGAAAAACTGGCTCGCCGAGTTCACGAAGCGGATTCACCAGTGGATCGTCGCTTCTCAAAATCATCTTGTGATCAATCTCGCGGTCAATCCAGCTCTTCACCAAACGCTTGACGTCGCTAAAATCACACACCATGCTTCGCTGGTCGAGTGCCGCTGTTCGGATTTCTATCTCGGCGACGGCGTTGTGACCGTGAGGATGCTTGCACACACCCTCGTAATCGAGAAGACGATGCCCGTAGCAGAAATCCACACGCTTAACAACAGAATACATAGAAGACCTCAATGGGTTTATACCAAAACATCCACGCGCAATGTGAAACCATGATCCGATGATGGTAGCGAAAGACTCAAAACCGGGTCAAGCGACAGCCGTTTTGTGTTCGGCTGGTCTCGACAGTGCGGTTCTTCTCGCTGTCGAGTCGTCGGCCGCTGCCGAAAGGGTTCGCCCAATTTACATCAGCGTGGGTTTCGCCTGGGAAACCGAGGAATTCGCGATGCTCAAGCGATTAGTAGCTGCGCCGCCCTTTGCAGCCATCGACGAAATCAGCGAACTCCGCGTCGACATGCACGATATCTACACAACCTCTCACTGGGCAGTGCGTGGTGACCCGCCAGCATATGACACGCCAGATTCTGATGTGTATCTCGTGGGGCGAAATGCGATGTTACTGGCAAAGGCATCCGTGTATTGCGCGCACCATGGTTTTGGTCGGATCGTCCTGGGCACACTCGCTGGTAATCCATTTCCTGATGCCACGCCGGGCTTCATGAATGCGATGGCACAGGCGTTGTCATTGGGGCTGGCGCATGGGATCACTATCGACACACCACTCGCCGCGTACAGAAAATCAGACGTGATTAGGCTCGGTGTGAAGCTCGGCGTTCCGTTTGGGCTCACGTTATCTTGTATGCGGCCAACACGAGACAAGCACTGTGGACTTTGCAGCAAGTGCCGGGAGCGGCGGGACGCGTTCGGGGAGACTGGCATTCCCGACCCGGCGAAGTACGCTGCTAAGCCACCTCGCTAGGAAGAGTCGTTGCTTATTGCTCGTCCCATCCCGGATGAACGTCGATCTTACGGCCTTCGAGTGGAATCGTTGACGTCGCAAGCGCCTTACGGCGTTCGTGCTGCACTGGGCCACCAAAGATATTTCGGTCAAGGCTTTGAAGGAGGCGCCTGCGTGTTCGTTGATCAGGCACGGACATCACGACCACTCCCCCGTTTTTGGAGGGACGGAATCGCTTGTTCTCCAAAAAGTCACGGTCGAAAGTAATAAGTGTACGGAGAAGACGGCGCGCAACACGGTTGTGTTCTTGATCACTCGCGCGCCGTAAATCGTCGTGCTCGATGACGAAAAGGACGTCCCAGCGTAGCCGGTCTCGCATGAACGCAACGAGGCCAGCGGCTACGTTAGCATCAGCGTAAATTCTTGGTTGTTCAGTAACCGCCTGAAGACACGACTTAAACTCCGAAGATAGCGTTCCCATCATGGATAGGCGTTCGCTGCACATGCGCAACTCGCCAACACCCAATGTTCACTTGCTCCCTGCATCACGCTTCGTGACTCGAGCTTGTTCTGCCTGCTGCTTTAAATCAGCGACCAACTCGTCACGTCGCCGCATCAATCTCTTACAGGGCCGACGACCGTGCTCAGACCCGATCACATACTCACTGAATAGTGGAAACGCCACGGTCGAATCGCAGTAGGCCACAACGGTGTCGGGCAGTACGCCTGGATTCACTTTGCCCCAACTCACGGCCTCGGCCGGAGTGGCACCTGAAAGTCCGCCCCAGACAACCTGATCGGTCGTGATCTGAATGAAGTAGTCGTTGCCACCTTTCGGAATGCCGTAGACTTCCCACAACGTCGGCTGGCCTTGCAGGTAGAAGTTCTTAGGCGACCCGCCACCAAGAATGACACACCCGTTTTGATGCCCCGAGAGAATGATTGCACACACCTCGTTGACATCCCGATTCGGATCGATCGTGAAGGAACTGCCCTCGAGCAGTGCATTTGAGGCAATGTTCATACCGATGGAACTGTCGCCGGGTGAGGACGTGTAAACCGGAACGTCTGCGGCGGCTGCACACGCTACGACCGAATGCTCTTCGCACCCGGGAAACCGCTGGAGCAGATCCTGCCCAAGACGATGATGGAACTCGGCACTCGACATCGGTCCCTTGAGCCGCTGCCGCACGAGAAAATCCCTGATATACGAATCGGTTTCGAGTAGAACCGAGGATGGGAACAGCACGTCGTAGATGCGGATGATCCCCTGTTTGTAAAGCTCGACATCGTCGAGAAATGGTGAGCCTCGGTGCAGCGTGAAATTCATGGCGTAGTGCAGGTCGTGATAGAGATTCGCCCCCGTACTGATGATGAAATCTGCGAGACCTCGATTGATAAATTCGATCAGACAGCCACCGAGACCTGCTGGCGTTAACGCACCGGCCACGGTCAATCCGATCGTTGTGTCGTTCTCCGGCGCAAGCATCTTGTCCGTAAAGATGTGGCAGGCCTCAGACAAACGGCCAGCGTTGAACGCTTGAAATCCATCATCGATCAACCTGCGGATGTCATCACTACCCTTTGGCCGGTAGTACCGAATTGCTGCTCCGTCGAGGTGGTTTTGACCGTGAGAAGCTGCCGAACCGGGAGCACGATGGGGCACGGGGGGTTCCTCCGAATACACGAGGACATCCACGGACCCTAATTCAGTCCGCGACCGACGAAGCCGCCCTGGAAGAGCGGTGGCCGGGTAAGCTTAACACCTCTTCTCCAGCCCGATGGGCGAGATCGTTATTAAGTGCTACGAGAGAATTGTCCGAAGCAGGAACTCACAGATAGGCCGGCTTCTAGCACGGATGGTGACACTAAACGGGGAGACGACCAAACCCCACTAACTCGGTGTACCTTAGGGCTCGGAGCCTCCGAGAAGGGCAATCTTCCCATCAGTCGTCGATCCGGCCCGGGTCGACCCAATCGGCTCGGCGTCCTGAGAACCCTACGACGAGTAAAGCAGCGCCCAGTGCACCCGTTAACAGCACAATGCCGTCCGTGACCCACGACTCCCACTCAAAATCGGCCAGGCTGAGCACCGTCGTAGGCAGCACAAGCACTACCCCAATCGAAGTCGCAATGCGACGGGCAAGTGTTAACCGTAATAACGCTCCCCGCATACGCCTGATGGCTGGCAATTTCATGCCTCAAACGTCTCGGACGAGAATGACACGATACCAAGCGGATATTTCCCGTTGACGACAAGCGAGACCATTTGCGTCAAGGAGTAAAGAGACCGGCCTATTGATCGTCGTTACGAATCTCCCCAAGACCCATAGCGTGATAGCCAGCGTCTACAAACAGCACTTCACCCGTTACAGCACGCCCCGCATTACTCAAGAGGAACAATGCCGCATCTGCTACTTCACCGGCATCGATGTTGCGCCGAAGCGGCGCATGAGCACGGTAAACCGACAGAATATTGGAGAAACCCGAAATGCCGCTCGCGGCTAACGTCTTGATCGGCCCGGCAGAAATGGCGTTGACGCGGATTTGCTGTGAACCGAGTTCGCTCGACAGATATCGGACGCTGGCTTCAAGCGCGGCCTTCGCAACCCCCATTACATTGTAATTCGGAAAAACTCGCTCACTGCCGAGATAGGTCAGCGTGAGAAGGCTACCGCCTCCTCTACGTGCCATCAACGGTGCAACCGCTCTCGCCAAAGCTACGAATGAATAGGCACTGATATCAAGCGCAACCCGGAAATCCCCTCGGGTCGTTTCTAGGAACGGTTGCGTGATCGCCTCGCGTGGGGCGAAGGCCACGCCATGAACTAGAAAGTCCAGACCACCAAACTCTTGCTCTAAGCTGGCCGCTACTGCTTCGATTTGCTGGTCCTGAGCGACGTCACACTCCAGAACTAAGGGTGGTTGTGTCAGCGTCGCTGCGAGCTTACGCACATTTCGTTCGAGCCGCTCGTTGACATAAGTCAACGCGAGCCGCGCGCCAGCCCGATCGGCCGCTTGAGCAATCGCCCAAGAAATAGATCGCTTGTTCGCGACACCAACAACTAGACCCTGTTTCCCCGAGAGATCGATCATGTCAAACATACCTCCAACGGACGCTAGCGAGCGTGCCCGCTTAACCTTCCGTCTCGACCGAACAGTAAAGTTCTTTAAGATGGCTTTTTTTCGCGCCGGGCTGACCGCGACAACCGTGACTTGGAGCGCCCTGACGAACGCCCTCGACGGCGGTTACCCGGTTCGGTTCGGTCCTGGAATCGATCCTGCTCACGAGAGCGCTGCTCAAAGCCGTTACCGTTCGCGCGACCACCGTTGCCCAAGTGGCGTTTTCCAGATGACCCCCTGCCGTTATCGTCGCGCCCGTTCCCATTTCGCGCGTTCGACTGACGGATGGTGAATTCAGGACTTCGCCGCTCCGGCACCTGTCCCTCAACGCGCGGCAGTGTCGCGCGAATCAAAGGCCGGTGCACTGAACCAGCACCACGTTTCGATATGGACTCAGACACTAGTGGAGTCTCATCGGTGGCAGATCCATTGAGCGCGGTTACTGGAGTCGAGCCAGCTTCGGCTGTTACCTCGGTTTCACTGGACCGCTCAGTATCTGTTGCAGGTAGCCTGGGCTTGCGAAGGCGGGGCATTTTTGCAGCCTTGTACTCATGCTCGGCATCGCACGTTGTACAGCGAGTCTGTCTGATTTCGTCAGACACCATAGCTACAACGGCATGATCCGTGATGCGGCGCTCACGCGGACAATAATCATCCACGCTATCACCAAGCCGAAGCCGACGCTCTTGCATCAAAGCCTTACCAAGACCAAGGAATTCAAAAGGAGTACTCGTGCAGGTGGGGAAAGTTTAGCAGAAGAGTCCGCAAAAACGCAACTGCCGCGTGGCTAGCCACCAGCGCCCTCTGCTGGGCTATCAACCATCAAGGCTTTCGACCCACGCATCCTCGAGCCAAGTATTTATACAAGAGAGGGCATGCTCAACAGCAGCTGGGTTTGTTGACTGGGGTGTCTGCCGTGCATCAACCGCCGCCTGAGCAGTAATCTTAGTCTGAATATCACCCTCGAACAAATCGCTAAACACCTTCCATTCGGCCATCGATAGCGACTCAAAGTCGCGACCTGATGTCAGCAAGTCACGCACCATTCCACCGACCAGGGCATGTGCGTCCCGAAACGCCATTCCGCACGAGACCAGATAGTCAGCCACCTCGGTGGCGAGTAACAGCCCCGACGCAGCTGAGTTGGTGCGAGCGCCTGATACGACCAGCGTTCGCACGACGGTGGTCACGGCTGCCGTCGAAGCCAGCACGGTATCCTCGGCGTCAAACAGCGCCTCCTTATCCTCCTGCAGATCCTTGTTGTATCCGCTGGGCAAGCCCTTCATACTCGCGAGCCACCCAGCCGATCTTCCGATCACCCGCCCGCTCTTTCCACGGACGAGCTCAAGTGGGTCGGGGTTCTTCTTCTGAGGCATGAGGCTGCTGCCCGTGGCAACCGAGTCGGACAGCTCAAAGAACCCAAACTCCTCGCTGCTGAAAACAATGACGTCCTCGCTGAATCGACTTAAATGAATCATCGTCAACGCACACGCGTGCAAGAAATCAGCAACGAAATCACGATCGGCGGTTGCGTCAAGACTATTAGCTACAACCTTAGAAAAGCCTAAGCGGGACGCTAGGGCCTCAGTGTCAATAGGATAGCTTGAACCAGTAACAGCGCCGGAACCAAGTGGCATGGCGTCGGCTTGGTCGCGTACATTGCTGAATCGTGCATAGTCGCGACGGAAACCTTCGGCATGGGCCAGAAAGAAGTGCGCGACAAGCATAGGTTGTGCGCGACGTAGATGCGTGTAGGCTGGCATAAGAATCCCATTTGCAGACGCCGCCTGCTCAGAAAGCACAGAGACTAAGTTAAGTAAACTGCGCTGAATCTCTCGGGTCCTACGACGAACATAGAGCCGAAGGTCGAGCGCTACCTGGTCGTTGCGCGACCGCCCGGTGTGTAACCGTTTACCAGCCTCACCCACACGGTCGACGAGCTTACGCTCAACAAAGGCATGCACATCCTCGTCAGGACCAGAAATGAAAGCCGAATCTAACTGACCCGCTTTGAGAATTTCCTGTAGCGCAATAGAAACTGCTTCTGACTCATCGGCACTCAGTACACCCACTGCCTCAAGCGCGTCGGCCCATGCGAGACTCCCTTTTATGTCGTCCTCGAAGAGCCGACGGTCAAAGACGAACGACGACTGAAACCTAAAAACATCGGCGTCCGGAGCATCGGAGAAACGCCCTGACCAGAGGTGCTTAGTCATGCCATTGTGCCTGAGTCAGGCATCGCCCTTCTCGGCCTTGGATACCATCGACACGCTTGGTCGCAGCGCAGTTGGCCCTTTTCGTGCCGCCGTCTCGACCGGTAATCCAAAAATTTTGATAAAGCCCTCTGCAGCGGTGTGGTCAAACTGATCTTCCTCGTCGTAGGTCGCCAGAGCGTGATCGTAAAGGGCGTAAGGTGATTGGCGGCCTACCACCCTGCAGTCACCTTTGAACAACTTGAGTCGGATTGTGCCGGTCACACGCGACTGGACGTACGCGACCAGCGCGTCGATCGCTTCACGTGTGGGCGTAAACCACAATCCGTCGTAGACGAGGTCGGCGTAAGTGCAAGCTAGATCACGCTTCACTCTATCAAGGTCACGAGGAATGACCATCATTTCTAACTCGTGATGTGCCATGTGCAGAACAGTGGCAGCAGGCGCCTCATAGATCTCTCGCGATTTGATACCGACGAGACGATTCTCCAACATATCTATCCGACCTACCCCATGGGATCCGGCAATTGTGTTCAGGCTATGGATAAGTTCGACGAGCGGCATCCCGACACCATTTACCGTAGTCGGTACACCATCAGTGAACTGGATTTCAACGTAGGCTGGCGTATTCGGACATTCCCCAGGCGGGCGGGTGAGGGTGTAGATGTCCTCCGGTGGCTCTGTCCAGGGATCCTCGAGCACACCACACTCAATCGACCGCCCCCAAAGATTCGAATCGGTGCTGTAAGGACTGTCAACCGTTGCAGGCACAGGAATGCCCCGTTTCTTGGCGTAGGCGATCTCTTCAGGCCGACTCATCCCCCAGACGCGCGCTGGTGCAATCACCTGGACCGAGGGATTCAAGGCACGAGCTGACACGTCGATCCTGACCTGGTCGTTACCTTTACCGGTGCAACCGTGGGCGATCGCTCCGGCCTTCTCGATTTCCGCGACCTCGATGAGATGCTTCGCGATTAAGGGCCGTCCCAGCGACGTCGCCATGGGGTATCGTCCCTCATACAGTGCACCGGCCTGAAGAGCCGGGAGGAGATATTCATGGACAAACTCCTCACGTACGTCGATCACATGTGCGCGGACGGCCCCGACTGCTAACGCGCGCTCACGTACGTCGTCTAGCTCTTTGCCTTGACCCATGTCGAGTGTTACAGCAACAATCTCTGCATCATGGCGCTCGGCTAACCACGGAATCGCGACCGAGGTGTCGAGACCCCCTGAATACGCAAGTACGATCCTTTCTGTCACTTTATCTCCTTCCCACCTCAGGCCCTGGCCCAGGTCTCGAACCGCTTCACCATTTCAGCCGCGGCTCGGCGGTGACGGGCGATTACCAATATCGTGTCGTCGCCTCCAACGGTACCCACCACCTCGTCGTAAGTGGCCCGGTCAATCGCTAACGCCAATAGCTGTGCTTCACCTGGGTTAGTCTTGAGAACGATCATCTGGTCGACCTGTTCAACACGTTTCAAATAATCGGCCACGGCGCGCTGAGCATCGGCGCGTGGACTCCGGGTCTGCATCTGCACCACATCGGCTCGCTGATAGGCACCGTCCGCTGCGCGCTTGACGAGTCCGAGCTCCTTAATGTCACGTGAAAGTGTGGCCTGAGTAGCATCGAATCCCCGTCGCTCGAGACGTTTTCGCAGAAGCTCTTGACTGTGAATGGCATCACTAGTCACGAGCTCAACGATTGCTGCTTGGCGAAATTGCTTCATAGCTATTCGTTAACAAAAAACAAAAATCTGCTGATTTTATTGACCGTGATGGTTACAATTTGGTATACATATACACTCGTCTGTATAAATATACATCACTTGGATGAATATGCAAAGAGTTCTGGTTGGGTTAGCTGGCGCCACCGGCTACGTGGGTCAAGAGTTGCTCGCACTTCTGGCACGACATCCGCGTGTGACACTGACAACTGCGATGTCCTCTGGAGCAGGGCGAACATCACTGCCCCGGATGGCGCGCGTATGGGACGGTGAACTTGTGCCCCTTTCGGTCGACCAGCTTGCCGAAAAAACTAACGCTGCCTTCCTAGCGCTGCCCGATCCAGTCACCGCTGAAGTTGTGCCTGCACTGGTTGAGCGCGGGGTACGGGTATTCGACCTCTCCGGCACATTTCGCTTACGTGATTCAGAACAGCGCGCCAAGTGGTATCCGGCGGCTTCAGATACCGTGGCTAGCACAGCGGTATATGGTTTACCGGAACACTGTGGGGATGCGCTCCGTGATGCGACGCTCGTCGCATGTCCTGGTTGTTACCCAACAGCAGCTCTTTTAGCGCTCCGGCCGCTGATCGCAGCCGATCTATTGGCTGACGATCTCGTCATTGATGCAAAATCTGGACTTTCTGGCGCTGGCAAAACACCGAGTGAACGAACCCATTTCTCGGAATGCCACGGTAACGTTGCGAGTTATGGCATTTTTTCACATCGCCATGCCGCCGAGATCGAGCAGGAACTACAGAAGACCGTCACCTTCGTACCCCATCTGGTCCCGTTGGACCGGGGCATTCTGGAAACGATCTACGGCCGATTGAGGCCAGGCCGAAGCGCCGACGAGGTTGGTGTGGCACTCCACAAAGCGTATCGGAAGAGCGCCTTCGTTCGGCTTCGTGGCACGACGTTGCCGGAAATCAAGGATGTTGCCTACACCAACTTCTGTGACATTGGATGGTCAGTCTCCGACGACGGTCGACTGGTCCTTGTAGCCTGTTTGGACAACCTAGTTAAGGGTGCAGCTGGCCAGGCCGTGCAGGCTTTCAATCTCGCGTTCGGCTTCGACGAGCGCGATGGGTTGCTCTAACCGAGGTTACGGTGTCCAAGTCCCTTTCAGGTGTCGACGTGGGACCGGTCGTGCTGAAGCTTGGTGGAGAGCTGTTCGACACGAACGAAGGGCTGGATGCCATAGCCACTCTGATTGCCCAAGCGGCGGCTCAACGCCCGGTCGTCGTTATACACGGTGGTGGTCGCGAGATCGACTCCGAGCTTGCGCGGGCGGGCCTTGATAAACGGGTGGTGGACGGTCTACGCATTACGGATCAAGCAACGCTCGATGTCGTTGTTGGTGTGTTGGCCGGCCGGGTCAACACCCGGCTCGTGGCAGCAGTTACCCGAGCCGGCGCTCCCGCCGTCGGGTTAACCGGAGCAGATGACCGAATCGGTCTCTGCCGTCGCGCGAGTCCATACCGCGCGCTTGACGGGAGTACCGCAGACCTTGGCTTGGTGGGCCAGCCACTACCAACGGAGGCTCCACGATTGCTGGACCGATTGCGACGAGCGGGTTACACGCCAATCGTGGCGTGCATTGGCGTCACTCAAGATGGACAGTTACTTAACGTGAACGCCGACATGCTCGCCGCTCAACTTGCGGTGAACCTGGAGGTCAGCCGGCTCATCATTTTGGGTGCGACGGCTGGTGTTTTGGATAGTAATGGCCACTCATTGACAAGGCTTGACGATGCCGACGTTGAACAACTTGTGGCGAGCGGTGACATCACTGCCGGGATGGTGGCTAAACTTGACGCATGCCGGCTGGCAAGCCGGAACGGTGTCGATAGCGTCATCATTGCTGACGGTCGCCGAGCCAGCGACCTCGACCTCTTACCAGGAACGGTGATTACCGCGAGTGGTGGGCCTACGAATCCGCAAGCGTCTGCCTTGACTGAGAAAACGGACAAAAAGGGGAGCGGGTCGTGACGACTAGAGACGTCCTCGACACTGAAGCGACTCACATTTTACAGACTTATAAACGTACGCCGATTGTGTTCTCACGAGGTCGCGGTATCCATCTGTATGACGATGAAGGCCAGGAGTACACCGATTTGGTGTCCGGTATCGGAGTAGCCTCCCTAGGACACGCACATCCAAGGCTTGCTGCCGCTATCGACGAACAAGCCAGGGCGCTGCTCCATACATCGAACCTCTACTACCATCCACTTCAGGGACAGCTGGCAGCACGGTTGACCGAACTCTCGGGACTCCCTCGATCGTTCTTCTGCAACAGTGGTAGTGAGGCGGTAGAAGCGTGCCTTAAGTTCGCGCGCCGCTACTGGTACACCGAAGGTGATGCGTCGCGGACCGAGGTCGTAGCACTTGAGAACTCGTTCCACGGACGAACACTCGGTGCACTGTCAACTACGTGGGAGAAAAATTACCGGACGCCGTTCGAGCCCCTCGTGCCAGGCGTTAGGTTCGTACCCAGAGAGACCACTGCGCTGACCGAGGCGATCTCGACCAATACCCAAGTTGTCATAGTCGAACCACTTCAGGGTGAAGGGGGTGTTCGGCCGCTCTCGAAGAACATCGCTCGTGCCATACAGAAAGCCTGCGATGACACCGGCGCACTACTCATTGCCGACGAGGTGCAATGCGGTCTTGGCCGAACCGGCCGGCCCTTTTACTTCCAGGCGTTAGATCTTCGGCCTGATCTAATCTCGGTCGGGAAGGCACTCGGAGCTGGCGTTCCTATTGGGGCAGCGCTTGTGAGCGAGCGCGTTGCGGCAGCGGTCGCCTACGGCGATCACGGGAGTACTTACGGAGGAAACCTCTTGGCTTGCCGAGCCGCTCTCGTTTTCCTTGAAGAGTTGATGGACCGAGGTTTGCTCGGGCACATCATAAAGATCGGCGCTCTCGCCCACCAGCAGTTACAAGAGCTAGCTAATCGGCACACCTCTATCATCGACGTTCGTGGTGAGGGCATGATCTGGGGTATCGAGGTTGACAGTAATACTGATGCAGCCGCTATTGTGACGGCCGCACTCAAACGCTGTCTCCTTATAAATCGGACTGCCGGAAGCGTCATTCGCCTGCTGCCGCCCCTCACGATTACCGAAGATGAACTTTCTACGGCGCTCGCTACTCTTGAAGCGGCGTTCAACGAGGCCGAAGCAAGGGCATCATGATTGAAACGACGACCCTTCAAACAACTCTGTAATGAGTACCAATGATTGGATTGCAGGTGGGGTCACGGCAGCAGCCGGATTCCGCGCGGCTGGCGTTGCCTGTGGCATTAAACCCGTTGGCTTGGACCTTGCAATCGTCGACGCCGGAATCCCAACGTCCGCCGCAGCGGTTTTCACAACGAATCTCGTGGCAGCAGCCCCCGTTCTGGTTTCCAAGTCACATCTTAGAACCAGTAGTGGCAGAGCCCGCGCAGTCATCATCAACAGTGGCTGCGCGAACGCGTGTACCGGCGAAGAGGGGCTGGCGGTTGCTCAGTCGATGGCCAACGCGGGCGCAAAGTGCTTGGGGTGTGATCCGGTGGATGTTCTCATCGCGTCCACAGGAGTTATCGGTGTCAACCTTGATGACCGCCGGGTCGCTACCGGAATCGCAAACGCTACGACAGCACTTAGCCGGGAGGGTCATGACGATGCCGCTCGGGCCATTTTGACGACGGACATCGGCCCAAAGGAATCGGCCATACGGGTAGAGCTGGACACCGGTGAGTTTCGTGTCGGCGGTATGGCAAAAGGTGCCGGCATGATCGAACCGAATATGGCGACTATGCTGGCCGTAATAACAACAGATGTCCGAATCACCGGACCGGATCTACAAAGGGCTCTGACTGATGTGGTTGCCGACACTTTTAACGCCATCACCGTGGATGGTGAGTGTTCGACCAATGACTCCGTCTTCGCACTCGCGAGTGGTGCTGGCAACATTGAGATTGACAAGGATTCTTTTCCCATATTTGTGGACGCGCTGCAAACTGTGGCTCGACAGCTCGCCGTGGCGATCGTCCGGGGTGCCGAGGGCGCCAGTAAATTAGTCACCATCCGGGCACACGGTGCACGAACACCTGACGAGGCTAGACGTGCCGCGAAAACACTCGCCAACTCATTACTAGTTAAAACAGCATTACATGGCGGTGATCCGAACTGGGGACGTCTGGTCGCTGCAGCAGGGCGAGCGGGGGTTACTTTCGATCCAGCGCGTGCCATTGTACAGATCGGTGACACTATCCTTTTCGAACATGGTCATCCATTCGACGAGGCTGCGCCCACGGCTGCTGAATATTTGCGTGGGACGGATATCAAGATTCAGGTTGGCCTCGGAGTCGGAGCATACGAAGCGACTGTATGGACCTGTGATCTCAGTGCTGAGTACGTACGAATTAATTCAGAATACCGGACGTGATTATCCGACGATGAAGAAAGATTTTCTCTCGATTCTTGACCTGACCACTGCCGACCTGAAGCGTTGCCTTGACGTAGCCGCAGAATTCAAGCGAGGGCGCGCGGAGAGGCAGGGTGCGCCTACGGCAAGCCTGCTGGCGGGCCAGCATGTCGCGTTATTGTTCGACAAACCCTCACTCCGTACCCGCGCAACATTCGAGATCGCGGTGCGTGAGTTAGGCGGAGAAATTATCAATCCCACCATCGACGAAACGCTGGGCAAGCGCGAGGCCGTGGCCGACGTGGCGCGAAATCTCGAGCGGTGGGTAGCCGCAGCAATCATCCGAACGTTTAAGCAGGAACACCTCGTAGAAGCCGCCCGCGCAACAACCCGGCTTCGCATCATCAACGCGCTCAGCGACACTGAGCATCCTTGCCAAGCACTTGCTGACATGATGACCCTACGCGAGCACTGGGGTACTCTGGCTGGGCGGATCTTGACCTTTGTCGGCGATGGCAACAATGTCGCCACTTCACTAGTGCAAGCCAGCGCCATGCTCGGCGTACGAATCCGCATCGCATCACCAAATGGGTATGGTTTATCTAATCGCGTCGTTGATGAGGCCATCGGCCGTAACGCCTCAGCTTCGGTCGAGCAATTTATCGACCCACACAAGGCAGTCTCCGGCGCCGACGCAGTCTACACTGATGCTTGGACATCGATGGGCCAGGAAAATGAAGCTCGTTTACGGCAAAACACATTTTTACCCTACCAAGCGAACGCTGAACTGATGGCCAAGGCGAAGCCAGGCGCGCTTTTCCTCCATTGCTTGCCAGCGCATCGCGGTGAGGAAGTCACAGACGAGGTCATCGAGGCGCCAACGTCGGTGGTTTTTGACCAGGCTGAAAATCGGCTCCATACTGAAAAGGCCCTCCTCGCTATGCTCTTGGCCGAGTAATCCCCGACTGCGGGCCCGTACACGTTACAGTCATCCGGATAGATGGGCTGGGATATACTCACCCTTCGGAAGGACACCCTAACGATGCTTGAAACGATCGAACAATCCAACACCTGGTTAAACGGCTATGTATGGGGCACGCCTATGCTCATCCTTCTAATGGGCACGGGCGTGGTGTTGACGGTTTTAACAAGAGCCGTTCAGTTCAGGTATTTGGGCTTCGCGCTTAAAGAGGTGCTGGGAAAACTCAC
>PBBF01000033.1 GCA_002717745.1 Acidobacteriota bacterium
AACGGCTTCTATATCATGTCCGTACACACCTCCATAGCAGACAGGAATTTCCCTTGGCGGGCGAGATGTTGCCAATACTGGTGTCGTAGTAGTGACGTGGCGGGTAATGGTAGAGGTTAGACTCTCGAGATCGGTACGTAATGGATCAAAGCAGACTGTGATCGAAGCGTAGCTCGAAATGACGTCGCGGACTCCATCGATCTGCTCGTGACGAAGTCTCGCTGCGATCGCGACGACATGCGCGTTCATCGCAGGGTCGATTTCAGTGCCCAACTCAACGACGAGTGCAGAATCTCCAGCTAAGCGAATCTCGACAGGAGCGTTCATGCGACACTCAACGAAGTCAAAAGCTTATTGTGAATGCCATCGAATGCCCCATTCGACATGATCACAACTTGATCGCCCTCGCGAGATTCTTCGACCACCACCTTTACGATATCCTCGATCCTAGGCAAATATCTTGCCCGGACTCCTTTCGTAGTAAGCATCGCAACGACACGTTCTGGTGAGAGCCGTATGGCTTCTGCAACCGTTTTACGGTACACAGGCGCTAGCACGACCTCATCGGCGGTCCTTAGAGCCGATGCAAGATCCGCCTCCACCATTCGACGGCACGCAGTCGCCGACCGCGGCTCAAAAATCGACCAGATGCGTCGACCAGGATAGGCTCCGCGCACCGCCGCCAACGTCTCAGCTACAGCCGTCGGATGATGCGCAAAATCATCGTAGATCGTAACCCCGCGCACTTCGCCCAGTAACTCAAGCCGACGCTTTACACCCTCGAACGTTGCTACCCCTTTAGCTATGTCTTCTGCACCCACACCTACCGCAGTCACCATCGCCGTTGCTGCAAGTACATTCCGAACGTTGTAGTCACCAAGCAACGGAGAGGTTATTTCCACAAACGGTTCGCCGTTTCTCTCAATGCAAAACGTAGTACCTGTTCGAACCGGCGTAATCGAAACCGCTTTCCAATCAGCGCTGGAACTGAGCCCGAATGACTCAACGCGACAGTGAGCTTCATCCCGAAGCACGGAGGCTTCATCGCTATCAGCGCCAACTATTAGGAGCCCCTGTCTAGGAATAAGTCGTACCAGCCGACGAAACTCAACGCGAATAGCCTCAAGATCGTTATAAATATCCGCGTGATCGAATTCCAAATTACCAACCACAGCCACGTCGGGAAGATACTTGAGAAACTTCGCCGTCTTGTCAAAGAATGCGCTGTCGTATTCGTCTCCCTCAATAACGAATTCCCGGCCTCTGCCAAGCCGGTGGCTCGCCCCAAAATTCCTAGCTACTCCTCCCATTAACAGGCTCGGGTCGTGTCCAGCATGCGTTAGCAGCCATGCGACCAGCGCTGCGGTCGTTGTCTTACCATGCGTACCCGTAACGACGAGTGATCGCGCGTCCCATAGGAATTGGTCACGTACGACTTCCGGAAGAGAAGCGTAGACCAGTTTTCGATCAAGCACCGCTTCAAGCTCTACATTTCCTCGCGAAATCGCATTTCCAACGATGACGAGATCCACATCATCACTGATCTGTTCAGATCGAAAGCCGTCAAACGGTTCGATTTCTTCAGCTTCCAAAACGTCGCTCATCGGAGGATAAATCGTTTGGTCGGAGCCTTGTACGTCGACGCCGCGTCGCTTGAGCATGACCGCGAGAGTCGCCATCGCGGTTCCACCAATACCGATAAAGTGTACGTGCTTCACGAAACCGCGGCCTCCTCAAGAACTAAGCGTGGCTTACCTTCGGCGCTGAGTCGAGCTCGCACACCGAGCGGTAATGTGATCGCCGACCCCCGTGTATGGCCAGAAGGAAAACCGAACACAACAGGGCCTCTAAAATCAGCGAGCAAGTCAGCAGCCGTCGCCCTTGCCGTTGGTTCACCTGCCGGTTCATCACATCTGGGCAACTCTCCCCATATAATTCCTGAAGCCGCACTTAAGAGACCACTCAGGCGCAATTGGGTTAGCATGCGATCGAGTCGGTACGGACGCTCGCCGATCTCGTCAATGAACAGCAGGAATGGTTTCTGGGGTGCGAACGCATATGGAGTGCCCAGTGAAGCCACGAGCTGAGTTAGAGTGCCTCCGAGGAGAGTTCCCGTAGCTTCGCCAGTGTTCACAGTCTCAAGGCTATCCGGCGAGAGTTCCCCTAATGGTTCAGCTATCATCGTCACTCGCTTCAGCGACTCCCGGTCATAAGCTCCCTCACCCTTGGACAGCCCTCCAACGACCGTGGGACCGTGGAACCCGACCACACCACATCCGGTCGTAAGATGTACAAGCACACTAGTTAAATCACTGTATCCGAGGAACACCTTCGGGCTCTGTTGTAACTCACTCGGGGGGAGCCAAGGGAGTAAGTGAACGCTCCCGTAGCCGCCTCGTGCCCCAACTAGGCCGGCAATGTCGGGATCGAGCCAAGCCATACGGAACGCCTCGGCTCGTGCCGAAGCCTCGCCAGCAACATAGCCAAGTCGATCAAAAACTCTCTCGTCATAAACTGGTTCGAATCCGAGCGCGCGCAATTCGGCAAGGCCGTGCTCAAACTCCGAACGGTCGAAGCCACTTGCCGGAGCAACGATTGCCAGTCGATCGCCTGGACGCAAAGCCTTGGGTTTTAACATGCCCACAACTGACTACGCATCACGATGTCATCAAGCTCGTCCAAAACACCATCAGGCATAGTGAGCTATCTCCTCGGCAATCATCTTGGATTGTTTACGTCCGATCCAAGTTTCGACACGACTCTTAATCGGTTTCACCGGAAAATTCGTCAAATACTGCTCCTTCACCAGCCGATGCCGACCAAGAGAATGCTCTAGTTCGTGCATTGCAAGCCCCCCCTGCTCCGCCGCATGTATGAGAGCCTCCAGCACACCAACATGTCTTGCTGTATCGGTTCCGCACAAGAGTAGCAGGTCTACAGTAGCGCCAATAGCTTCCACAGCAGCCTCCTCTATACGGTATCTCCCTGTTATCGCCTTCATTTCCATATCGTCTGTCACTACTAAGCCACCGTAATTCAATTTACCTCTGAGCAGATCGCGCACTACATGCCGTGATAAAGTCGCGGGCCGATCTTCGTCGAGACTCCGCACTAGCACATGCCCAATCATGACCGATGCAACATCGGCGCCAATCGCCGCTCGAAACGGAACCAACTCTCGTTTATCCAAACACGCCAGATTGATGTCGAGAATTGGTAGTTCTTGGTGCGAGTCCTGGCTAGTATCACCGTGTCCTGGAAAGTGTTTAGCGCAGGCAGCAAGACCCCCTACCTGAAACGCTTCGATGATTGAAACTCCGAGCGTTGAAACTATGGCCGGCTCCTCAGATATTGCACGGTCGCCAATGACAGGATTCTTCGGATTCGTGTGTACGTCCACGACCGGCGCGAAGTTGAGGGTAATACCAACAGCAGTTAACTCAGAAGCGAGAGCTGACGCAAATCGGCGAGCCAAGTTAGCGTCACGGCTTCGGCCAAGTACTTGCATCGCAGGCCACTCCGTGAAGGGATCGCGCAGGCGCGCGACCCGACCACCCTCCTGGTCAACACTGACCCACAATGGCCAATCCCGTCGAAGCGATTGCACCTCACGTGTAAGCTCAGCAACTTGGGTTGGACTATCGATATTGCGGGAGAACAGAATAACGCCCCCAATATCAAACTCGTTCGCCAGAATGCGCAGGTCTTCAGGCACCGTGTAGCCATCAAAGCCCACGATGGCGAACTGCCCAACCTGACGACGAAACGCACGCTGTGACATATCGCGCTCGTAATGGCCGGCGGTAACTTGGGACACACACCCAACTCACCCGGAGTCACATTATAATGCGCCGGTGCAGCTTAAAGCGTCCGCTCCCATGCGGATCGACCTTGCCGGTGCCACCTTGGATATCTGGCCCCTCTATCTGTACCACGCTGACGTTCAGACGTTAAACGTCGCCGTAACTCTTAAGGCTCGCTGTTGGCTACAAACACGTGACGACCGTCGGCTTATCTTACGGTCCCTCGACACCAAGCAACGGGTGGAGGTTGCCCATCGGTCGGCACTTCCTGACGACGCTTCATGGCGACTTCTGAAACGAATCATCGAGTTTTTTGAGGGCGAAGGACTGAACATTGTGATTCAAAGTGATTCTCCAATTGGCGCAGGTATCGCCGGGTCTTCAGCGTTGAACGTTGCCGCATGCGCCGCATTTGCCAAGTGGCAAGGTCGCAGTCTCTCCCCCGATACACTTCTCGACATCGCAAGAAACATCGAGGCACAAGTAATCAATGTGCCGACCGGTGCGCAAGACTATCGCCCTGCTTACTACGGTGGTATTTCCGCAATTGAGATGGGAGTTGGAGGAATAACGCGGGTAGCACTCGACGTTGAGGCCTCGGCGATCGGCGATCGGCTTATCGTCGCATATAGTGGGCTTTCCAGACAATCAGGGATCAACAATTGGCAGGTCATGAAGAGAAGGATCGACGGAGAGCCGAGCCTTATCGATCATTTTGAGCAAATCTGTTTGGTTGCCAGGACCATGCGGCCAGCATTGGTTGCTGGTGATTGGCGAGAAGTCGGCCACCAGATGAACCGGGAATGGGAATTACGTAAGTGTCTAGCACCTGGGGTTACCACCCCGGCCATTGATAATCTGATTAAGCAGGCCAGAAGTGTCGGTGCACTTGGGGCGAAGGTCTGTGGAGCGGGCGGAGGCGGATGCATCGTCAGCTTGGCAGAACCCGCAGATGTTGTTGCCGTATCGTCTGCATTAAGTAGCGGTGGCGCAACAATCCTGCCGTGTGACGTCGACACGAACGGACTCGAGATCACCCTTGGCGTGGCACCACCCGAATAACTTTACCCATCTTCTTCCTCATGGCCCGCACTATTACAGGAAATAACGTCAGGAAAATACGGAAGCTATATCTTGAGGCGAGCCCACGAACGATTCATGGCGACCTTAATAAAGCCGTCGAGCTACTCAAGGCACTATCAACAGAAAATGCACGTCAAAAGGCAGCAGTGTACATGGATGGGCTATCGCAGTTGCGATCTGAATGGACCCTGGCGAAAAAACGCCGTGCCAAACACCGGTAACAGATGTGTTGTTGATACTCGAGAAACAAGACATCGATTATCTTTTTCAGACGAATAACCTCTGGAACCACAGCTAAAGTGTTTAGGCCTTTACTCGACGAGGTTGGACGACTACAACGACGATACTATGACACTAGGTAGTCGAGATAGTTGTCATGGTTGATCAGTATAGTGACAACTTCACGCGCTGTGCCCAGTCGCCTTCCTGCACGACCGTTTAGCGTAAATCTGAAGGCACCGGCATCAGAGACGTTGATCACGATCTCATTGTTCGCCTCTGCGCTAAGGCTTTCACCGGCTTGCATCAACCTGGACATTACGGGCTCACCATCGACAGTCAATTGCACCCAACAAGGAGCCTGTAGCTCGATGTCAATTAGTAAGGCACCTTCGCGGGCCGAAAGCGGGGTCTCCAGAAATACATTTCCAATCGACCCAACAACATTCTCGAGTTTAGGCGTTTGTGCTATTTCATTTTCCGTCGGTGAACCTAATCCAACAAAACCAAAATAAATTATCAATCCAATAAGTGGCAGGCTGAAAACTGAAAGCGTCAGCCACACTCTAGCTATCTCTCGCTGATTCTCGAAAATATGATCTTCCTCTTGCCGTTCGGACGCTCGTGGGCCTCCTGCAGCCAAACCATCGATCGGAAACGCCTTCAAAAACTCTTGTAACGTCACCTCGGGGTCAAGACCAACTTCTGCCGCGTACGATCGTACAAATGACCTAAAGAAAATACCCTTCGGTAGACTATCAACTTCATTTCGCTCTAGGGCTTCGAGCGTTCCAACAGCGATCCTTGTGGTTGCTGCGATTTCATAAAGGGACACGCCACGCGCTTCTCGCGCCTCACGCAACCGAGCCCCAATATCTACTTGCTGAATCACGAATACTCCCCGCCAAAATCGATCGGTGTCAGAGTCACAACCACTTTAGACGCGAGGCTCGACACTGTCAAACGACTGTCGCGCACGCTGAACAAGCTCGGTAAGACCAGCCGTCCAATTGGAACTTAACCTGGCCGATTCAATGAATAGACCAATACCAGCAAAGCCCGCTGCACCGGTCCGCCACACTTCTTTCAGGCGACCCTCGCAGACGCCTCCGATGGCCAAAACAGGTATGCCCGTCTGGCTAATCACTCTCCCAAGTGCACCGAGGCCTACCGGCGCACCCGGCATAGTCTTTGAAGGGCTCGAAAATACAGAGCCGAACACTAAATAGTCCAAAGTTGAAGACATCGATAACACCTTCGATGGATCGTGAACTGCCCGACTCACCAACCACGCAGGAGGACCGAGCGTGCGGACTCGTTCTTCCTCGACGGAATCCTCACGAAGATGAACGCCAGCTGCACCGCTCGCAAGTGCAACATCGGCACGATCGTTCACGACAACATGCGTTGCACTTCCGGCCGTGGCTTCAACACATCTCGAAACGAGCGACGTCAGTATTCGTCCTGATAAATCTCGCTCACGCACCTGAACAACTCCGATTCCAGCCTCTGCTGCCGAAGCTNCAAAGGTGACGAGATTATTTATCTGACCATCCAGTGCAACTCCTGGAGACAAACGTTGACGATCAGTAACAAGACAGATGAGTGGACGGCACGTTGATAACGTTGCACTTTTAGAATTCATTGGACCTTGGCTCGATAACTTCGATCGGATCTTCAAGCGTTGGCACTGCTTCGGAATCATTACGCTCACTATTTGAACGAGTGATCGCTATGACAGTCATGATTTCGCCAAAGCCAGCAATAAGATTAATCAAACCGATTCCTGACACACCACCACGAATATAGTTATTTTGAAGGACGACTTTTAGCGGTGGAATGACTTCACCTAAGACGTTCCGATCCCAATAGTTCGACCAGGGCACGACAGTCAGAACCAACCCGACTTCTAGAAAGTAAGCAATATATAGCCAACGACTTAGCGTAGAACCCATCAACATTCGATCACAGCTCTAGCCAAATACTCGATACTGGCGTTGAGCCAACCATCGGTATTAACCAGTATGGCGGCAAATAGCCGCAGTGATCGAATAAGTTCCTGAAGGCAATACAAGAGAGCATTAAACTTGCAAATCCAGCGAAGCAACTACAATCCAAAAGAGGTAACACCCCAAGATCAGCGCGGCGTACCACTCAGTGACGAACAGTGAAACGACCGGCGATGCACGATCGAATAACCGTAGCAACCGATAGCAGCAAGATGCCTAGCTGTTGGGTAGCCTTTATGCCGGTCGAAGCCGTAGCGAGGATCGCGTTCGTGCAAAAGCTTCATGTGACGATCTCGCGTGACCTTAGCAACAATCGAGGCGGCTGCAATGGCCGCACACCGACGATCTCCACCAATAATGTGGCGTTGCGGTAACTCAAGATTTGGAATAATGAAACCGTCCACAAGTACAAAGTCAGGAAGCGTCACTAAGCTCATCACTGCGTTCCGCATCGCAGAAAACGTTGCTTGGTGGACATTTAAGTTATCAATAACGAGAGGACTAGCCCAACCAACGCTCCATCCGTCTGCCAGGGCAATGATTTCTTCATACAGACACTCGCGAGCCGAGGCAGACAAAAGCTTTGAGTCGCAAACACCTGGAATGTGCCGATCTGGATTAAGGACTACGACTGCAGCAACCAATGGACCTGCTAGACAGCCACGTCCGACTTCGTCGACCCCAGCTACCCGAGCAAACCCTAAACGTCTAATGGCGTTTTCGATCGTACGAGGAGCAGCAGGTCGGGGCATCCCAGATATACTTAGCTTCGGTCGTCTGAGTGCCGAACCGGAAAGGAAATCAGACCCGAGGTTTCGGCTTTCGCTCGCGCATCCTAGCGGCCTTCCCTCGGAGTTCTCGCAAATAATACAACTTTGACTGACGTACTCGCGCAGACCGCACGACTTCAATCCGTTCGACAATAGGCGAATGTAAGGGAAAAATTCGTTCGACACCCTGTCCGAACGATACTTTGCGGACGGTGAATGACGCCCGTGCGCCGCCCCGCCGTTGAGCAATGACGACTCCTTCAAATATTTGAACGCGCTCCTTCTCACCCTCACGAACCTTTACGTGGACCCGTACGGTATCGCCAGACTGCATAACTGGCCGCTCGACCAACTGGCCCCGTTCGATGGTTTCGACCACGTTCATACTCCTGCTCCCTTCGCCCTTTCCGTCAACAGCTCTTGAAGAATAGCGCGTTCCTCATCATCGAGAGAAGCCTGAACGAGTAGATCGGGACGACGATTTAACGTGCGTCGCACAGCTTCCCGCTTCCTCCATCTGGAGATTTCCTGATGGTGGCCAGACAGCAAAGTTTCCGGCACCTTCAGTGCTCTCACTTCTGCAGGCCGCGTGTACTGTGGAAAGTCAAGTAAGCCACGTACGAAGGACTCGCTTTCAACCGAACGTGCGTCCCCCACCACGCCTGGCACCAATCTAGCTATAGCATCAATGATTACTAACGCAGGCAACTCCCCTCCCGTTAGCACGTAGTCTCCGATCGACAGCTCTTCGGTTACGATGGACTCTCTAACCCGTTCGTCAACGCCCTCGTACCGACCACAGAGCACCACAACATGCGATAAGCGACTTAAACGCCGAGCATCGGGGTGCGCAAAGCGCTTACCCTGTGGCGACATCAATACTACGGCTTCTGGCGATCCAACGCTGTCCTCTATCGACCTAATAGAACGGAAAAGCGGTTCGAACTTTAGTAGCATTCCTGGGCCACCGCCATATGGAACGTCGTCTACGCTACGGTGCCGGTCGTCGGTATAGTCACGTAAATCGCGAACTTGTACTTCGATAAGGTCTCGCTCGATGGCGTGCGCCACTACACCTTCCCTAAGTACCGCTTGGACGGTTGCCGGAAAAATTGTTACGACGTCAATTCTCATCCCGCGCTCCGCGATCGGCTCGTAGTATTCAACTCCAGCAGCCCCTCGGGCGGATTGATCTCAATGGTCCTATCAGCAACATTGATCTGCTGGCAGATGTCAGCAGCCAGAGGCACCAATACTTCCTCCGTTACTGTTCGGATAACAAGTCGACTGTTATTGGCCGTTCCCTGAACAGCAGCTACCGACCCAATAACCCTGCCGTCAGACATCCGAACAGCACACCCGATCAGTTCGTGGTGATAAAACATATCAGTCGGTAACGATTGCAGTTCTGATAAAGGCACTCGTAACTCGGCACCAACGTAAGGCTCCGCAGAATCGATCGTTTCGATTCCCTTAAAACCCAGAACCGGACGTCCTTGGTGAAACCTCACCGAAGTAACTGTCATTCGATTAACTCGGTCTTCGGAGCAGACAAGGAACACAGCACCTACCGTAAAGCGCTGATGTTGAAAAGCCGTTTCCGGATTCACGATGACCTGGCCCGACCGACCGTGTGTACGCGCTATCTGACCCACGGCTGCATATTCGATTAAACAGTCGTCATCGTCCGTCATCGGGAGACCCGTCACGAAACTCGACCGTCACGTTGAAACCTTCTTTTTCGGCGGCCACCGATGCCAGTGTGCGCAAGGCAGCGGCCGTACGCCCCCTTCGTCCGATCATCCTGCCTAGATCACCGGGTGCCGTAAACAGTTCGATCAACTCAGAATCCCGACGGGTGGTTTCAGAGACTTTCACTGCCTGGGGCAGCTCCGCCAGTGCTTTCGCAACAACTTCGACGAGTGTCCGGGCACGGCTCACGACGTCGAAGCCTCCGCAACAGCGATCGGATGTCGACCAATAAGCGTTCTGACCGTGTCGGAAGCTCGAGCACCTCGATTCACCCAGTGAGCCAGCCGTTCTCGATTCAACTCAATAGTCTCAGGATCAGTCCTCGGATTGTAGTAGCCGAGAATCTCTACGAATCGACCATCGGTTGCTTTTGCTGAATCGCAGACGACAACACGATAAAACGGTTGCTTTTTCGAACCTACCCGACGCATACGTATCGACAACATACCAACAACCCTTTTTCAATTACTCAACGACTAGACAAGAGCAGGCTAGGATTACTGTAAGCCACTCACAAACAGTCGTTTATCGTAGTCTAGCCTTGGGCAACCTGTCAACGGTCGAACGGATAGAAATGAGTCTGGTTAGAATCTTCGAACGCACTTTGAGGCGGTAATTGGTGCAGACAGTAAAGTGCTGCGTTAGCCGGAGCCAAGGTTCACAGCAGAGTCGGTGGTAGACCCAACCGTGAACGGGATCGATTCGACGATAGAAAGACCGTAGCCCTCCAACCCGACAAATTTACGAGGATTATTAGTTAATATGCGCATCGACCGAACTCCAAGATCACGAAGAATTTGGGCGCCGATGCCATAATCTCGCTGATCGGGGGTCACCCCTATGCGCTCGTTCGCCTCCACAGAACCAAGGCCCTGATCTTGAAGCTCGTAAGCCAGAATCTGATTTGCCAGAGTCATTCCTTGGCTGTCCTGGTTAAGATACAAGATTACGGCACGAGGCTCTTGAGCAACACGGGCTAGGCTGGCCTGCAACTGCCGCCCACATGGACAGCGTCTGGAATGAAACACATCACCGGTCAAGCAGCGGGAGTGCACCCGAACAACCACGCCCTGCCCATCTCCGATTTCACCTCGCACCATTGCCACATGGGTTTCGTTGCCAATAACGTTCTTATACGCAACAACATGAAACTCCCCAAAATCAGTTGGCAACTTTGCGGACGCGAGTCGCTTCACCAGACGCTCAGTCCCCATTCGATATTTAATCAGCTCAGCAATCGTGATCATTGGCAGGTTATGCAAGCCTGCAAACTTAGCTAGCTCTGGCACACGTGACATCGTGCCATCGTCGTTCATGATCTCGCAGATAACACCGGCTGGGTTCAATCCGGCGATCCTCGCGAGATCTACTGCAGCTTCAGTCTGACCGGCTCGCACAAGCACGCCGCCAGGGCGCGCGCGAAGTGGAAACATGTGGCCAGGTCGAGCTAGGTCTGCAGGACGCGTTTCAGGATCCATTGCAGCTCGTACCGTGGCGGCGCGATCACCAGCAGATATTCCAGTACTCGTAGATTCCTTTGCTTCGATCGAAACGCAGAACGCAGTATCGAAACGTGCTGTGTTCTGCGACACCATAAGTGGAATATCGAGTTCGTCCAGGCGCTCGACCGTCATGGGCATACAGATTAGCCCGCGGCCGTACCGCGCCATAAAGTTAATGGCCTCCGCCGTGATTTTATCGGCCGCGATTGTGAGATCTCCCTCGTTCTCACGATCCTCATCATCTACCACAATGATCATCTTGCCCGAACAGATCGCCGCCACTGCATCTTCAACCGACGAAAACCCATAATCTTCGGATCGATGCGCTACCTTCAACGATCCTTTACGTCCTACCGAACGGGACTTCATGATGGGATGCCTCGCTTATGCCGCTTACTCAACATGAGTCTGGCGACCTGACTTCCATGGCACGCATGACGTACTTACCAAGAATATCGCATTCCAGGTTCACCGCATCACCCTCAGAGTACTTACTGAAAGCAGTGTGCTCCCAGGTAAACGGTATGACCTGGACATCGAACGTACTGGCTCGGAGTTCAGCGACCGTTAGGCTAACACCATCAAGCGCAATGGAGCCACGCAGCACCAGATACCTTGATAGCGAATCGGGAAAAGCAATCTCCACCCGGTGGTATTCCGACTCTGTTTGAATGGTTTCGACACGACCTACGGCATCAACGTGACCTTGGACGAAATGGCCACCCATACGCGTGTCTGCCCGTACTGGCCGCTCGAGATTGACCACGTGGCTCACAGCCAACCTTCCCAACGTCGTTACACGCGCTGTCTCCGGTGAGACCTCAACGTCGAACATCTCGTTTGTAACCTCCGTGACGGTCAGACAGACACCGTTGGTTGAAATACTGTCTCCGACCGACAACTCGCCTACCAGAACGGTACCAATGCTCAGACGGAACCCCTCCATCATTGGAGCAACTGTTCGTACTGTTCCGGTGGACTCAATCAATCCGGTGAACATATCCGTCGGTACACTCGTCTGGTCCAACCGTGCAAACATCCAAATCATCAAGTGACTCAACTACCGTCGACCTCACACGAAACCATCGCACGCCTCGTCTACCAAACTCGGTCGGTGAGACGTAGATCCGCACCCGATCGACAACCTCTGCCTCCCACGCCGCTTGATGTAAAGTCGGCCCACCCTCCAGCAATAGCGAGGTTATCCCTTCATTACTGAGAACAGTCAGCGCTGAGGTCAAGTCATGAGTCGGTGCTATCAAAAGCCTGACGCCAAGCGATTTGAGTGCCTCAGCATGATCCGAAGAGAGTTCCAAAGCAGCCTCGGTCGTAACAATAACAATCGGCCCGGCTTGTTGGGTAGAAAACATCGCCGCCGAGCACGGCACCCGCAAGCGCGAATCAAAGATTACGCGCGTCAATGGTCGCGTCTGAGGAGCCGCTCGAACAGTCAGTTTGGGATCATCAATTAACACAGTCCCAGACCCAACGCCAACTGCGTCGAACTCGGCCCGCAGTGCGTGCACATGCCCGGTCGTCTGCTCAGCAGTGATGGCACTCCGTACACCCAACGCCTCCGCAACGCACCCATCTCGCGTGAGCGCCACCTTCATCATGACAAACGGTCGACCATATCGAACACGTATAAAGAATGGTAGATTTAGGCGAGCGGCCTCCGCTTCGCGTACTCCCACGGTCACCTCAATCCCGTGCTCACGGAGAAACTGAATGCCCTTTCCATGTACTTGCGGGTTAGGATCTTCAACTCCTATAACGACCCGGGAAATGCCAGCCGCAACAATTCGGTCGACACACGGTCCCGTACTACCCGTGTGGCAACAGGGCTCAAGTGTGCTGAACAGTGTCGCCCCTCGAGTAGCTACACCAGCGGCACGCAACGCATGCACTTCAGCATGAGGCTCGCCAGCACGGCGGTGGTAACCGCTACCGACAACAGCACCGTCGGGAGAGATGACGACCGCCCCAACCAATGGGTTTGGACTCGTCAAGCCTCGACCGCGGGCAGCCATACTCAAAGCCCGGTCCATGTACTCGCCGTCACCTAAAGGCAACTACCTATCTCTCAAAAAGGCCAAAACTTCATCAAGGCCAACTGTTTAGGTTTCCCTACTTGTGCCACACGGTGTCCCCAGACTCTCGCGTCTACGACAAGTCATATGACACTCGACACACCATCGAAAAAAAATCAGCATTAGACGAACCTTAGCAAATTCAAGGCGCAGACTAATGTGCCTGTGTATCCATCTAGGCGTATGCACTGTGAGCATGGCATTCCAGGCTACCAATTCACAGTGTTGTTATAAAATCTAAGGATTACCTCCATGGTCCGCAAAGGCCGACGTAAGACCAGTCATACCGGCTCATTCGTGTCAGCCTCAACTCTCTGACGTCTGAGCATTAACGCCTCAACTGCCGCGAGAGGCGCCACCCTGCCCGCCAAAACCTCGGCCATCTGCAAAGCAATCGGCAGTTCAATGCCGTACTCAGCACCAAGGGCAAGTGCAGCACCTGTCGTTCGCACCCCCTCCGCCACCATTTTCATCTCACTAAGGATGGCATCAAGAGACCGTCCCGTGCCCAGCTCAAGACCGACCTTCCGGTTGCGGCTAAGGCCCCCAGTGCAAGTCAGCACAAGGTCGCCGAGACCGCTCAATCCAGCCAGCGTCTCACGACGGCCACCTACAGCACACGCCACACGCGTCATCTCAGCCAGACCTCGTGTGATCAAGCCAGCTAAAGCATTATTCCCGAGACCGAGCGATTCGACGACACCTGCCGCGATTGCTATGACATTCTTGAGCGCACCGCCAAGCTCTACACCAATGACGTCGTTGCTCGCATACAGCCGAAAGCACTTAGACCGAAATTCTTCCTGCACCAGCTTGAGCAGGGCCGGCTCACTTGATGCTACCAGCACTGCCGTAGGTAGCTCGCGCGCTACTTCAGCCGCAAAGCTTGGCCCGGAGAGTACCGCCACAGGACTCGCTCCCCCCACCTCTTCCTCGATCACCTGCGACATCCGCCTCATCCTGCCAGGTTCAAGACCCTTCGTAGCGCTTACGATCGGTACACCCATGGGCAAGAAAACACTAGCCTTCTGGATTACTGCGCGCGCGCCGTGTGACGGCACCGCGACCACAACACATGTGGACACGGCCAACGCTTGCTCCAGTGATGCAGTTGGCACAACCGATTCCGGGAGTACAAATCCAGGCAAGTAGGCAGAGTTTTGACGGTGCTCAATCATTGAGGCGACGAGCTGCGCATCGCGTGCCCAGAGATGTACCTCGTGGCCTACCCGCCCCATATGGATCGCCAGCGCTGTTCCCCAGCTGCCAGCTCCAAGCACCGTCAACCGCTGTGCCATTCTCTTAAAGCCTCCTATCGCTGTCCAAAACGCCGCTCGGCCCCATCATTCAACCGAACAAAATTTTCACGATGCCGATAGAGGATGAGCACCATCACCAAAAACGCGCCGAACATCGTCGAAGGTGGAGCTTCCATCACATAGAGTAACGGTACGAGTGTTAGTGACGCTGCAATCGAGCCGGCAGAAATGTAACGCGTCCACCAAGCGACCACGAGGAATATCGCTACGCTAGCCAGTGTAGCTATCGGCGACAATACACCGAAGACACCACCCGCGGTTGCTACTCCCTTCCCACCACGAAATCTAAGCCACACAGGATAGATATGGCCGGTGATCGTTGCCACTCCAACTGCCGTACGTGTTGGGTCGTCCATGCCAAGTCTTGTTGCAAGCAAAACGATCGCACAGCCCTTAACAACGTCAAGCCCGAACACAGCCAAGCCAATCGATGGTCGGGTCGCTCGGAAGACGTTGGCAGCACCTATATTTCCACTCCCCACGTAACGCACGTCCACACCGGCAAAGCATCTCGGTATAAGAAACGCAAACGGGATTGAACCAACGAAGTACCCAAGTGCAATTATCCAAGCATCTGTCATCTTCATCACGGGCTGGTAGCCCGCAGAACCCCGCTTGCTTGCGGCACATAGTCTGGAGTAGACGAAGTCATGCGACTCTCATAGAGGGTTAAATGCTTCACCTGCCATCCTACAGCTTCGACGTCGGCCTTTTGAACAGCCTCACGAATCATTCGCCCACGCTGCGGCGCCCGCCTGACACGTCCAACTGTAACGTGTGGAATAAACCGCACCTGGTCTTCAACAACACCTGCCGCATGAATCCGCGTATTAAGCTCTGGAAATAGACGTTCAAAACCGGAAGAACGATCGCGTACGCCCACCCAGACTACCCGCGGGGTACCAGATGACGGAACGGTACCCGCAGCCGCTAACTCTAAGTCGAAGGCTTCAGCCGACCAAGGCCGAACCAACAACGTCCGCAGTCGCTCCATCACGACCGGATTCACCAACCCAAGAAACCTGACCGTGACATGCAGGTTCCGAGGACGCACCCAAGAGATTCTGCACCCTCCTTTAATCGCAAGAGACTCAGCAATCGACGCGGACATCTTCATGACCGTACGACGAACGGCCTCATTGAGATCAACGGCAACGAAGAGACGCGATGGTGAGGCGTTGTCACTCATGATCGTCAAGTATTCGCCGCAGCATGTCGAGCGCTGCCTGTGAAGCCTGGCGTTTGACCATATCCCGTTCACCGCGAAATGCGAACACTTTGGCCCGCTCACCTCCTACGCCGGTGACAGCAACGAATACCGTCCCGACCGGCTTGGCTTTAGTTCCTCCTGTAGGCCCTGCAATTCCTGTAACGCCAACACCGATCTCAGCCTTGGCACGGGTCGCAACACCAGATGCCATAGCCAAGGCCACGGGCTCACTGACCGCACCATGTCTTTCGATGAGGGATGCTGGCACACCCAAAAGATTAATCTTCTCCAAATTTGAATATGTCACGACCGCCAAGTCGAGATACGCTGAGCTTCCGGGTACATCAGTCAGCCGAGACGCCAAAAGCCCACCCGTGCATGACTCGGCCAGCGCAATCCTCCACCCATGGGAGCGAAGACTGTTGCCGACAACAAGCTCAAGAGGAAGTCCCTCAGTTGTATACACATCGCGCCCAAGTGCACCGACTAGCTCCTCCACGGCCAAATCGAGCGAATCCTCAGCCTTTCGTAGATTCGAGGCCCGAGTCGAGAGGTGCAACTCAACCTGCCCCGGACTTCCCAAGATTGTCGCCCTGACCACAGGATTCCGGTCCTTCCAACGTGCATAAAGTGGCCGGGCGTGTTCTTCGACTTGCGACTCGGCGCGTCCGGATACTCCAACAACCCGACGCCTTAATCGAAGGTTGGACACTCGCGGCTCAAGGCGCTTAAGGATTGGTCCATCAACCATTGGCTCCAATTCCCGTGGCGGTCCAGGTAATGCAACGACAACCCGTTCCTGCCATTCCAGCCACAATCCAGGAGCTGTTCCACGTGCATTGGAAATAATCTCAGCACCACGTGGTACGAGCGCTTGGCGACGGTTAATCTCTGGCATCTCGAGGTTGTGAGCCGCGAATCTGGCCCGTATCAGACTAAGGATCTCTTGCCGTTCCACGAGAGGCGCATCAAGAACTGTAGCCAGTGTCTCCCGTGTGATGTCATCATCAGTCGGACCCAATCCACCGGTCATCACAATCAGATCCGCATCCTTGAGACCGCGCTCGATCGCTAGAGCCAATCTTTTCCGGTCGTCACCAACAATGGCCTTACCTTGAACTTCAATCGCCAAGTCATTCAAGCGGGCAGTAAGAAACAGAGAGTTCGAGTCAGCACGGTAAGGGGTTAGGAGTTCACTACCAACAGCAATTATCGCCGCCGTGTCGATAACTGTTGACCTCATACACCCAAGGCAGCGCTCATCCAGATGCCGCCGCGCAACACCGCTTGCGCGTACAAACCGGCCACCACGTCGTCTGCCATTACTCCCCAACCGCCTGGTAACCGTTCGCAAGCTCTCGCGGGATATGGCTTAACAATGTCGAACACTCGAAATAGGACGAACCCGAACACCATGGTGCCAAAGCCAACATTTAGGAACACAAAGGTTAGTAACATCCCGACAATCTCATCAATGACAATGATCCCAGGATCAATGCGACCAACGTAACGCTCAGTTTCCGACGCCGACCACACTCCGACAATTAGCAGAACAGCGATCGTCACCAATTCCACGAGCGGCGAGCCGATGGAGCGGAGAATTCCAAACACCACTAGTCCGAACGCAGAGCCAACCGTCCCGGGAGCCACCGGCGAGTACCCGCAATAAAGACCAGTCGAAACTACGACAGCAAAACGATTCACGATTCAATACTCAAAATATTGACGTTTCGTTTGACCTGATGGTTAACTACATTCCTAGGAACACCAATGAGGCCTGACATCCGTTTGAGGTTCTCCCCACTTAATAGAGTCTTCAAGATACCTTGACGACGCGTGTTTGCGCGAGGCGGTCGTGTAGAGTCCGCCGATAGCGATCGCCGAACTGCACTATGAATCCAAGGCCGAGCGGTAGTATGGAAACAAAGAAAGACATCACCCGAATCATAGCCTTACTCAGAGTGACCGGCTCTCCCTCAGAACCGACCACCTTAAGATGGCAAAACATTTTTCCAATCGTTTGACCCCTGGCAGTCGTAAACGCCACCAAGTATCCTCCATTAAGCATTAGAAAAAAGCCGCCGATCGGCACCACTGGTAACATCGACCACTCGGACCAAGTCAAATCACAAAGTCGAAGCGTGAGAAAAATAACACTCGCATCCACAACGCCGAGTACGATGCCGTCAATAGCCGACGCGATCATCCGAAGAAGACCAGGTGCAAATACATGCTCTGGGTCATTCTGTACCGTGGCTGTTAAATGGTCGGCCAACAGCGGTGGATTGAACTGAGATGTCGGCGCTTCCTCATAGACACGCTTGGCCTCGGTTCGCATCCGTGGAACTTCAGGTGTTGCTCGCCGAACAGACAGTGGCGCCCTCGGCGCCAGAAGCACACCGTCAAGATCTGGATCAGGCCGAACATTGCGATCCGGAAACAGTGGTAGTCCTTCATCGGATAAAGGCTTACTGGCCTCCTGGAAAACCTCCGTATCGCCATTCCTAAGCACTTCATCGAGATTCCGTCTCGTCGACCTATCAGCCGATGGAACCAGTGGATTCAGCCTCGCATCGTTACGTGGAATCTGAGTAAAACTGTAGCCGCAATTCCGGCACGCCTTAGTATCGTCAAAACCGATGTAGCTGCACTTCGGACATCTCATTGCGAAGATGGTCGAGCGGAATACCGCGAAAATTTAGACATGGCTCCCGCAGTAGGCACGCCGATTATCCGCGAAGGGATTGCGATCGTCAATCAATTGTGAACTGTGAATGCCCACCCCTACACTGTCGAAACTATGACAGTAGATGTGCTAAAACTGTCGTGTGGCTGCCATTGAGTGCATACCGAACATCAGCGAAGGACGACGGCCCAGCGTACTCGATGCCCTCGCTGCCACGATACAGGCAGTACCCGACGTTCGCTTGCTGGAACATTCCGCTGATGCTAACCATCACCGGTCTGTTTTCACGCTCGTCGGTGACCCACCAGGGTTAAAAGCCGCTGTCCTCGCGCTGTTCGCTGCAGCTATTGCTGACATTGATTTGCGGCAGCACCGCGGAGTACATCCGAGAATAGGAGCGGTGGACGTGGTGCCATTCGTGCCTTTGGACGACTCCTCTCTCGACGCGTGCATAACACTCGCACACTGTGTTGGCCGAGCAATCTCTGACCGTTTTAACGTGCCGGTCTATTTGTATGAAGAGGCAGCATCGAACACTTCCAGGCAGCGGCTCGAAGACGTGAGGCGCGGTCAATTCGAAGGACTCTCACAGAAAATGACGCAGGCTCAGTGGCGGCCGGACTTCGGTCCGTTAACCCCTCATGCATCAGCTGGTGCGACCGCGGTTGGCGTTAGGGGTCCTCTAATTGCCTGGAATATTAATCTTTCGACCCCAGACGTTAGGATCGCCAGAACCATCGCGTTTCGCATACGAGAGAGTGGCGGCGGGCTGCCGTGCGTCAAAGCCCTAGGTGTTCGCCTTGACGACAGGAACTTGACACAGATCTCAATGAACCTGACAAACTATCGAACAACATCTATGTCCACAGTTATGTCGCGCATCCGAGAGGAGACCGCGCGGTGCGGTGTCACCATCACCGACAGTCAGATTATCGGATTGATTCCAGAGGAAGCTCTTGCCAACACTGAGCCTCACGATCTTGCACTACCCAGGTTTCCAGAAGACCAAATTCTTGAGCGCCGGCTCTAACCGTAACAGCGATCCAGTACCATCCAAGCCACTCTGTGGCGGCCAATGTCCAACCAGGGGGTGGACAGCGTACTAAATAAGCAGCGTAGCTTGTCCCCATGGCCATCCCTCAACAGGATTCATCACTGACCTAGGTTCGTTCGCTGAGTGCGATCCTCCGTTAGCTGTTGACTTAGCGCATCACCAACAATACGCACTATTTTTTCGAGCGATAATGGTTTCTCTACAAAGTCAAAAGCGCCCATCTTAATCGCTCGAACGACTGACTCAACATTGTGGTTGCCAGACATGACGATCACTTGCGCACCTAACCCGCGTTCCCGAACACGTGCCAGGGTCTCAAACCCATCCATTCCAGGTAGCCAAACGTCCAGGATAATTACATCGCAGTGGTTATCATCCAGCCACTTTAGGCAGGTCTCACCACTCTCGACGGCATGAACCTCGTAGTTTTCTTCCTGCAGGATGCTGGTCAAAGCTGTTCGTACGCCCGCTTCGTCATCGACTACCAACACCATCGCTCTCATGAAACCATATCCTGTTTGGATAAATGTTCAATGCCTTCCACATCTCTATTAATGCAGCAACTCAACCGCACTTCATTGTAGTGGCGCCCACCGCATCCCACACCTCGCCCATCCACACAGACATAACCATCCCGTTGGACGGCGACCCGGCTAACCAGGCTCCTTTGCGCCGAGAAGGTCTTTTAACTCAGTCATGAATTCCCCGATGTCACGAAAATCTCGGTAGACGGAAGCGAAGCGGACATAGGCAACTTGGTCGAGCTTCTTGAGCTCCTGCATCACGAACATGCCAATCTCCTGTGTGGGCATTTCCTTGTCAGGCTGTTCTTGTAACGCCGCCTCGACGCGATCTGCAACAGCCTCGAGCGCCGCCGGGGACACGGGACGACTACCGCACGCCTTGAGCATACTGCCAACCACCTTTTGGCGTTCAAATCGCTCACGGATCTTGTCTCTTTTAACCACCATGTACGGAACCTCATCGATCCGCTCGTAGCTCGTAAAGCGACGACTGCAATCTAAACATTCACGCCGGCGGCGGATGGAGGCACCGCTCTTGTGTTCTCGTGAATCAACGACCTTGTCACCAATTTGACCGCAAAAAGGACACTTCATAGCGAACTCCCTTTCCCTCGTCCCCGATAAAAAAACGCTTAAGATCCCTCATCGTTCTTCCCCGCAGCAGCGTGACGTATCGAGGCAAAGGTCACCCCCTCTTGTGCCATCAGCACTAAACCCGCCAGAGCCACAGGGACGAATGATATTGCGTGAAAAACGATGGCCGCGGCGGCCGCTCGATCTGGCGGCGCCGCATAAAATGCGGTTAACCCAAGCTGAAACGCAGCATGAAACCCACCCACAGCTCCCGGTGTAGGAACTGCCACCCCCACGAGTAACAACGCAAGCAAGAGAAAGGTCCCCGTAAAGGGTACCGCAAGTCGATATGCCGAAACTGCGGCCCAAGCGCCAAGTGCGATCGTAAGCCAGAGCACGACCGACACCGCCAGCGCTCCAACCAACACACCTGGCTGCCGCACCACTGCAAATCCCGATGCGACTTTCGTAGCAAGCCCATCAACGATTTCGGCCGCGCGCCGAGGCAACAACCGACTTACAGGTCTTAAGACCCAGTCTAGTGCGCCTGGTCGACCTGCGACCGTAAACGCCGCCCAGAGAGCAACCAGAGAGCCTACTCCACTGACCGTGGCCCCAAGCTTCACCGCGGCCAACATACGTGCATCCACGTGCTCCAAACCAGGGTCGAATAATGTCAAGAAGGCACCAAGCAATAGCAAAACTGTTATCAAGTCGAGCAACCGCTCAAGAAT
>PBBF01000034.1 GCA_002717745.1 Acidobacteriota bacterium
CTCAACCACCGATTGCTGTCGATCCGACCGATCGTCATATGCTCCAGAGAAATCAAGCGGGCCAATCGGATTATGCGCGGGACGGATTAAGAACAGTCTCTGAAAGTGACCAACGCGCGCTGCAACAGCATCGCGGACAGAAGCACCTTCGATCGCGCCGAGATACTCCCCGACTCTTCCGCGTGCGTCACGCCTTCCCGCACTGAGCGTATGTGGCCCTGAGAGTTCGGCTGTCGTGGAGACAACAATCACTTGCTCAACCCCAGCGTTAAGGACCTCTTCAAGAATCCTCGTAATGGCATCCACGCGATCGGCAGCTCGATGAACCTCGCCTCTCCATTGGCTGTCTGGCGCAAAGGCGATCAGGTGTGGCTCTGTAACAACCGGTAAACTGACCGACGCCGCCAAAGCGTCGAGTGCATGACCCCGCGCCGTGCCGGCGAGATCCCAGGTTTCAGAGGCCCGTCGTCCGCGTTCGTCAGTTGAATTAAAGAACCCCTCACGGTAAGGCTCGGCCAGTAGCGCGAATACCAAGTCCCGACGAATATCAACATCATGTACCGTCACAATCAGTTCGCGGAAACCAGGCTGGCCAAGATTGTCAGACAGTAACTCCGTATACTCGTTGCTGATCTCACGGCCAATTGGCCTATCCGTCACCGATACGCCGCGGATGAGCTCCCATAGCGCGTTCGTAAAGCGGTCGAGCACACCAGTCGCTGTCAGAGGAACCACCAGTATTTGCCACCATGCTGCCCCACGGGCTCGTCGTCGTGATCGTAAGGAGCGGAGTACGGTGACGGCAAAAAGTGCTAATACCAACAGTAGTAGGAAGACTACCAACCATGGAAAAATGATAGGCAGCGAGATCGAATCGAATATCGCCAACAGTTGTGCGCTGTAACCATCGAACAATGCAACACCCGAGCCGCCCTCGATCATTTGAAGCGACAAGACAATCGGATAGACCAAGGCTGCAGCCACCAGTAAGACCAGCGGTAGAAGAACAGTGGCTACTGCCATGCCGAACAAATACCCTGTCACGCGAAGAATAGGTCGCCAGCGATAGAACTGCCTCGTTAGACCACCACGCCAGATTCCCTTTTCCTCCCAGAGCTTTGCCCCACCATCAACTGCCGCAAACATTGAACTCACGGCACCCATACCTCGCCCAGCAACCAGATCGATCCTAACCCCAGCTTCGTTCAGGGCTTGTAAAACGCCGGCATGATAAGCACCAGCCGTACCAGCACCATTAAGGACGAGTGCCGTCCGGAGGCTCGGCGAGTAGGTCGGCTTACGAGTGTCTATGTTAGCGTCTGTCATTCAACCGTCGTGTACAGTTGTTAGCTTGAGGAGCTCGAACTTTCGAGTACCAGTTGGCGTGGGCGCTTCTAACTCATCACCTTCCTCCTTACCCACAACTGCACGACCGATCGGTGAGGCAGTCGAAATCCATCCCTTGTCAGGCTCAGCATCCTCCGGCATAACGAGATGATAGGTCACCGTCTCTCCACCCAACTCTCGCAGCTCGACCGTAGAACCGAACCCAGCCCGATCTCTCGGTAGTTTCTCAAAGTTCATTAACGAGATCTGGGATGCGCGCTGCTGGAGCATTGAAACTCTCGCCTGAACCAATCGTTGACGCTCCTTCGCAGCCTGATATTCAGCATTTTCACGGAGGTCCCCAAGTTCACGAGCCCGCTTGATCTCCTTAGGGAGCTCGTGTTTGAGCTCTCGTTCGAGCTTCTGAATTTCGTCATCAAATCGTTTAAGTAGTGGCCCTTTAACCATTGGAGTATGACGCCCCCCAGACCCTAGAAATCATCCACAGTCGCACCTCCCAAGACTAGCACAGTCTGTTATTCTGCTCTGGCAGCACCGCGCCTTACTACAACAGGCCGTGGTCGTCACCGCATCGGGTACTTTGACGTGGATCGAATCTCTAGTCGTAGAAACAACATCGTCGCCGCATTTCGCACTGCCGCCGCCGGGCAGCACGGACTGCTACTGCTCGATGGTAAGCATCTTGTTGAAGAGGCGGTACGGGCCGGTCTTTCCATCAAAACCCTAGCAATGACGACTTCGCGCCTAGCTGATAACAAATTACTCGCAGAGTCATTAGCCGATGTAGGCACTAAGGTAATGAGCGTCACCGAAAGTGTAATGGACGCAATTAGTCCGGTGGTTACTCCATCGGGAATTGTCGCTCTTGCTGATCGGCCACCCGTAACCGTTGACGATCTCCTAGTTAGAACTCCCCAGTTCGTCGTCGGTCTGGTCGACATCCAAAATCCTGGGAATCTTGGCGCGGTCATACGTACCGCGGAAGCCGGAGGGGCTACCGGTGTAGCAGCAACCGGGCGAAGTACGGACCCCTACGGTTGGAAAGCACTACGAGGAGCGATGGGTGGAACATTTCGCATTCCAGTCACGTGGCCTATTGCCCCGCTGTCGCTCATCGCCGATGCCCGGGCGTCTGGACTCAAAGTTGTGGCTGCAACTGTGGGTGGTGGCAAATCGCTGTACGAGATCGATTTAACGGAGCCAACTCTCGTGATGGTCGGCGGTGAGGGCTCTGGCCTGTCGCAGGAAATCATTTCCGCCGCTGACCAAACTCTCTTCATTCCAATGCCGGGCTCTGCCGACTCACTCAATGCTGCAACTGCAGCTGCCCTGATCATTTACGAAGCGTTCAGGCAGCGTTACCACGACGGCGCTTCCTCATTGGAAGGCAACTGATAATGGAGTCTAGCAACCTTTTCCCTGATCCCAATCAAGATGCATCTCAGGGTGCCGCTTCGCCGCTCGCTGAACGAATGAGACCGCGGTCGTTGGCTGAATGCGTAGGTCAACACGATTTGCTTGCACCAGGTCGCCCACTTCGAAAAGCGATTGAACTCGATACACTTCAATCAATTATCTTATGGGGTCCACCAGGCACTGGAAAAACAACCGTCGCCAGGCTGATCGCTGTCGATACACGCGCGCACTTCATAGCCTTCAGTGCCGTGCTCTCCGGAATCCGAGAAATCAAGGCCGTTATGGCCAAGGCCCAAGAGGCACGAAAGCGTTTGGGCAAGAACACGATTGTTTTCATCGACGAAATTCATCGATTTAATAAAGCTCAGCAGGACGCATTCCTGCCTCGAGTCGAAGCTGGTGACATTACGCTCGTCGGGGCCACGACGGAGAACCCATCATTTGAAGTGAACGCGGCGCTCCTCTCACGATCTCGAGTCTTCGTCCTAAAACCACTAGAAGTAACTGACCTAGTAACTATCCTCACGCGCTCCCTCGATGATCCTGAGCGTGGGCTTGGTGGTCGCGGTCTAACGGCAACACCGGAGGTCCTAGAAGCAATTGCTCGCCATGCCAACGGTGATGCCAGAGTAGCGCTGAACCTACTCGAACTCGCAGCAACGTTGGCTCAAAGGGAGGTCCCAGAAAGTGAATTGCAGCAAGATGCCTTACCGATAACCATTGATACAACCTTACTTGCCGATTTACTCCAACGGCGATCTCTCCTCTACGATAAAACCGGCGAAGAGCATTTCAACCTAATCTCGGCCCTTCATAAGTCGATGCGCAATAGCGACCCTGATGCGTCAGTCTACTGGCTTGCCAGGATGCTCGAAGCAGGCGAGGATCCACTTTACATTGCACGCCGCTTGGTCAGGTTTGCCTCTGAGGATATCGGTAACGCCGATCCACGCGCCTTAATGATCGCCGTGGCGACGAAGGAAGCCGTACACTTTATCGGGATGCCCGAAGGCAATACCTCTCTCGCACAGGCCGTGGTCTACCTAGCAATGGCGCCAAAGAGCAACGCCGTCTACACCGCCTATAGGCGCGCCGCTGCAGATGCACACGAACACACCGCGGAACCGGTCCCCCTCCACCTCCGCAACGCACCGACAAAACTTATGCGGTCACTCAATTACGGAAAAAACTACCGTTACGCACACGATGAGCCTGGGGCCGTCGCCTCGATGGACTGCTTGCCCTCTGAACTTCAGAAGCGCCAATATTACAGACCGACTGACCGTGGTTACGAGCAAACTATCTCCGAACGTCTGCTTGAATTGAAGANGTCAAAANNCANAAAGAATCGNAAGACGTGAGAACGNGCCTCAGGACTTTCCNAAAATATTGACTGAATCACGNAACACTCACCAAGCACAATNAGGAGATCTAAATAGAAGCCCTCACTTGTNCATAGCCGGCCTTAACAATAACCAGCCNACGATGAACAAAACTACACCGCCAGNAAAAATACGAGGACTCGGGCCGAGTGGTCCGGCGTTGACGATNGCAAACAGCAAAATCGACATTCCCAAGAGTTGCAGAAATCGGCCTGCGTAGTAGAAAGCCCAATGCATTANGACCGCTCAAAGCCACGCTCGATTTCACGCCGTCCAAGCCGGAGTAAGACAGGGCGCCCATGAGGGCATACGGTTGAGTACGAGGTGCGANCGAGTTCGTCGAGAATGTATCGCATCTTTTCTGACGTCAACGGGTCATTTGCCTTTACGGCTGCGTGACAAGCGGTGGTCGCTGCAATCCGACGTAGCGCCTCATCGACACCATTGCTAGCATCCAACCCATCCAGATCGTCAGCAAGAATTCGAATTGCGTTTTCACAATCACCAAGCGTCAATAGCGCCGGCACAGCCCGAACACGCACATCATCTCCACCAAACGGCTCAACATCGAAGCCTATCTGAGTCAGCGCCTCGACGTGCGTTACGAGTCCCTGACGTTGACCAATGGATAACTTCATTAAAATGGGCTCAAGCAATCGTTGACTCTCTAAACGACCGGAGGATAAACGGGTCATTACACGTTCGAATAGCACACGCTCATGGGCTACGTGTTGATCAACTACAACGATACCCTCCTCATCCACGGCAACTATAAAGGTGTCGCGAAATTGTCCCAGAGCTATCATCGGCTTGATGCCAGCGCCAGGCTGTAACACCGAGGTGTTCACCTCGTTCTCAGGGGCATTTCCAGGTATTAGAGGCGCCGGTGATTCTCGTACGAAGGCAGCCGCCACTGGCGTCCACCGGCTCGGAATTGATGCGCCAACCATGACTCCAGGAATCGGGTTTACCTTAGGCTCATTTAATTCTGTCGGCATTAACTGGGAGTGCAATTGAGAGGGGCCACTTTCACCGAGTGCCTCAATTAGCGCACGCCGCAAAACCTCATGGACGAGTGATTGATCTAAGAATCGCACCTCGGCTTTCATCGGATGTACGTTGACATCGACCCGATCGGCGGGTATCTCAATGAATAAATGCACTTCTGGGCGACGCTCCTTGATTGTCGCTCGACTGTAAGAATCGATGATCGCGTGTGCAACTGTTCGGTCCTTCACGATTCTCCGGTTCACAAAAATATTCTGTGGGCCACGTGAAGGTCGTTGGTTAGCGAGAGCTGCGACATAGCCACTAATCGCTATTCCCCCGGCCTCTTTTTGGACCTCAAGGAGATCTGGCCTCTCACCATAAAGCTGATAAAAGCGTTCCGTAACCGTTTCGGCCGGAGCGCATTGCACTACCTGACGCCCAGAACTCTTCAAACTAAATCCGACCTCCGGATAACCTAACGCTAATTGTGTTACCAGCTTTGACACTCTGGCCGATTCCGCCCTATCTGATTTGAGGAATTTCCGCCGCGCCGGCATGTTGAAGAAAAGGTCGCGGATCTCGACCAACGTTCCTACTGGCGCACCTACCTCGCAAACCGATGTAGTCACGCCACCACTCACTTCGATCAGCGTCCCAGCAACTTGACCAGAACCACAAGTTCTAAGTTTTAGACGACACACTGATGCCACGCTGGGTAACGCTTCACCACGAAACCCCAACGTATGGATGGCAGCAAGATCGCTTGATTTCGCCAGCTTACTAGTCGCATGCCGCTCAAGAGCCAGAATCGCCTGGTCTGGCGACATTCCTTCACCGTCATCCTCAACTGAGATAAACCTCTTCCCCCCTAGTTCAATCGTCACGCCGATCCGTCGTGCGCCAGCATCCAGAGCATTCTCGATAAGCTCCTTAACGGCAGATGCGGGCCGCTCGACCACTTCACCCGCAGCGATCTGGTTGGCTAGCTCAGCGGAAAGACGAATGATCTTAGCCATGACGTTCGGAGACGTCGAGACTCAAGCTGAATCGCGCAACGAGGCCTGGGCTGCGGCCAAGCGAGCGACCGGAATACGAAACGGAGAAGCACTAACGTAATCAAGTCCTACTTCGTCAAAAAAGTGTATCGACGCAGCATCACCGCCGTGCTCACCACAAACACCAAGCTTTAGGTTCGGTCGGGTTTGCCGCCCGCGCTCTACGCCAATCCGCACAAGCTCGCCAATACCCACCGTATCAATTGACTGGAACGGATCCCGCTCAATCAACTTAAGGTTCTGATAAATTCTGAGAAATCGGCCAGCGTCATCGCGTGAAAAGCCGTAACCCATCTGTGTGAGATCGTTCGTGCCAAACGAAAAGAAGTCTGCCTCTAATGCGATTTCATTGGCAGTGACCGAACTACGTGGCACCTCAATCATAGTTCCCACGAGGTATCGCACTTTCACTCTTTGGGCTTCCATGACTTCAACCGCCACCCGATCGACAATTAATCTCTGTGCTCGGAGTTCACGCACATCGCCAACTAAGGGAATCATTATTTCGGGGATTACCTTGACTCCTTCCTTCGCCAGACGGCAAGCGGCTTCGATGATGGCGCGAGACTGCATCTCCGTGATCTCCGGATAAGTGATACCGAGCCTAACGCCACGATGGCCAAGCATGGGATTGAACTCGTGGAGTTGCTCCACTCGTCGTAAAACCTGTCGCTTGGATTCGATCAACTCATCCACTTCACCACGTGCCTCGGCGACAGCTATATCAACCATAAGCTCTTCACGTTTAGGTAGAAATTCGTGCAGAGGAGGATCGATCAGACGAATGGTCACCGGCTTCCCTTCCATAACCTTAAATAGGCTGTAGAAGTCGTCGCGTTGCAGCGGAAGCAATTCGTCAAGCGCCACGCGGCGGTCAGTTTCATTGTCCGCCATGATCATTTGCTGGACGATCGGAATACGCTCTTCGCCGAAAAACATGTGTTCCGTCCGACAGAGTCCAATGCCTTCAGCACCGAATGATCGAGCAATCGTCGCTTGATCGGCCAAGTCCGCGTTTGCCCTTACTCCGAGGCGGCGATGTGCATCCGCCCACCGAAGTAATCGTTCGAAACGTAGAAAAATGTCAGAATGGTTACCGTCGAGATCACCCGCCAGCACTTGTAGAATCTCGCTTGGCTTTGTAGCTACCTGGCCACACTTCACCTCACCTGTCAGTCCATCGAAGGATAAGTATTCGCCTTTGATCACCTCTACACCGCCAACCCGCACACGCCCTCGTCCCTCATCAATCTCGAGCTCGCCGGCCCCGACGACGGATGGTTTACCCATCTGCCTGCCAACCACCGCTGCATGAGATGTCATGCCACCTGTTGCCGTCAATACACCTTGAGCAGCATACATACCGTGAATGTCATCTGGAACAGTCTCCTTCCGAATGAGCAATGCGGGTTCACCCTTTCGTGCAGACAAAACGGCATCATTAGCAGTAAATACAACGTGACCCGACGCTGCTCCAGGTGAGGCGGGCAGCCCTTTCGTCACCGTTGGCAAAGCCCGCCACGCTTTTGGATCGAAAATTGGAACTAGCAACTGCGTCAGCGACTCGGGATCGACTAGCGAAAGTGCTTCCCTAGCAGACAATCGCTTCTCCGCAACAAGGTCAGTGGCAATAACGACCGCGGCGTATCCCGTCCGTTTGCCGCTTCGGGTCTGCAACATATACAACTGGTCGTCCTGGATTGTGAACTCAAAATCCTGCACATCACGATAATGTCGTTCCAATCGAGAGGTGATCGTCCTGAGCTGGCGGTAGGCACTCGGCATTAGTTTTTCTAACTCGGCGATCGGCTTTGGAGTCCGAATGCCAGCCACAACATCCTCACCCTGAGCGTTGACAAGAAACTCCCCGTAGAACTCCCTCTGACCCGTAGCCGGATTTCGTGTAAACCCCACACCAGTTGCCGACCGATTGCCGGTATTACCAAACACCATCAGTTGGACATTCACAGCCGTTCCAATATCGTTCGGAATATCGTAAATTCTTCGATACTCAATCGCACGCGGATTCTGCCAGGACCGAAATACGGCATCACGAGCCATCTGAAGCTGATCGTACGGATCTTGGGGAAATAAGCGGCCTGTTTTCCGTTTAACCAGTCGTTTGTAACGATCAACGACCATCCTTAGCGCTCTCTCACTAAGCTCCGTATCCTGCCGCACGCGTTGGTCGCGCTTAACTCGCTCAAGCACACCATCAAACGCTTCCTTCGGAACTTCTAAAACTACGTTACTGAACATCTGGATAAAGCGGCGATAGCTGTCCGCTGCAAAGCGACCATTTCGTGTCTTACGCTTTAGCCCTTCAACAGTCTCGTCATTCAGGCCAAGATTCAAAATCGTGTCCATCATGCCTGGCATCGAGAATCTCGAACCAGATCTGACGGACACCAAAAGAGGGTTCTCCGTTGAGCCGAACTTATTGCCAGTCACTCGCTCGAGCNGCATAAGATGCTTAAGGATTTCCTTNTCTAACNATCCTGGNAACTTTCCTCCACGAGCGTANNAGAGACCACAGACATCGGCTGATATCGTAAAGCCTGGNGGTACGGGGAGACCGGCATTAGTCATTTCTGCCAAACCCGCGCCCTTGCCACCCAGCGAATTCCGCATATCCCGGTTCCCCTCGGCCTTACCTCCGCCGAAGAAATAGACGTGCTTCGCTGTTCGGGCCTTTCTTGTCACTTGCCCACGACCGTTTTGCCCGCTCATTTTCCGCTGTGCGGCACGACGTCCTCGGACAGCCTTCTTCGTTGTTCGCTTCTTAGCTCTCTTCGCCATTCCCTTCACTCACCCCTGGTCACATTTCCAACACCCTCGGTTACATGACTGGCGTCGTCCTCTCCTACCTCAACCACAATTTCTGAAATGTCCGCCAACTGAAGGATCAGCCGTTCTAACCTCTTCATCAGCCTGAGTCTGGCAACCCGAATAACTGGGTCGTCGACCATTACAAATACTTCCGTAAAAAATCTATTAACAGCGGGACCGAATTTAGCCGCCTCGGTAAAGCCACGCCGATAATCGTCTCCAACATCGATAACGTCCTCAATGACTGGTTGGCGAGCCTCGACCTCGGCCAACAATTGGCGCTCGGCGTCTTCCTTTAGCAAGCCCTTTAGATCAGGCTGGGTCCGCTCAGCCTTGTCATAATCAGCATCGGATAAATCGCATGCGATGTTCCGTACCCGCTTGAACGCCATCGCGAGCTGTTTGAAATCTGACGACTCGGTAAACTCAGGCAGCACTTCCAGCTTACCGCGAGCTTCTAGGGGCTTGACTCCTGAACCGGTAGCCCCAATCACCGCCCTGACATTACGAATGTCGTGCCCCCTCTGATCCAGAACGTAATGCAATCGCTCCAGCATAAAGGTCGCAATAGCTTCTCTAACATTGGCTTCGGCCTTCCAGGATTCAAAGGGTAAAGCCGCTGCTGCAAGTAGTTCATCGCACGATGGCCGTACAGTCAACCCAGTCAGCTCAGGTAAATCTAAGAGAATCCTGAAAATACCATGCGCCTGTCGCCGAAGACCGAACGGATCACGTGAGCCAGTCGGACGCTCACCGACACTGAATAAACCCACAATTGTGTCGAGTTTGTCGGCGAGCGCGACCGCTGCCCAGGTAATAGCACCAGTCCCGAGATCAACTGCAGTGGGACGCGACGTAGGCTCAGGATTAACGGGTAAATAGTGATGGTAAATCGCTTTCCATACTGGTTCGGGAAGCTGATCCTCCAACGCGTAAATGCCTCCCATGATGCCCTGAAGTTCTCCAAACTCTCCTACCATCTCGGTCACTAAATCGGCCTTCGCTAGCCGAGCCGCCGTACAAGTATCGGCGCGCATATCGTTACGACCGAAAACCTTTTCTACAACCCAGCCTGCCAGCTTCTCGATCCTGGCCGATTTCTCTCGATAGCTTCCCAAGCGTTTATGGAAGAGCAGGGTGTCTAATCGGTTAAGCCTCGACTCGAGCAGAATTTCACGATCAGCTTCCCAGAAGAACCTCGCGTCCCGTAAGCGAGCCGCTACTACCCGCTCGGCATTTCGGGAGACACGTTCACTATTTTCATGAACTGTGTTCGTCACAGCCAGAAAGACCGGTAGAAGGCCATTCTCAAGACCTGCCAGTGGAAAAAAGTGTTGGTGATGCATCATTGTCGTTGTGAGCACCTCACGAGGCAATTCGAGAAATGTTTCATCGAACCTACCCTCCACAACCAGTGGACATTCAACAAGGTCTGATACCTCGTCAAGTAACGCCGCCACCGTAGGAAAAGCGAAATCCACCGAGCCACCGTGCTCCTCAGCTTTGGCGAGTAGGGCCGTCTGAATCTTCTGCCGGCGTTCAGTGTGATCGAGCACGACAAACCTCTCGGCGAGCTTTGCTCGATAGTCCGCGAATGACTTGACCTTGACGGGCTCACCTGCTTGCTCACCAAGAAAACGATGGCCGTAGGTAAAATTAGAGGACTGGAGCACTGCAACATCAATGCTCTCCACCGAGGCGGTTCGACCGATCTTAAACGGAACCACCTGGCCACCAAACAGAAACAATATCCATCGAATTGGGCGCCCGAACATCAGTTCACCCCGACCATCATCGAGCGTCGCTTCCCATTGCATCTGTTTCGGAAAACTTAAGTCGCGGAGCGTTGCAGCAAGGACTGCCGGCAACACTTCAGTCGACGCCGCACCGACCTGATGGCGCGAGTAAGCAAGATACCGTCCTTTCGGAGTATCAACCTCAATAAGATCAGAGACTTCAGAGCCGTGCTTGCGAGCGAAGCCCGTCGCGGCCTTAGTTGGCGCGCCATTAGCATTGTAGGCCGCTGCAATTGACGGCCCAGTCACTACTTCCTGAACGTCAATTTGTCGATCGGAAAGCTTGGCGACTGTCGCAACGAGTCGTCTCGGTGTACTGAAAGCTTCCGGTGGAATGCTTGTCGCGATCCTCGCCTCGCTCAATCGAACTTCCAGTCGGCAGGCAAATTCAAGCGTCAACTTTGGCAACCAAGCCGCCGGTAACTCTTCGCAACCGATCTCGATTAAGAGCTCTCGTTCCATCCCGTCTTTACCTACACTCAGAACTTAAGCATGCCTGCGTCAGCCATCCGCTTCATCGACTTGTCCGTCGTCAACGTAGGCGCGTGCGATCGCAACGGCAAGTTTCCGCACTCGAAGAATATAGGCCGTGCGCTCAGCCACTCCAATCCCACTGCTTGCATCGAGCACGTTAAAAATATGAGAGCACTTGAGACAGTAGTCCAGTGCAGGGATTACCAAACGCGTCTTAAGCAACGTCTGCGCAAACTCCTCATACTGCTCAAACAATCCTCGATGGAAAGCAGCAAAGTCCTCTGGTGGCTGGTCGACCCGCCCAAACACATACTTTGACTGCTCGACTTCTTCTTGAAATCGAACCGCACCATACTTGACTCCCGGTGCCCACTCAATATCAAAAACATTGTCCACGCGTTGCAACAACATGGCGATACGTTCTAGGCCGTAGGTGATTTCAGTGGAGACCGGAGATAGCACTTGCCCGCCTGCCTGCTGAAAATAGGTGAACTGCGTAATTTCTTGACCATCGAGCATCACTTGCCAGCCAATCCCCCACGCACCCAAGGTCGGGGACTCCCAATTATCCTCCTCAAATCGGACATCATGGGACGCGCAGTCGATGCCACACGCCTCGAGACTCTCCAAGAAGAGTTGCTGGGACCGGTCTGGGGATGGCTTTAGGAGCACTTGAAACTGATGATGCTTAAACAATCGGTTCGGGTTCTCACCGAAGCGGCCATCAGCCGGACGCCGTGAGGGCTGAACGTAAGCAACCCGCCACGGGGACGAACCTAGCACCCTTAAGAACGTTTCTGGGTGCATTGTCCCCGCTCCAATTTCTACATCGAGCGGCTGGTGAATCAAGCACCCCTTCGACGCCCAGTAGTTGGAGAGAGCAGTAATAAGATCTTGAAAAGTCACGAATGGTCTTATGGGATCTCAGCGAACAATGAAGCGGCAGTCAATTCTGCAATTCTCTCATCACACGCATCGATCTCAACTCCTTAGCCAGATGTGTAGCGATTAACAAGCTGTGAGCCGCCTCTAGTTCACGGCCGATTTGAATTGACCACGATATCGCCTCCAAATCGGCAGGTCGAATTCGTGACGCTTCATGAAGAAACCTAATCGAAAGCGACGACAGTCGCNCGCCCTTTCCCGGCCCTCCACAGCGGGCACAGAGAAACATCCCCTCCCTCGCTGAAATCCACGCACCATCGTCCTCGAGGCCAGCTGCACACTCATGACATGCAATTGCCGGTGGGTAGACCCCCTGTANCCGAAGTAGCCANTATTCGAAGTAACGCGCCAACCGAGCGATCGGCGCACCTAACGCCATTGCCTCAACCATAGATGCTCCAAGGCGATATAAGCGCTCATTTGGATCGGCTTCTTGAGCCCACTCGTCCATCAGCTCGGCAAAGTATCCAACGTAGTTCAACGATTCTGGATCTCGTGCTGCTAACGGAGAGCGAACCGTCTCCACATCGCTAACACGCACCANGTCTCGATGTTCTCGTTCGTAGTACGACACCCGCACGCTCGTAAACGGCTCCAACGCTCCAAGGAATCTCGAGCGGGTACGTCTGGCACCCTTGGCCACGCCACGCTTTTTCCCACGGTCGCTAGTCAGGAAGACTACGATTCGGTCAGCTTCTCCCAATCGGTAGGTGCGCANTACAAGAGCCTCTGAACTAAACAGCGGCATGAGCAGTAACGGCAGCGGCCCCCACCCCAAGCTACCTAAACCCTCGGGAACCCCGACGCGCAGTATTCTAGTGTACTCGCGGCCTGTTTTAGGTGATGTGTTAGATGAGGTAACGGAGAAACAACGTTCCCAGCCCCAGAAATGACAAGAAGCCAAAAACGTCAGTCAGAGTCGTGATAAAAACCGCNGATGCCAGCGCTGGATCAATATTTAGCGCCCTTAACACGATTGGAATTAGGGTCCCAGCAGTCGCTGCAACCAGCATATTTAAGACCATCGCCAGACCCAGAATCAGNCCNAGGACNGGATTCCCCTGCATGGCCCAAGNCACGCCAGCAGCAACAAAGCCCAAGACAAGTCCGTTCCCAAGCCCAATCACGATTTCCTTTACCAATGCTTTGCGGGAGTTCCCCCACGTTAATTCACCCAGCGCAATGCCTCGGACGGTGACCGTGAGTGTCTGGGTCGCCGCGTTTCCACCCATGCCAGCCACGACCGGCATAAAGACGGCGAGCGCCACTACCTGACTGATCGTTTCCTGAAAAAGTGCCACGACAGCAGCGGCCATGATGGCCGTTACTAAATTGACACCCAGCCACGGTAGACGCTTGCGTAATGCCTCGGCCGGCGGTGTGGAAATGTGTTCATCACCGGCCATTCCAGCTAAGCGATAAATGTCCTCAGTCGCCTCATCCTTAATGACATCAATCACATCGTCCACTGTGATGATGCCCGCCAATTTGTGTTCCTCATCAACAACGGGAATGGCCAGCAGGTTATATGANGCGACTATCCGCGCTACCTCTTCCTGGTCAGTGTCGACACGCGCACTCATAATGTCAGTCGTCATGATCCGCTTAAGTGGCGTTTCGGTCGAAACCAACAAGAGCCGNCGCAAAGACACAACACCGACTAGGTGCCGACGCAGATCTACGACNTANAGGTAGAAGACCATNTCTACATCGCGCGACGTCTGTAGCGCCNCGATTGCCTCGCCTGCGGTCANATCTTCGGACAACGCAAACACATTNGGATTCATGATGCGGCCGGCTGTCTGCTCAGCGTACTCGAGCAGGTTCTGCACATCGCCCGCTTCACGTCGCTCCAGTNGATCGAGAACCGCGATTGATAACGTCTTTGGAAGGTGTTCGATTAGCGCTGCCGCATCATCACTTGGAAGCTCCTGAAGCAGCTCGGCAAGGTCTTCAGCCGACCGGTCGGCTAGCATTGCAGCTCCGTCTTCTGGCCCCAGCTCGCTGATCGCCTCCATCGCGAGCCTGCTGTAACGTTCTACAAGCAACGCAAAACTGTCGCGCCGATCGCGCTCGGTCAGCTCGCCAAAAACTTGGGCGAGGTCTGCTGGATGNTGCTTCTGAAGAAGGTTGAGGAGGTTAGCGTTCGCACCAATCCGCTGCAGTCGCTTGACTGACTCGAGCACCAGGTCGATTCGGCGCTGGGCAGGCATGGTCCATTCTCACAGNAGCGGGTNTCACGTCCGATGGGTGACCGTCNTNGTTCATAGNGCGATCAGTAACCNCTCACGATACCACAGAACGCTCAAGGTTTGACATTCCCCTTCAACGTCAACGCACGAGGACAAACTAGGAACATAACCCTCAATCTTCTGGTTATCNTGAAACTTCCGTANNCAGGAAGCNGCGCCTNCGACTGTTCGNCTCACCATTTGTCCAGACCAGAGCCNTTGGCGGATCGGAATGGTCGCCGCGTCTCNGAACCAATTCATTCACCGGANCCCAGCATGCCGAGGTCGTTGAGCACGCGATCGTTTTCACGCCAGTCTGAACGCACCTTAACGTGTAGGGNAAGATAGACCTTGGCATGAAAGAAGCTCTCTAGCTCTTTTCTGGCTTCGGTGCCAATCTTCTTCACCATCGAACCTCCTCGACCGACCACAATTGGTTTCTGTGAGGCTTGCTCCACTATGATCGAACAGTNGAGATGGATCACGCCCTGTTCGTCCANCTCNTGAAATTGGTCTACCACGACCGCGCTTGAAAAGGGAATTTCTGCNTGCGTGTGTTGCAGTAACTTTTCACGAACGGTCTCNGCCACAAAAAACCGCTCAGGTTGATTGGTCAAATAGTCTTCCGGATAAAGCGGATCGCCATCAGGNAAATACTTCANAAGCAGCAACTCCAAATCAGGAACTCCATCGCCAACCAGCGCCGATACCGGCACAATCTCTTCGAACTCATGCTGCTGNCGGTACCATTCCATTATCGGTAATAGTTTCGGCTTCGCCATGAGGTCGATNTTATTAAGAACCAATACAACTGGACTCTTGNCGCGCCTCAACTGCTGCAAGATGAATCGGTCCCCGCCCCCAATCGCCTCGGTGGCATCCACTACCACCCCAAGCACATCGACACGACGAATCGAGTCAAGTGCCATTTCTACCATCCGAACATTCATGCGGTGCAAGGGCCGGTGAATTCCAGGCGTGTCCATAAAGACNGCCTGACCAGAAGGATAAGTTTTGACCCCAATGATCCGGTTCCGGGTNGTTTGTGGCTTATCTGAAACAATTGCGAGTTTCGTNCCAACAATTTGATTGAGGAGGCTAGACTTTCCGGCATTGGGCCGCCCGATAAAAGATATGAAACCAGCCTTCATAAGCACCGAACCACACTGGGAGCACTAGTGATCACAAGCATCACTATTGGAACGGGCAAGCAGACCTAGGTTCACACCACCACGGCGAAGGCAGTCCCGCTCAACNCGAGCCATGCGGCCGTTGTCACCGGTGTGATCGTAACCGAGCAAGTGCAGTAATCCGTGAAGGGCGAGGATCTTNAACTCGGCTNTCCTAAGATGNCCCGCTNTTCTTGCCTGNCGGCCGGCTCGGCCCAGGCCAATAACAACATCCCCGAGATATCGCTTCGCTCTCNNTTCTTTGAGGCTTGNCACCTGTTCTTCCATTGGAAACGACAGCACGTCAGTCACCCGATCAATCCCACGAAACCGCCTGTTCAACGCACGGATCTTCGCNTCTGATACCAACGCAATCGTAAGCACCCCGCACGCCGAGGNCGGTGCAGCCAGGAGGAGCCACTTTTTCAGATTGTCCTGTCGAATGCCTCGNCCTAATCCGTCGGTGACCGTGACAACCAGTTGCCCACGGGAACGCCGACCGCGGCCAATAGACATATCAGTGTTTAAGTGACTAGCTGTCCCTGTCAGGAACAACTGAAGGCCAAGGCTTTTCGACNGATGGTACCGACTGATTCACGACCTCGCCGCTNACAGAACCGTTCGAAAACCCATCGTAGGCCTTNACGATCTGCTGCACAAGACCGTGCCGTACAACGTCGCGGTCATCGAAAGTGACAAAGGCGATCCCGCTAATCCGACGAACGATATCCATCGCCTCAACNAAGCCTGACACGCGGCCTGACGGAAGATCGATTTGGGTAATATCGCCTGTAATTACAGCTTTCGATCCAAAACCGAGCCGCGTAAGAAACATCTTCATCTGCTCAGATGTTGTGTTCTGTGCTTCGTCCAAAATTACGAATGCGTCGTTCAGGGTTCGACCGCGCATAAATGCAATTGGTGCAATCTCGATCACACCACGNTCAAGCAGGCGCTCGACCTTGTTAACGTCGAGCATGTCGTAGAGTGCATCATAGAGAGGGCGTAGATATGGGTTCACTTTGTCCTGAAGATCGCCGGGTAGAAAACCTAGCTTTNCACCAGCTTCGACAGCTGGCCGAGCCAAAACAATCCGACTGACTTTCTTTCCGACCAGGAACGACACCGCCTCGGCCATCGCAAGATAGGTCTTTCCTGTTCCTGCCGGACCAATTCCAAAGACGATGTCGTATTGTTCAATAGCATCAAGGTATTTACGCTGATTAATACTCTTGGGCATCACACGCCGTTTACCCAAGGGAATCATCATCCCCCGAAGAAAATAATCGGCNAGNTCGACAGCCGGGTCTTGGGCCACGAGCCGGGCAGCCCGCTTTACGTCGCCTTTGGCGAAGTCATAACCATTCCGCAATAAGATACCCAGCTGCTCAACCAGACCAGCAAGCTTATCAATGTCAGTCGCTAGTCCTTCGACCAGCAGTTCGTTGCCATGGGTACGAATTTCAACGTTGAAGAGGAGTTCNAAATTCTTNAGATTTTCGTCGAACGACCCGAATAGTGTTTCGATCCCCTCAACTGGGATCGGTATCTTCCGAATGGGGAATGAAGAGGACGGTGCCATTCTCGTGTCAACTGTTCGAACGCAGCTTCAGTTCCTTGAGTTGTTTTGGGTCTACATCCGCCGGTGCNCCGGCCATCAGATCCACGGCCGTAGCAGTTTTTGGAAAAGCAATCACATCACGGATCGAAGGTTCACCCGCGAGTAACGCGATGATTCGGTCGAGACCGAGNGCAATACCGCCATGCGGTGGAGTCCCGTGCTCAAGAGCATCGAGAAAAAAGCCAAACCTTGACTTAGCCTCCTCAGGTCCGATGTTCAGTAAGTCAAACATCCGTCGCTGTATCGCCTGGTCGTGAATTCTGATACTACCGCCACCGATCTCACTGCCATTCAGCACAAGATCGTAGGCCTTCGCCCGTACAGTCCCTGGCTCGCTTGAGAGCCGTTCTAGGTCAGCGTCGATTGGAGAGGTGAAGGGATGATGCATTGCGGTATACCGACNACTAGCTTCATCCCATTCGAGCAGCGGAAAGTCCACTACCCATGTGAAGATGAACCGGTTCGGGTCGAGCCATCCGTGCTGTTGGGCGATCTCCAANCGTAACTGCCCCAGCAATTTCGATGCGACTAAACCATCGCCCGCAGCAATCAAAATGAGGNCCTCTTTCCCAGCACCCGCTAACTCGAGCGCGGAGCGGACGGCCGCTTCACCTGCTACCTTGAGCACCGAACTCTGCACCGTGCCGTCAGNACCGTAACGNGCCCAAACCAGNCCAGCCGCGCCCAACTCGCCGGCACGGGCAACCAAATCATCCAACTCACGCCGGGACACCGTGCCACCACCAGGAATCGGTAGGGCTCGAATCACTCCGCCTGCCTCTACTGCCTGTCTAAAAACCTGAAAGGTCGAGTCAACAAAAGCCTCCGAAACATCTTCCACGGCCATATCGCAGCGAAGGTCGGGTTTATCACTACCATAACGAGACAAAGCTTCTGAATAGGCCAANCGCCGAAACGGTGTTTGAATACTCCCGAGCCCGACAGCATCAAANAACTCCTGCATCAATNGCTCAATGAGTCCAAAGATTTGATCTTGACTGGCAAACGAGACCTCAACATCNACCTGCGTAAACTCTGGTTGCCGATCGGCTCGNAGGTCTTCGTCACGAAAACATCGCACAATTTGAAAATAACGATCCATGCCTGCAATCATTAGAAGTTGCTTAAAGATCTGCGGGGACTGGGGCAATGCGTAAAACTGGCCAGCGTGCACTCGGCTCGGCACTAGGTAGTCTCTGGCACCTTCCGGCGTCGATTTAGTCAAAACCGGTGTTTCAATTTCTAAGAAATCATGCGCATCAAAAAACCGACGGATCTCTTTGGTCGCCNTGTAGCGGAGCTGAANGTTTTGCTGCATTCTCGGCCTACGCAGNTCGAGATAACGGTANCGCANGCGAAGATCNTCAGATACAGAAGCCTCCTCAGCAATTTGAAAAGGCGGTCTTACNGCTTCATTGAGCACGCGAATCTCACCGGCGGNAACCTCAACCGTTCCCGTGGCTAGCTTATGATTCACAGTTTCTGCCGACCGCATCTCCACTAAGCCAATAACCGCCACCACGAACTCTGGGCGCAGCCGCTTCGCAGCTGCCAGCAAACCGCTGTCGTCCCGCGCAACCACCTGAGTTACACCGTAACGGTCACGCATATCAAAGAAGATGAGTGAACCGAGATCACGAACGCGATGTACCCAGCCGAGTAAGACCACCGGCTTACCAACATCGCCCTCCCTGATCGCGCCACAGGTATGCGTCCTGACTAGATCTCTCAGCTGTTCATTCACTACCGCTTTTATCCCTCAATCACGATGCCGATAACAATATGTCTACAACCTGGTTACGTGCCACCTTGCACTGCTCTCCTGTGGCCATTGTCTTAATCGTCACCTCGCCGGCCGCCAATTCATCATCACCAAGAATGACCACGTGGCGTACGCCGGCGCGATTGGCGCGTTTCATTTGAGCCTTGGCACTCCGAGTCTTATGGTCCACTAGTGTTCTGAGTCCGGCCACCCGTAACGTTCGGGCAAGCACAAAAACAGCGTCCTGTGCTGACGGACCGATCGCAGCCACAAACACATCAGACGCCATCTGATCATTCGAATGCGGCAGCGCCAGAACCAACCGTTCAAGACCTGCCGCAAAACCGATACCCGGCCTGTCTGGACCACCTAGGCGTTTGACAAGACCATCGTAGCGCCCACCACCTAAGAGCGCGTTCTGCGCGCCCAGCTTCGATGAGAGCAGCTCAAACGTCGTGCGGGTGTAGTAATCGAGACCCCGAACTAGCCGATGGGACAATTGGAACGGTTGGTTGTACAACCGTAGGTACCGCTGCACGGCCTCAAAGTGCTCACGACACGCATCGCATAAGTAATCCGTCGAGTGTGGTAGCCGACCAATCGTTGGCTGGTCAGCTTCTACCTTACAGTCGAAAATCCGTAGTGGGTTGGTTTTAGCCCGACGCTGACAATCTACGCACAGCTTCGGTAGGTCCTTCCCCAGAGCTTTTAGGAGAGCCTCGCTAAACGCCGGCCGGCAGCTAGGACACCCCACCGAATTAATTACCAACTCGGTTTCGTCGATCCCCAATTCACCGACGAGCGTGCAGGCCATCTCCATGACCTCTGCATCAAGCGACGCTTCAGCAACGCCGAATACCTCGACGTTTAACTGATGAAACTGTCGATATCTCCCCTTCTGTGGCCGTTCGTACCGAAACATTGGACCTAAAGTGAAGAGCTTCGCTACAGACAATGACTGCTCGAGAGCGTGCTCGACGAACGCGCGGACAATACCGGGCGTCGCTTCAGGACGAAGCGTTACCCGCTGGCCACCTTTGTCGTCGAATGAGTACATCTCCTTCTGGACAATGTCAGTCGATTCACCCGTCCCTTTTGAGAAGAGTTCCTCCCGCTCAATGATGGGAGTACGTAACTCGTAATATCCGTAACGGCTACAAACCCGTCGCGCTACTCCCTCCACCCGCTGCCAGCGTTCCACCTGGTCAGGCAGGATGTCCCGCGTTCCTCTAACAGCTGAAATCATTTATGTCGCGTGCTCACGCGCTATTCAGCGACCGACGGCAAGGCGAGGGTCACGGTGAATGATCGTAGCAGTCCCAATGGAAGGATAATCATCAACTGCCATCAATCATGGCATAATTGTAGGTCCCATGCGAGTCAACGACGCGCTCAATCGCCCGTTGTCCAGCCTCCGGTTATCGGTCACTGATCGATGTAATCTCCGATGCCACTACTGTATGCCGGAGGCCGATTATGTCTGGCTTCCGCGGGAGAGTATCCTCACATTCGAAGAAATAACCCGCCTTATCGGTGCGTTCGCAGCACTTGGTGTGGATAAGGTGCGTCTAACCGGTGGTGAGCCACTACTTCGCCAGGACCTCCAGGCCCTGATCGGATTACTAGCCTCGAACCTTAAATTACGCGACCTCGCACTTACGACGAATGGTGTGCTCTTATCCAATCAAGCCCAGGCACTTCGTTCCGCTGGACTGAACCGTATCACTGTGAGCCTTGACACCCTCAAGCCAGAGCGCTTTGTCAAACTGACACGATTCGATTCACATCGGGCTGTACTTGCTGGTATCGATGCGGCCATCGAGGCTGGATTCGACAACGTCAAACTCGACACTGTGGTAATGCGAGGCGTTAATGATGACGAATTATCGGACTTAATTGACTATGGCCGTCGATGCCGTTTGGAGGTTCGCTTCATCGAATACATGGATGTCGGGGGAGCTACGCAGTGGTCAAACGAAGCGGTCGTGTCAAGGCACGAGATGCTGAGCACTCTCTCTGAGAATTACGGCCCTATCACGCCGGTTAAGGAACTCAACTCTGCACCCGCAGACCGGTTCACATTACTGGACGGTACAATCTTTGGCATCATCTCGTCGACAACCCAGCCGTTCTGTCGAAGCTGCGACCGCAGTCGTTTGACTGCGGATGGCATTTGGTATCTCTGCCTATACGCTCATTCTGGCACTGACCTCCGAAAGTCGCTTCGTGAAGGGGCCTCAATCGATGACCTACAAGACCAGATCAAATCCGTATGGCAGGAGCGAGTCGACCGCGGAGCTGAAATACGCCTTTCAGAAGGCCAGCGTGAACCGTTGATCCCTGTTCGGCGGCTTCGGGAAGAGCCCCACCTCGAAATGCACACCCGCGGCGGATAGAGTTGACGGCCGTCTCCTGACGCTCCTGTGGCCGATATAGATGAAGGCAACCTCGACTTCGGCCGACGTGGCTATCATCGGCGCCGGCGTCTTTGGTGCCTGGATCGCCTATCTTCTGCGCCAATCAGGCCGGTCGGTCATTCTACTTGACACCCATGGTGCCGGACATACGCGTGCCAGTTCTGGAGGTGAATCGCGCCTGATTAGGATGGGCTATGGAGATGCCGAGTTCTACACACGGTGGGCAATGCAATCCCTCACCGGCTGGACGGCCCTTTTCGCTGCTAAGCAACAACCTCTGCTCCATCAAACTGGGGTTCTGTGGATCGCAAAACCGGGTGATGTTACGACGCAAGCAACCCTAAAAACATTGCGAAGGCTGGAGATCCGCTGCGAAGTACTTAACGCCGTCGAACTTGCTAATCGGTACCCCTACATGAAGTTGGATAAGAAGGCATGGGGTGTTCTAGAACCAGATTCCGGTGTGTTAATGGCAAGGCGGGCGGTTCAAACCGTTGTCAACGCTGCGATTGACCTTGGAGTCGAATACCGAATCACGGAGGTAATGCCGCCACCGGAAACTCGCTGGCCTTCCTTGGCCACAGCGAGTGGTGGTCACATCCACGCCAGNACTTATGTCTACGCATGCGGGGCGTGGCTACCAAAAATGTTTCCGGGTTTACTCGGCANTAGAATTTTCTCGACCCGTCAGGAGGTCTTCTACTTTGGCTGTCCGAANGGAAACCAAGCGTTCACATCCCCCCAATTGCCNGCTTGGATTGACTTCGACAANGANGTGTACGGCATGCCTGATTTAGATGGACGTGGCTTAAAGGTGGGAATCGATCGTCACGGNCCTCCCTTCGACCCAGACACTGGCGACAGACGCGTCTCTCTCGAAGGCTTAAGAATGGCCCGCACTTTCCTTCGNCTTCGCTTCCCTGCGCTTGATAGTGCGCCTTTGCTTGAGACCCGTGTCTGCCAATATGAAAATACCTCGACTGGAGATTTCTTGCTGGACCGGCATCCCGATTATAAAAATGTTTGGCTCGTTGGCGGAGGATCGGGTCATGGCTTTAAGCATGGCCCGGCCGTCGGGAAATATGTAACCGATCGAATCGAAGACGAGGGACCAGTCGAGCCACTTTTCGCCCTTTCATCGAAGCAGCCAGTCCAGCAACGAAAGATTTTCTAGTTCGTAGGCCTTGCAGTCCAGTTCGGGACTATCCTTCAAAGACCGAAGGAGGACAGAAACATGCTGAGACCTCAGCTCACCGCAATCGTGTTTGGAGGGGCACTTGCGATCATTGCCCCCAGCACCGCACAGCCGAAGTTCGACCACGATTATTCAACCTATGCCCACATCTTGTCTCAATTTCTTGTCAATGGCCGTGTCGATTACGGCAATCTGGTTGACAACCGCGATCGTCTGGACAGCGTAGTTGAAGAATTCTCCACAGTCTCGAGATTAACGTTCAGCACGTGGAGCCGAAAGGAACGCCTCGCCTATTGGATAAACGTTTACAACTTGTATACGTTACGGGTCATCGTTGACCATTACCCCATCCAAGGAAGTCGGCTTAGCCTTTATCCTCTCAACAGTATTCAACAGATCGACGGTGCGTGGGACACTATCACGTGGAAGGCAGGTGGACGGATAGTCACGTTGGATGAGATCGAACATGATATTCTCCGTCCGACCTTTGGTGAACCACTCCTACACTTCGCTATTAATTGCGCCGCAGTAAGCTGTCCACCGTTGAGAAACGAGCCCTATCGCGCCGATACCATTGAAACGCAGCTTGCGGATTCGACCCGAGGAACCCTCGCTAAAACTAATTGGCTACGACTTGACGGCGACACCTTGTATCTAACGGCCATCCTTGACTGGTTCGGCGAAGACTTCGTTTCGCGCTTTGCGCACACGATCAGCGCTAATCGTTCCGAACGCGATAGAGCCCTCCTTGGACTGGTCGCGACCCACGGACCCAGTGAAATCGCTTCACTGGCCCATACCGGAACACCGCGGATCAGATTCTTAAAGTACGACTGGACCTTGAACGACACTAGTGGACATTAAACCCTTCAGGTTGCTAGCCCGTCACCCGTCTCCACCACCTTGAACCAAAGCGCTCCCATAACCGGATCCCGAATAGTAACGCCAGCCAACCTATATATATGCCTGGACGCCTCAAGTCGATCTTAGTCTGCCAAAGAAAGTGCGCAGCGCCAGCACCAGCGCTAAGGTAGACCAGTCGGTGTAGCTGTTGCCATCGCCGACCACCGAGTCGACGCACCATGGCGTGTGTCGATGTGAAAGCCAGTGGAATTAGCAGGACGAATCCAGTGAACCCAGCCGTGATATACGGCCGATTGATCACGTCATCAATAATCGCGTCCAAATCGAAAAACCAGTAGTCGACGCCGTAAGTTAAAAAGTGTAGACATGCGTAAAAAAAGGTGAATAAACCGACCATGCGCCGAAGTGGCACGAGCCGGCCCCAAGCTGTTAAATAGCGCAGCGGTGTGATCGCCAAGGTGCCGAGCATGAACCGAAATGTCCAAATGCCTGTTTGATGGGTGACCTCTTCGATTGGATTGGCACCGAGACCGTCTGTGATTCCCCTACCGAACAACCAGAGGGCAGGCAGAACACAGGCCACAAATACTGCTCGCTTAAGGGAACCGAGACCCACAACCTAACCTCACCAGTTCGAACCGGACAACCTCAGAAGAACCGGCGCAGATCCATCCCGTTATAAAGGGACGCCACCTGATCGTCGTAGCCATTAAACATCAGGGTAGGCTGACGGAAGAAACGACCGATGCGCCGCTCTGAACGCTGACTCCATCGCGGATGATTAACAGTGGGGTTCACATTGGCGAAAAACCCGTACTCGTTTGGAGTGGCCTTGTTCCATGCAGTTCTTGGCTGGTCAGCAGTAAATCGCATTTGAACAATTGACTTAATACTTTTGAAGCCATATTTCCAAGGCACTACCAATCGCATTGGAGCACCGTTCTGATTGAGTAGCGTCTTGCCATACAACCCGACAGCCAGGATCGTAAGTGGGTGCATCGCTTCGTCTATACGGAGCCCCTCAACATACGGCCAGTCGAGCACCGGCCGACGAGCGCCAGGCATTTCCGACAAGCGGAGAATCGTGGTGAACTCGACGTACTTCGCGTTAGACGTTGGCTGAAAACGATTAATGAGGGTGGAGAGGGGAAAGCCGACCCAAGGTATCACCATCGACCATGCTTCGACACATCGAAGACGATATACACGCTCTTCAAAAGGGATTCCCTTAAGGAGATCCTCAATGTGATAATCCGCAGGTTTCGCCACATGGCCATCGACCCTGATTGTCCATGGTGACGTAGTCAACGCGTGTGCATTGCGCGATGGGTCACGTTTGTCGAGGCCGAACTCATAGTAGTTGTTGTAGCTCGTAATGTCCTCGAATGAATTTTTTGGCTCGTCCGTTCCAAAAGGACCAGGTTGGACGTTTAGGATTTCCTGCTGACCCAGCGACATCGCCTCCGCGTCCTTTCCTAGGGAGAAACTGCCCGCCGCTACGCCTAGCGTCGCACCGGCGGCGCTATGGATAAACTCCCTTCGATTCAGGAAGATGCGCTCCTCGGTAATCTCAGAGGATGCGATGCCAGGCGGATGCTGTATCAGCATAAGTACTCTCCATTTCCTTCTCGTCGTTGGCCTGGGCAATGCCGGGATCCGCTATCGTCCACCGTGCCCCTTCATCGTATCAAAGACCTATATTTTTTAGCTGTAATCAATCCTTACCACGATCGGCGCCAAGTAAAGTAGCGCTTGAGCCAAGCACTTACACGCGGTGTCAAATGCGTCAGCCGGTAAGCATCGCCAACCTTCTTGAGCGCTTCCCCTTGCGTCGGGTAAGGATGAATCGTTGCAGAGACATCAGCTAGACTGCCACCATGAGTAATGATGTACGCTGCCTCACCTATCATCTCGCCGGCATGCCTCGCCACAATAGTACATCCGAGCAACTTGCCCCGGTCGTGATGGACACGCACAAACCCGTTAGCTTCTTCATCGATTAGGGCACGATCGACGTCGGAAAGAGGGATTGTCAACGTAGCGACCCGTCGTCCCTGTTCCTGAGCCTCCTGCTCATACAAGCCCACATGGGCTATCTCTGGATCGGTATAGGTGCACCAGGGAATCACCAACGCCCTAGCGCTCCTACGACCAAAGAGCAGAGCATTCTGAATGACGATACGGGCCATCGCATCAGCTGCGTGAGTAAACCTGAGCGAGGAACAGACGTCTCCGGCGGCGAAAATACGCGCCGCTGATGTTCGTAGCCGGTCATCGACAACCACCCCCTGCTGACTATAGGCAACGCCGGCAGCCTTAAGATTAAGAGTTTCGACGTTCGGCGTGCGACCGGTCGCCACGAGTAGTTGATCGCCGATAACCTTACTTTGCACACCATCCCGCTCGAACTGCACTTCGACACCATCGGGCCTCGGCTTAACCAGCTTAACCCGTAGCCCTAGCTCCGTTCGCACCCCGTCATGGCGAAGCTGATCTGCCACCACCTCAGCAGCATCGCGGTCTTCTCGAGGTAAGAGCTGTGGCGACAAGTCGAGTACCGTCACTTCACTACCAAACCGCACAAAAGCCTGAGCCATCTCACAGCCGATAGGTCCCCCACCAATGATCACGAGTCGACTCGGTCGTTCGGTCAACCCAAAAAGCGTCTCGTTCGTTAAGTACGAAGTGTTGATAAGGCCTGGAATCGATGGCACGGCTGGGCTCGTACCCGTTGCGATAACAGCGCGCTTAAACCGTAACCTCTGTCCGTTCACTGCAACCTCAACTGGTCCAGTAAACTGGGCATCGCCAAAGAACACGTCGATACCAAGACTCGTGAAACGCTGGGCTGAATCGTGCGAGCTGATATCCGCTCGGCGGAGACGCATCCGCCGCATAATCTCCCCAAAATTTACTTTCACCGCACCAACGCTGATACCTAGCACCTCGCCCTTACGTATCTC
>PBBF01000035.1 GCA_002717745.1 Acidobacteriota bacterium
TTGCGTAACATAACTGTATCTTATCGACTGCGGTTAGCCTGACTCAGCTCCTCCACCGTGCGCTGTCAACTGACTTGGCCGTCAGGAACAGCCCGAATGCGATGAAGCTCAGGTAGTACACAATGTGCTTTGTATCGAGAACTCCTCGAGAAAAATCCTCGAAGTGTTCGATGATGTTCAAGTACGTGATCACCTCTCGAGTCACCGGGCCGGTAGAGTCAGCCATCAAGTTAATCACCCATAGCAGCAGGACGACCGCAAAGGTGGCCATTCCGGAAACGGCTTGGTTTCTGGTCATGCTTGAAATCAGTAATCCGACCGAAACGACACAGCCTCCAAGCAGCAGAAGGCCCAGGTAGCTGATCGCTACGGGTATCCACTCGGGCTCACCATAGAGAAACAGAAAGCCGATGTGAAAAAACGTTACTGCTAACATCATGGTGTAAAGCGCCATCGCGCCAGCGAACTTTCCAAGAATGATGTGCCAATCGCTCACTGGTGATGTCAGTAGTAGCTCAATGGTGCCAGACCGTTTTTCTTCTGAGTAGCTACGCATTGTTACCATTGGCAGGACAAATAGCAGGATCGTTGTTGCAGTGCTCATCAATGGGCGAATCAAGTGTTGATTCACGTTGGGTATTATTGTGGTGGGACCGCCAAATCCAGGCTGTCCAACCTGCAGACTCTGTCTGAGAAAGAACGATAAGATCGCACTGTAGAAGTACCCGAACAGCAACGCAAAAAGACCGATGATCACGTATGCAATAGGAGAGGCGAAGTATACTTTCAATTCCTTCTGAGCAATGGCGAAGATGTTACGCATTGGTTCCTCCTGACTCGGCTTGGTCAGCATTCTTCCTATCAGGATTCTCGTGCTCAGGTTCGACCTCTTCGGTCGTGAGGTCGAGAAAGATTTCTTCAAGACTCATTCGCATTGACCGCAATTCGAGAAGACCCCAGCCGTGTGTTACGACGGTGCGGGCCAAATCGCGACGCAGGTCTCGTCCTTGGGTCGTCTCGACTTCGGCGCTGACCACGCCAGAATCTTGAGAATTCACTGTCACACGTGTGACGCCGTCAACTGCTAGCAGAGCCGACCTCGGGTCCGCTGAGCCCGCGTCTATCTGTAGGGAAACGGTTTCGGCACCCTGTAGGCGGGCAGTCAAATTGTCTGGCGTATCCTCGGCGACGACCCTGCCGCGATTAATGATGACGATGCGTTGGCAGGTCTGGGAGACTTCAGGCAAGATGTGGGTGCTGAGAATGATCGTATGGTCGCCAGCCAGGCCCTTGATAAGTTCCCGAGTTTCGATAATCTGCTTCGGGTCAAGGCCAGCGGTGGGTTCGTCGAGAATTAGAACGTCAGGATTGTACATAATGGCCTGCGCAAGGCCAACGCGCTGCCGATAGCCCTTCGATAGTTTCCCACAGTGCCGATCGGCTATGTGGTCAACTCGAGTGCGCTCCATTGACGACCCAACCAGGCGCTGGCGATCGTTGCTCGACACGCCATTGATCCGAGCGACGAAGGTCAGGTACTCACGAACGGTCAATTCCGGGTAGAGGGGCGGTGTTTCAGGCAGGTAACCGGTACGTCGCTTGGCCTCGATCGGTTGTTCGAACACATCAAATCCAGCGACGACAACTGTTCCTTCAGTAGCCGGGATGTACCCGGTCAACACACGCATTGTTGTGGTTTTCCCAGCGCCGTTGGGTCCTAATAAGCCAAGGATCTCACCTGGCTCGACGCGAAAGCTGATGTTATCGACGGCCGTAAGTGCCCCGTAAACCTTTGTGAGATGTTTGACTTCGATCATGAAGTGTTCTCCAAACTGACAAAATGGTCACGTCTGGAATCGCTGGTGTGACATGCGGCATTGCCGATAGTTAGCCAGCTGTTTTGAGCCAGTGTCAAAAACGCGAGCCCACTGACGTGACCACTAAACCTAGATCGTACGTCTGAGGAAAAGGGAGTGTCAACCTCGTCTAGAAGGAAACAATCAGGAAGCAAAGATTAACAATTGGTGAAATATGGTTGGTCGGACTGAATTAGCAGTTTACGCAGTGGCCGAATCGAAATGTCGAACAAGGAAGCGATCAACAGCTACCTGGTCAGCCCCATCAACCCTTTCGAACTGCAGCCCCATTCCGACGCGTTGGTCAGTCCAGACAACGCGTGCATCAGCCTCGATTTCGCGTTTGGTTCCTGGTAGCCGAAAGCGGATCCGCAACTTCGATGACAATTCGAGTGGAGTCATAGTACGAATCGCGATACCGCCTTTACTTAAGTTAAGGGTGGTGGCCGTGCTGAGCGAGTCACCAACGGCGTAGGAGACGGGAATGCCAAGCGTCACCCGGGGGTTACTGCGACGATTGAAGCTGTCAGGAGATAAGTGCGGCGCTAGGACCGGGAGGATCTGCTGGGTGGGGCAGTGTTCATTGACGTAGCCCACGATGCCGAGATTTGTAAGCTGTCGGGCTTCGTTATTCGATGTGACACTGCTGCTAAAGATGAGGACCGGTGGGCAGCGTTCGATTTTTTGGATTGACTGGACGAGCGAAGGCCCCTTGCACGTTCCCAATTGGAGATCGAGAATAATCAGGTCAATCCGATCGCTTGTGTCGACCAGCCTCTCGACCAACGCTTCATACTTCGTTACGACCATTGCACGATGCTCGGCTGATGTTAGGGCGGCAGCGAATCGTTCCGCGAGAGCGGTGTCGTGTGCTGCGATGACTACGGTCTTCACAATCATGATGGCTGGCTACACCTCAGTTGACCTCCATTGTATCGAGGTGCAGGCATAAGCGTTGCCGAAGATCGAGGATTGTGGTCATGGTCCGTCCCAGCACTTGCGCTGGTTCAGTGCTCGATATTTGAAAGGGCCACAGGTCTCGACGTTTCGAATATGACGCTGACACGGACGTTAATAACTTCGACCCCCTGCCGACAGTGGCGACAGGGTGAGTTGCCCAACTGTGACTCGTGGCTCACAGTGACGAACTTTCCCAATTTCAAGTTCAAACTGGCCCCGGATGACAACGAAGACGACGAAGACGAAGTGCTGAAACCGACCGGGTACGGTAGGGAAGACGGTTAAGAATAACGCCACCGCGGAATAGGCCCAGTGAAAGCATCAATTCTGTGGCGTCCTTTGCCTGTCTAGCGTAAATAGGGGCTATTTGGTCACCAGGCCGACTCCTTGTAAGGCTTGAGACCGGGATCGGAATAATGTAATAGTGTGATTGACAGATTTCACCTGAAAAACTAAAGTCGTAGGCTCACCCCGGGGCATTTTTTGAAGGTCTGGGTGTGTGGGACGCCTGGCGTGGTCTCTATTTAGAGACGTCGGGTATTGCGAAGAGGAGAAGTTCCATCATGAAGCGTAGTTACCGCATCATTTCCACCGCTTGCCTCTGCCTGGTTTTAGGTATCGGGGCGTTCGCTTGTGGGCCGCAGCCGCCTCCGCCGGAGCCGGCTCCGCCGCCGGCAGAGCCACCGCCGCCGCCGCCGCCACCACCACCACCACCACCGCCACCACCGCCGCCGCCACCACCGCCTCCTACGGAAGAGGAGTTGTTTGAGGCGCTGACTTTGGCGGAGTTGAACGCGCAGGCGCCGCTTGCCAGCGTGTACTTCGATTACGACGAGGCGGAACTACTCGACGATGCACGCGCGGCGTTGCAGCGGAATGCGGAATGGATGCAACGGTGGACGAGCACACGCATCATGGTCGAGGGCCATTGTGATGAGCGAGGCACGAACGAATATAACCTCGGTCTTGGTGAGCGCCGAGCGACCGCTGTGGTCGATTACCTTACAGGTCTCGGTATTTCTGCGAACCGGATTGCTATGGTGAGTAAGGGCGAGGAAGAGCCAATGTGTTCTGACTCGGCTGAGGGTTGCTGGTCACGGAACCGGCGCGGCAACTTCATTATCACCGCGAAGTAGTTACGTTCGGCACGGGCGTGGCGGGACCTAAAGTTCTGTTGCGCCCGTTGTCTGTACGGCACCTGTCTGTAGAGGCGTTCTATTCCTGTTCTAGGATTCTGATCAGCTCGGCGCTCTCAATTCTGGCAGTCGCTGATTTTTTCCCGTCGATCACTAAAACGGGAACTTCCTCTCCGTGTCGCCGCTCAAGCTCAATATCACCTGTGATGTCCACAATCTGAAGTTTGATAGCCATGTGCCCCCGCAGCCGATCGATTTGTGCCTTCATCTCGTCGCACAAGTGGCAATCGTGCTTAGTGTAAAGGGTCAGGTTGCGCCGCTGGTTCATGGGGCCAAAACCTCGGCCAGCTGCTTCGAAGCGGCCAATGGATCGGGTGCCTCGATGATTGGTCGGCCGACGACGAGGAAATTAGCACCCGCTGCTACTGCGCTTGCTGCGGTGGCGGTCCGCCTTTGATCGTCCGCACCTTGCGCCACGCTCACGGGTCTGATGCCGGGCGTCACGATTGTGAAGGATGGGCCACAAGCCGCGCGGATTACCTTGATCTCTCTGGGCGAAGCTACGGCTCCGTCGACACCAGCCCGTTGGGCGAGTTCGGCTAGCGCGACCACATGGTCGGCCAGTGGTCGTTGGGTAATGCCGAGGTGAGAAAGGTCTGCGTCATCCAGGCTAGTCAGCAGGGTGACCGCAACGATGCGAGGGCCTTCATTACCGGCGGCTTCCTTCGCAGCGCGCAGCATGTCGTGCCCACCGGATGCGTGGACTGTGAGCATCCAGACGCCCATCTCAGCTGCTGACCGCACTGCACCAGCAACGGTATTCGGAATGTCGTGAAACTTCAGATCGAGAAAAACCCGATCGCCGCATTTAGTCAGTGAACGCACGATCTCGGGGCCAGCAACAGTGTAGAGTTGACTTCCGACCTTGAAGCCGCCAACGTGTCCGCGAAGTTTGTCGGCTAGCGTCAGCGCGCGGTCCATCGAGTCAACATCGAGAGCGACTAAGAGCTGTTCCATACTTGAGTTTCTGTTAGTTCGAGTGTTCCAACCAGGTCCTGTACCCGTTCGATGTTGTGACGAGAGAGATATTCTTTGAGGTCCGCCAGTAGCTTCGGCCAGAGGTTGGGATTCACGAAGTTGGCCGTGCCCACTTGCACGGCCGTAGCGCCGGCAATGATAAATTCGAGTACGTCTCTTGCAGTCATGATGCCGCCCATGCCAATGATTGGGATCGTTACGGCTTGACTACATTCATAGACCATCCGGACAGCGATCGGACGGATGGCGGGTCCACTCAATCCCCCCACTCCATTTGATAGGGCTGGGCGACGAGTTTCGACGTCGATGGCCATGGCAAGGAAGGTGTTTACCAGCGAAACGGCGTCCGCGCCGGCTTCCTCCGCTGCCCTCGCGATACCGGCGATGTCAGTAACATTTGGAGTTAACTTTGGGATGATGGGTAGCTTAGTAACACTCCGAACAGCCTGGACCACCTCGCTTGTACCAACGGCACTATTGCCGAAAGTGATGCCACCGGCTTTGATGTTGGGACACGAGATATTAAGCTCGATCGCGTTCACACCGTCAGCATCGGCAAGTATGCGAGTAATTTCAACGTACTCATCAATGGTGCTACCACAGATGTTGACGATGACCGTGGCGCCTTGACTGTATAAGTCGGGTAGCTTCTCCGCAACGAAGCGATGAACACCGATGCCCTGCAGTCCGATCGCGTTAAGCATCCCCGCCGGTGTTTCTACGATCCGCGGAGGGTTGTGGCCTTCACGCTCGGACAGAAACAGTCCTTTTACCGCGATACCGCCGAGTGTCTTAAGGTTGACAACTTCGGCGTACTCCACGCCGTAGCCGAAGCAGCCGCTCGCGGCGATTAACGGGTTTTTCAGGCGGAGCGAACCAATATCGACGTTCAGATCCATGCTGTGCTAAACAAACTCGTTCCTCAAGCTGCGAACTATAAGCGATTCCAGGTGATGGTCTGACTGTCGAAGACCGGCCCTTCGAGGCAAGCACGAACAAAGTGCGTCGGTTCGTCCTCGCTGTTACACACTGGTACGACACAGCTATAACAGCCTCCCATGCCGCAACCCATAACAGGTTCTAGTGACACCTGGCATGGCCGTCCGTGAGCCGCGGCCAATCCAGCTACAGTTCGCATCATCGGTGTCGGCCCACATGCGTAAAGTGTAGGTTTTGCTGATACCACCGAGGCTGTGAGAGCGCGTTCCAATGGCGCAGTCACCAGCCCACTCTCACCCCGGCTGCCGTCTTCTGTCGCCAACACGAGTTCCACTCCGAGCTGTGTGAACGCGTCGAGATAGAACAGGTCGGCCGAGCGTCGGCCACCGTAAAATAGCGTCGTCGGTGTGCCAGACTGCTGCAAGGCGGAAGCCAAGGTGAGAAACGGTGCGAGACCAACACCGCCAGCTACGATCCAGGCTTCTTGTGGCGGGCCGACGAGAGTGAACGGCACGCCAAGAGGGCCGAGACACCTGATCTCTTGATCGACTTCAACGGAGTATAGGATTTCCGTGCCGATTCCCACTCGTTTATTCAGGAGGGAGAATCCCGTTGGCGCACTGTTACTGGTCGGCAATACCTCGAAGATTGAAAATGGTCGTCGCAGCAGCGGTTCGAACCCGGTAACTGGTTTAATCATAACGAACTGTCCAGGTTGAGCGCCTAACGCCAGCGCTGGGGCATCGAGGCAGACGACATTGTAGTCGTCCGACAGACGGATGTTGGACACGACCCGAGCGTCTACATCGACTGGCATGTTCGCAGTATACCTTGAAGGTCGGCGCGGACCGCGGGTAGGACCGAGGCACGTTGATCTAGCGCAACCCCCTGATAATGTTTCGATGGTCCAATAAGTTATCTCTAGGGAATGATGCGCAAATTGTCCACTATCTATGTATTTTGGGTAACGTTGACAGAATTTATCACCCACCGCTACAATTGTTTGACTCTTTAAGAAGCGATCCTGTGAGATCGAGAAGAGGCTTGTGGTGAAAAGTAAGTTCCTCCTGTTCCGCGCGTTAGTCTTGAGTCCTTCGAAAATCTGCGTTGCAGTGATTTCGGTGGTCCGTGGTGTGTGCGATCGGGCCATAACTATCGGCGAGGTGCGCACGTGCCTATCGTGATGGATGCCGATCTGATGGGCCGCACGCTCACCCGAATTGCACATGAAGTGAACGAGCGTAATCGAGGCGAACACGAACTTGCGCTCGTTGGCATTCGTACTCGTGGCGCGGTGATCGCCAGACGCCTCGCTGACAAGTTACGAGAGATTCTTGGGTCAGAAGTACCTACCGGCGCACTCGACATCACGCTGTATCGTGACGATCTAATGCGTCAACCGGTCGGTCCGCAGCCGATCGTGCGACGCACCGAAATCCCATTTTCGATTGATAATAAGCGGATCGTCCTTGTCGACGACGTGCTCTACACTGGCCGGACAATTCGGGCGGCATTAGATGCCCTAATTGATTTTGGCCGGCCCCGATCCTTGCAGCTTATCGTTCTGGTCGATCGTGGCCATCGGGAGCTACCGATCAAAGCCGACTACGTCGGTAAAAACCTGCCGACCTCAACCAGCCAGAGCGTCCAAGTGCACATGCATGAAATTGACGGATGTGATGAGGTTGTGATTCAGGAGGACGAGTCAACTGGGAGACAGTCGTGACGGGTTCAGAGAGCGCGAACAGTGTGACGGTCTTTAATGACACCAACGAAACGTCCACAATGCCTCGGACCGCCCTGCGATCCCATCATCTTCTCAGCATCGGTGACTTGGATTCTGACGAGATTAACCTGATTTTCAATACAGCCGAAGCGATGAAGGAGATCGGTTCGCGGACGATCAAAAAGGTTCCCGCGCTCCGTGGCAAGACCATCGTCAACCTCTTCTACGAGCCGAGCACTCGCACCCGTGCGTCATTCGAAATCGCTGAGAAACGTCTGAGTGCAGACTCGCTCAATATCGCGGTTACTGGCTCGAGCGTAGTTAAGGGTGAGACCCTGTTCGACACAGCCCGTAATCTTGAAGCGATGGCACCGGACATCATCGTTCTGCGCCACGAAGCCTCGGGCGCCCCCCACCAACTCGCTGGCATCTGCCGCGCTGGGGTGATTAATGCGGGTGACGGTATGCATGAGCACCCAACTCAAGCGCTGTTGGACGGGTTTACGATACGTGCCCATAAAGGGCGGATTGATGGGCTAAAGGTCGTGATTGTTGGGGACCTTCTGCATAGTCGCGTGCTTCGATCAAATATCCTTTTACTACGAGAGCTTGGCGCTGATGTTTGGGTGTGCGGCCCACCCACGCTGATGCCACAGGGTATCGAACGCTTTGGTGTTCACGCGACTACGAAACTCGATGAAGCAACTGAGGGTGCAGACGTTATTATGATGCTGCGGCTCCAGCGGGAAAGGATGCAGGGGCATTTTGTGCCGTCGCTTCGTGAATACTTTTCGGTCTACGGGCTGACAGTCGAACGGGTCGAACGCGCGAAGCCAGACGTCATCATTATGCATCCTGGGCCGATAAACCGCGGAGTGGAAATTGCGTCGGAGGTGGCTGACGGTCCATATTCGGTCATGCTGGAGCAAGTGGCCAATGGTGTGGCAGTGCGCATGGCGGTGTTGTATTTGTTAGCTGGAAATCCTGATGAGATGTGAAACGCGAGGGATAGGCGTTAGCGACTGATGAAGATACTGTTGAAAGGTGGTCGAGTTGTCGACCCTGCCACAAACCGCGACACCATTTGCGATGTGCTTATCGATGGTGCGGTAATTGAACGGGTGGGCTCAGACCTACCAACCGCTGGCGTAACGATCGTCGAAGTTCCCACCGGATGTGTGGTATGTCCAGGCTTTATTGACATGCACGTACACCTGCGTGAGCCCGGACAGGAGCACAAGGAGACGATCGCGACGGGAACGACTGCCGCCGTGGCTGGTGGTTTCACTGCCGTTGCATGCATGCCTAATACCCAGCCCGTGAATGACCACGCGGGAATTACAGAACTTATTTTATCCAAGGCTGCGGCCGCAGCACAGGCGAGGGTGTATCCGATCGGAGCCGTTTCACGTGGATCGAAAGGGGAGCAACTTGCAGACCTTGCGGAGTTACGGGCTGCCGGGTGTGTTGCGGTTTCTGATGACGGTCATCCGATTGCCGACGCGCTGCTGATGCGACGGGCGCTCGAATATGCCTCGTCTTTTGGGATGCCTGTCATCGACCACTGCGAAGATCCAGCGCTAAGGGGCGGTGTGGCCCATGAAGGATTTCAGGCGTCCGCGCTGGGACTTCGAGGTCTTCCGGCTATTGCCGAGGAACTAATCGTTGAACGTGACGTAACGATAGCTGGGTTGATTGGAGCTCCGGTGCATGTCGCCCACATGAGCGTGCAGGGTTCCCTACGTGCGGTACGTTCGGGGAAGGACCGGGACATTCCGGTTACCTGCGAAGTTACGCCGCATCATTTCATCTTGACTGACGAGGTTCTGCAGAGCTACGACACGAATACCAAGATGAATCCACCACTGCGCGAAGTTGCTGACCGAGACACCATGTTACAAGGACTAGCCGATGGCTCCATTGATGTAATTGCAACCGACCACGCGCCACACCATTACGACGAGAAGGCGGTAGAGTTCGATCGCGCGCCGTTTGGAATTATAGGACTTGAAACAGCGGTTTCTCTCTCTCTTGACCGCCTCGTGAAGCGTGGTGTGCTCTCACTGAACCGATTGGTGGAACTCTACTCAACGAATCCAGCGAGAATCCTTGGTGTCGCCGGCGGTATACTCGAAACGGGCGCACCCGCCGACCTGACGGTAATCGCGCCAGATATTCACACGACCATCGATACGACCCAGATGCGCTCAAAGGCGAAGAACACTCCTTTTGACGGCTGGAAATTGTGCGGAAGCGTCGCTGCAACCATCGTTGCCGGGCGGGTTCTCTACGTGAATGACACGGTGGCGGGTGCCAACGTTTTTTCACAGGAATGGAAGTAACTACGTGGTGAGTCGGCAGACCGATATTAGTGAGAGAGCACTGAAAGATTTACAGCGGCTCCAGGTTCTGATGGTTGATGGCCATTTTGACTACGGTAATGGATACCACGGCCGTGCATACCTAAACGCCCACCAGCTATTCCGTCAGCCGTCGACGATATGGCGTTTTGCTCAGGACCTCATCGATGTTCTTCCGTTTGAACTTCTGTCACAGGTCGAAGTGTTTGCCGGACCGGTGACTGGTGGAGCCCTCCTAGCGCACACCATTGCTGGCCTGATGGACGGGAAGCGGAAGTTGACCCATCCGCCTTGCGTGTTTGCACCGTTCAATGTTGGCACTGATCGTGGCCTGTATCTTAGAAGCTTCTACGCCGCTCAAATTGTTGGTAAGCGGGTTTTACTTGCTGACGACGTCCGCAATACGGGTGAGACGCTTCATGCGTGCGCGGAACTCGTCACCGAGGCGGGCGGGACACCGATCGGAACTGTCCAGATTTACGACAGACTCGAAGTCGTTAAGACCCTCACTGTGCCGAACATAGCGCTCGCCGAGTACCGAGCACCAGACAATTATCCGGCCGAAGCTTGTCCGCTCTGCGCTTCGGGTCAGGCGATTACAGCTTTTTGACGAGCCGTTTTCTGTCACGCCGGTACCACTCTGCTGCTTCCCGCGCTCGGTTGAAGATGGGGCTCGATCGTCTCTCCACTGGGTCCAACAGTTTCAAATCGGTCGAGGACCCGATTCAAATCGTTTGCCGCTACCCAGAGGCTGCAGATAGGGAAATTGTTGCTTTCTGTGCAGCCGCCTTGGCATTTGGGCGAGTGAGAACCGTACTGGCCTCTATCGAATCACTTGTGGCTTTGATGGGGCCGTCGCCGCTACGTTTCATTACGACGCTTGAACCGGTTGATGCACAACGCCAATTACGCGGATTTAGGCATCGCTGGATTCGCGACGCTGATATCGTAGCGCTACTTTGGATGCTTCGGCAGATGATTGACCAGCATGGGTCGATTGAGAAGTTTTTTGCAGAAGGGAGAGACGAGGTAACGGTATCGGTAGCCTGCCAACTCGAATCGTTTTGCACGCGGGCAATGGCACTCGATATTAGTAGGGCATACGGGCGCGTTCCACGGACGCCAGGTGTCCGCTATTTCTTTCCGCGTCCCTCGACTGGTAGTGCATGCAAACGTCTAAATTTGTTCCTTCGCTGGATGGTGCGTCGGGACGAACCAGACCCTGGAGGTTGGACGATTCTCGCACCCTCGGCGCTGATTGTCCCACTGGATGTGCATGTCACTCGAGTTAGTCGATGCCTCGGTCTGACGCCTTACCGTTCTCCCGGCTGGCGGATGGCTGCATCGATTACAAATTCCCTACGTGATCTCGATGCGGACGACCCCATCCGGTACGATTTCGCGATCTGCCATCTAGGGATGGCGGGTGCGTGCGGATTCGAGCGCCGGGAGAAGGACTCCGGGTGTCCGCTTCGTGGTCTGTGCCGACCGGCACCTCGACGGAAGCGGTCGATTTTAGCAAACCGGTAGTTGAGGATATCGACCGAATGCCCCAGTGAACCTTAGTGCCGCTGACGTTCCCAGAGCTTGGCGAATTTCAGAAATACATAGTAAGCATTCATTGCTGAAATAATGAATCCAGCTACACCGTCACGCATTCCTCCGCGTAACAGATAGTTTCGGAGGAAGGCCAGTATCGGATGGACGACCAGCCTGAGAAAGCTGGTACGCCGTCCCTGGGCTGCCATGTCGTCCGCTGCGAGAGTTGCATAGCGGTCAATCGTGGCGAGCTGATGGGAAAGATCTCGATACGTGTAATGTTCGAGTTCGTGCTGAAAACGGCCGACCCGTCCAGAAACGGTCACCGATTCGTGAACACTAGGCGTGCTCCAGCGCCCAACACGCCGGTCGTAGAGGCGAAGCTGAAAATCTGGATACCAGTCAGTTGAGCGGATCCACCTTCCCAGATGGAAGGTGACTCTTGGCACGCGGTAGCCGCGGTGGGCCGGTTCAGTTTCTAGAAGTTGAGAGATCTCCTGCGCTAATTGGTGAGGGACGCGCTCGTCGGCATCGAGGGAAAAAATCCAATCGTGGCTAGCGAGCTCGGCCGCGTAGTTCTTCTGGTCGCCGTACCCAGTCCAAGACCGCACAAACACACGGTCTGTGAACCGGCGTGCGATGTCAGCCGTACCATCTTCGCTGCCACAGTCAACTACAATAAGCTCATCAGCCCAGGAGACTGACTCAAGGGCGTAGGCAAGGTTCTTCTTTTCGTTTTTTGTGATAACCGTGACCGACAACTTCGGCACAGAACAAGTGTAGCATCATCCTCGGACTGATTCCGACGGTGATACGTGGGGTACGGGGCTAGAACTGTGGACCGGCTCCGCCTGCGAACTGACCACCGACGAGTTGCCCTCCACCGAATTGGCCACCGCTGGTTTGCACGCCACTGGTCGCACCAGGTGTAAGTGTGAACGAACCGCCGCCCCCGGTCAGTGAAATCTCTTGCACCGCCTCGAAGTCGACGAGAGCCTGGTTGTAATCGAGCACAGCGCCTAATTCGCTGTTCCGTGCATCAGCGAGGTCTCGCTGAGCTTGGAACACGAGAAAGCTTGTTGACATACCAACATTGAATTTTTTCTGTTCCGCCTCCAAACGATCTTCGGCCAATTGCCGGGCCACCCTGGTCGCATCGACTCGCTTAATGTTGGTGTTGACGTTCCGGCCCGCTCGTCGAACTTCTGCGGCCGCGCGAAGTTCCGCGGTTCGTATTCGGACCTCGGTCTGCGTCCGCTCGAGACGGGACCGTGCTAGGTTGGCATCAGCAGTGCTTGTGCCCAGCGGATAGGACAGTGTCATAGCGAATGTCCAGGTCGGAAAGTCACTGCCCAGAGCACTGCGCATTACTGAACCAAAACTGGACTCAGTTCGGCCGATTATGTCTCCGCCAAACATTCCTTCCCGCGTCAATTTTGTCCCACCTGCGGCTGTAGCTGAATAGTTCATCTGGAAGTTGAGGTCTGGCAGCCGTTGATTCTCATAATAGCGAATGTTCGTATCGGCATTATCTAGGTTTCGTCTGATCTGTGTGATGTCAGTTCGTTGACTAAGAGCATTGTCGACTGCGGCGTCAATATTAATTTCGCCAGCATGTAAACGCGCGGTGTCGGTTGGCTCCAATCGCACTGACCAGAAATTCTGAGCGGAGGGCTCCATAATCAGGGTTCGCAGCACGTCTTCGTTCTCCTCAATGAGGGCCTCAGCGACGATGACAGCCTCTTCATTCCTCGCGACTTCAGCCTCGGCTTCAACAATGTCAATCGGGGCCATCGTGCCCACTTCAACCCGAGTTCGATTGTTTCGTAGTGACTCCTCAGCGAGTTCGAGGGACTGTTGCTGCACAGCGAACGTCGCAATAGCAGCCGATAGCTCCCAATAGGCGTTCTTGACCTGACGAAGGGTCGACATGATCGTGTCTCTTAACTGGATGTCGGAGATATCACGGTTGGTTCTGCTGATTTGCAGCCTCTGTCTCACGTTGTCAATCTTGAGATTCCTGAGTAGCGGCTGGACATATTGAACTGACACCGTTGATCGTAGTGCTGGATTGAAGCTGGTGAAGAAACTTGAGGTCGACTGGCGATTGCCGTCCCAATTAACGCTGTAGTTTCCGCCCCATGGCGTGAGTTGAGTGATGCCGACCGCGTTCTGAAGCGTGTCGGTATTGATCTGTTTCAGACCGCCTGACAGTTGGCTCGTGGACGGGGTGACCTGAGAGTTGTTTTGGATGGTTGTGTTGAAAGTCGGTGCCCAAGCCGACCGCACGTCTAAAATGGAGATGTCCTGAATTAAAGGGCTTAATCGCTGCACTCGAATGTCGAGATTTTGTTCCAACGCCATTTCAACGGCTTCGTCCAGAGAGAGTCTCAAAACCGCCTGGTTTCCCATCTGTTCGGCTTCGACCTGCGGTAGAACTAAGCCTTCACTAAGTCGAACACCTCCGAGTACGGAAGACCGTTCGGATTTAGTCAACGTCTGACCTGACGCGGGCATGACACACAACAAAGAAACCGCCACAACTCCTAGGGCGGACCACCGTCGAGAAACTTCCCCAATCATGACCATCTCTCTCCTCTGTGGGCGAATCACTTAGCGAATAAATAAACCTGGATACTAACTGGATACTAGCAAGAGCTGCACCGGGCACGTTTCAGGCGTTCCGGCGAGTTGTTTCAACCTTGTGCCTGTATAGACGTTCAAGGCCGAAAGTAAGTTTGAGTCAATTGTATACTAGGGCGACGTTGCCGTTTCGAAGGTCAGGGATGAGGGCCCTTAGACGGCACGGAAGTGGCCGTATCTTAGCGATGCAGTTTCGTCCTTGAGGCACTATCTAGACGATACTTCATTCATTATGAACTCAGACCAGATCCTTGCAGTGTTTAGAGACGCCGGAGCCCTCTCGTTTGGTCACTTCCGGCTTTCGTCAGGTCTACACAGTCAGGGATACCTCCAATGTGCGCAAGTGCTTCAGCATCCTTCGCATGCCCGNACCCTTGGCGAAGCCATTGCGGCGCGGGCANGGGTGTGGCGCCCAGTAACTGTGCTTTCCCCNGCAATGGGCGGCGTTGTCATCGGCCATGAGGTTGCACATGGGCTCAGCGTTCGGGCTATTTTCGCNGAGAGGACAGCAGGTGNCCTGACCCTACGAAGGGGATTTGTTCTTGCTCCGGGTGAGCGTGTTCTTGTGGTCGAGGACGTCATCACTACAGGTAAATCAACGCGTGAAACGATCGATCTTGCGCGGCAAGCGGGCGCTGAAGTTGTTGGTGCAGCGGCAATCATCGATCGGGGTTCCGGCATAGAATTGGAGGTGCCTTGGTTCGCATTGGCCAAGGTAGAACTTCCTACCTACGATCCGGGTCGCTGCCCGCTTTGCCAGGCTAAAACTCCAATTGTCAAGCCAGGCTCACGGCCGGATTCAAACACTCGGTAATCCCTTCACCTGACTGACTTGGCGCCATAGTGCTTTCTGTGATGCACAGGACCATCAAGCTTACGGTCGCTTACGAAGGTTCTGAGTATGTTGGCTGGCAATGGCAACCGAACGGACGGTCGATACAAGGCCAACTCGAAGACTCGTTTAGGCGCATTGAGGGTGCGCCAGTCACAATTATTGGCGCAGGACGGACTGATGCAGGCGTACACGCGCTTGGACAGGTGGCGAGCACACAAATCACTCACGCCATTGAAGTGGCTGACTTAGTCCGCGCGCTCAATGCCATGCTGCCTACCGACATCAGAGTCCTTGAGGCGATCGAGATGCCTAATACCTTTAATGCCAGGAAGAGTGTCGTGAGTAAGGTGTATCGGTATAGGGTTATTACCGGCCCTTTTGTGAGTCCTTTTGAGCGCCGTTACGCTTGGCATATCGAGAAACCACTGGATTGTCTGGCTATGCGGGACGGAGGCGAGGCATTTCTTGGTGAGCACGACTTCGCAGGGTTCCAGGCAGCCGGAAGCGAGGTGAAAACCTCCGTTCGCCGGATTAGTCGTCTCGATGTTAATGAGGTCGACCTCGATCGTACTGCTGGAGGTGGCCGGCTCATGACGATCGAAGTGGAGGGAAACGGCTTTCTCCGTCACATGGTTCGAACAATCGTTGGAACCCTCGTTGAGGTTGGTACGCAGCAGCGAGTGCCAGCAGATGTTGCTCAGGTGCTGGCGTTGCGAAACCGTGCTAAAGCAGGACCGACGGCCCCCGCTGAAGGCTTGTTTCTTGTGCGGGTCAACTACTAAGTCCTGTCGTGACGCGGCGTTTCCTTGAACCGTATCTAGTCAGCCTGTATCATCGTCATTCTAAGAGGTTTCGGTCGGTTCTTCGCTCTCACTTTTCCTCGAGCACCGGCCGGCTGACAGACGCATGGGCCTGGAAGATGTCCTAAGTTGGGTTGAACAAGATTCGGCGGAAGCCGAACTGGCCAGCCAAATCGACTTTGAACGTCTCCCCACCCACGTGGCCATCATAATGGACGGGAATGGACGGTGGGCGGCGCAGCGAGGTCTGCCGCGCGTCCAGGGTCACCGAGCCGGAATCGACTCGGTACGTGACGTAGTCGAGGCATCTGCGCGACTCGGCGTTCAGGTGCTGACACTCTATGCGTTCTCGGTTGAAAATTGGAAGCGACCGCCTGGCGAGGTCGCTACACTGATGAGGTTGCTTAAGCGTTACCTACGCCAGGAATTGAGAACGCTCCTGGATAACAATATTCGATTCAATGTGGTTGGGCGTGGAGGTGAGCTCGCTCCAGATGTCCGTGACGAGTTAGCGTTCGCCACGCGACAGACCGAGGCGAACACCTCTATGCAGTTTAACATTGCGCTAAACTACGGCGGGCGAGCGGAGATCGTTGACGCCGCACGGCGTGCGATGGATGCGGGCATTTGTCCAAATGATCTCGACGAAGAACGCTTCGCAACCTTTCTTTACACAGCCGGACAGCCCGACCCGGATTTACTTATTCGAACAAGCGGCGAGATGCGAGTCAGCAACTTTCTGTTGTGGCAGATTGCCTATGCAGAAATTTGGGTGACAGAGACCCTCTGGCCGGATTTCCGATGTCGCCATTTGTTCGAGGCGCTTCTCAGTTATCAGAGGCGAGAACGGCGTTACGGTGGAATTAACCGACCGGTCGCTGCCGGATAGGCGACGGTTGTCTTCCTTAGTTTTCGGTCCACGAATTTGGAATTGCTTCCCGATAAGGATCTAAACATATGAGGCGCGCAATCAGCGCTTTGGCCATATTGGCAGTCGTTGTCGGGACGGTTTGGTGGCTGCCACCCTGGGCAACGTTCGTTCTTGCAGAGATCATTGTGCTGCTTGCCCTGAGCGAGTATGCGAGATTGGCAGAACGAGCGGGCATATTTGTGCCAACTGGAATTGTTGTGGCAGCTGGACTAGTGATTTGCGCTTCCGTCTCTTGGGACTACGCGGTTGCGCCGGTTCTTATGGCCGCAACGGTCGCTATGGGAGCCGCCGCGGTTGGTCGAGGTAGGGTTCAACGTTCGGATGGTTGGTTTCACACCGTTGGACTGTTCGGACCTCTTTACGTAGGACTTCCAATCGGGACTCTTGTTGCCATTCATGTGAGGCGAGGCCCAGAGTTAGTATTTCTGCTACTGGCCGTCATCGTGGCGAGCGACATTGCGCAGTTTTACGGGGGGAGAATGATAGGTCGTCGGCCACTAGCTCCGGCCACAAGTCCGAAGAAGACTGTCGAAGGCGCGATTTGCGGGATCGTAGCAGGTGCTGCGGCGATGGTAGTAGTTGGGCAATGGAGTGGCCTAGATTTCCATCCATTGCAAGCTGGGGCATTCGGTGCTGCATTAGCGGGACTCGGGATTATTGGCGATTTGTTCGAGTCGAAGTTAAAACGCGAGGCCGGTGTAAAGGATGCCTCCGGGTTGATCCCAGGCCATGGTGGCATTCTGGATCGCCTCGATAGCTGGCTCTTCGCCATTCCGCTGTTTGACGTTGTGATCAAGGGAATGTGAGCGTGAAACGTATCGCGATTCTTGGGTCAACCGGCTCCATTGGCACCACGGCACTGGCGGTCGTGGAAGCTAATTCCGACGTGTTACGCGTCGTCGGTCTTGCGGCAGGCGAGAATGCGGGACGCCTCGCTGAACAGGCGGTGCGTTTTAGGCCTAGTGTTATCGCGATGGCTACACACAATGCTTTAGCCGAAGTGGAAAGGACGATGGGCGTTGATGGTACAAGGGGTATATCGTTGCACGCTGGCTCTGAAGGACTTGCCGCCGTGGCGACACATCCCGAAGCGGACATCGTGCTATGCGCTTCAGCTGGCACCTCTGCGCTCGAAGCAGTCTTGTTGGCGATCGAGGCCGGCAAGACAATCGCCCTCGCGAACAAAGAGGTGCTGGTGGTAGCTGGAGGTCTCGTGATGGACGCTGCCCGTAGGCGGGGCGTTGCGATTCTTCCGGTCGATAGCGAGCACAACGCGATTCATCAGTGTCTGCACGGTCGGTCTGTTTCAGATGTCCGGCGGTTGATTTTAACTGCGTCAGGGGGGCCCTTTCGTGAATGGTCGACTGAGCGGTTAAGGACCGTTCGACCTGAGGACGCGCTACGCCATCCGACATGGAACATGGGGGATAAGATTACCGTCGATTCGGCGACGTTGATGAATAAGGGATTGGAGGTCATTGAAGCGCGTTGGCTGTTTGGCATGACGGCTGATGATATTGACGTGCTGGTCCACCCTCAGTCAGTTGTCCATTCGATGGTCGAACTGCGCGATGGATCAGTAATTGCTCAGTTGGGCATCACCAACATGCAACTGCCGATTCAGTATGCTTTTTCGTACCCTGACCGATGGAACGCCAGTGTGGAGACGTTGGATCTGTCAAGCTGCGGGCCATTAGAGTTCCACCAACCTGACTTTGAGCGTTTCCCCTGTTTGGGTCTAGCCTACCGTGCGTTGCGGACGGAGGGTGCGCTACCGATTGTCCTAAACGCAGCCAACGAGGTTGCGGTATCTGCTTTTCTCCGAGGTAAGTTGCCCTTCATCGGGATTCCTATGTTGATTGAGCGCGCGCTGAATGCCCGAACCAATATGGAAAACACTCCGATCCGTACACTGGCCGAGGTGCGTGATGTGGATCGCTGGGCACACGAGTTTTCACGCGAACTGCTCCCAGAGGTACAATCAGTGTGAAGCGCGTGGAGTTGTCCGTCGCGCTACGCTTGGCCGACTATCGGTCCGGCTGGTTGAAGACGTGAGGATAGAGTGCTAACGAGTCTGGTGGCGTTTGTTTTCGTACTCGGAGTGCTGGTGTTTGTGCACGAGTTGGGTCATTACCTGATGGCCCGACGCATCGGCGTACGAGTGTTGACGTTCTCTCTTGGTTTCGGTCCGAAGTTGTTGACTGTTCGGCGAGGTGACACGGATTACTGCATAAGCGCGATTCCGCTAGGAGGTTACGTGAAGATGGCCGGTGAGAGCCCCGATGAGGCCTCCGCCGGACAGGATGACGAGTTTCTATCGAAAACCAAGTGGCAACGCTTCCAGGTGTTGGTCATGGGTCCAACGATGAATATCGTACTCGCCGTCGTCGTCATGGCCATCGTGTTATATCAGGGCGCCGAGGTGCCAGCTTACGAAGAGCAAGCACCGGTCGTTGGTGTTGTTGTTGAGGGCTCACCTGCCGAAACCAGTGGAATTCTTCCGGGAGACTTGATTCTCAGTGTAGCGGGTGAATCCGTGCCGGACTGGGAAGCGCTCTTCCTTTCCGTAATGTCACGGGCTGGGCGCGAGTTGGAAGTTGTTGTTCTTCGGGACGGGAAATCCTTAGTGCTACCCGTGACACCAAGCACGAGGACGGAGTTTGAGGTCGGGGACCTCGGAGTCTTACCGCAGTTGCACCCGCAGATCCGCGATGTTGTACCAGGCGAGCCTGCCGCCCAGGCTGGCATCCAGTCGGGTGACGTTATCGTGGCGGTTGAGGGAGAACCAGCGAACCGTGACACGCTGATAACGCGGATCAATAGTAGTCCCGATCAATTACTGAAACTCGCTGTGTCGCGTGATGGTGTGGAGCAGGACATTACGGTAAGACCAGCGTTGAACGGGGATGTGGGACTGATCGGCGTTAGCCTAAGTCCGTATGAGGTTCGAATAGTTGAGCCGGGACCTCTACAAGCTGTGCAGTTGAGCATCGAACAGAACTACCAGTGGTCGGGTCTGATCTTTCAGACCTTATGGGGCCTCATGACCCGCGAGACATCACCAAAACAAC
>PBBF01000036.1 GCA_002717745.1 Acidobacteriota bacterium
GGAGTCTTACCGCAGTTGCACCCGCAGATTCGTGATGTTATGCCAGGCGAGCCTGCCGCCCAGGCTGGCATCCAGTCGGGTGACGTTATCGTAGCGGTTGAGGGAGAACCAGCCAACCGTGACACGCTGATAACGCGGATCAATAGTAGTCCCGATCAATCGCTGAAGCTCACCGTGTCGCGTGATGGGATAGAGCAGAACATTACGGTAAGACCAGCGCTCGTTGGGGATGTGGGACTGATCGGGGTTAGCCTAAGTCCGTATGAGGTACGGATAGTTGAGCCGGGACCTCTACAAGCTGTGCAGTTGAGCATCGAACAGAACTACCAGTGGTCGGGTCTAATCTTTCAGACCTTGTGGGGCCTCCTGACCCGCGAGACATCACCAAAACAACTCATGGGCCCAGTCGGCATTGCACAGCTGTCGGGTGGAGCTGCCCAGGTCGGATTTGTCGCACTTTTCACGCTGATGGCAATGATTAGCTTAAACTTGGGCATCTTGAACCTCCTGCCGATTCCAGTGCTCGATGGTGGTCACATCTTCATTCTCGCGCTTGAGGGTGCCTCGCAGCGTGACTTTAGTGTGCGTGTCAAGGAGAAGATGCTACTGGCTGGCTTCGTCGTCTTAATGATGTTGATGGTGACCGTTATCTATAACGATTTAACACGCATTAGCTGGCTCGAAGCATTAATGCCGTGGAGATGATCACGAGGTATCCATGATTTTCAAGTTAAAGCTCGCGAAATTTGCCGTGCTTGTTGCCGTTTGTCTATCGGTTGTCACACAGGCGTTCGATGAGCGCGTCGACACCGTGATTAATTGGAAAATTCGTCGTGAGGCAACGACCAACTCAAGGATTATGAATACGTTGCACCATTTGACTGATGTCTATGGACCACGACTGACCGGATCACCAAATCACGAGGCTTCTGCACGTTGGGCAGTTGAGCAGATGGAGGCGTGGGGCTTGACGAATGGGCATTTAGAGCCATGGGATTTCGGTCATCCGGGCTGGTTGAATGAGCGTATGACGGCACATTTACTGGCGCCGGTGAAGGACCCGCTTGTTGCCGAAGTTTTGGCCTGGACGCCTAGTACTGAAGGACCCGTTCGAGCGACCGTGTATCAACTAATTCTGCCTGGCCGGCTAGACGAGGCCGAGCTTGTGGCGCACTTGGACGATGTTGCGGACGATGTTGCTGGCAAGATCGTTCTTGTTGGCGAGGCAAGTGTAGTGCCTGTGACGATCGATGGTCCACCACGCCGTCGCGATTATGCGGAGCTGAGTGCTCAGTATGATCCGAACAATGCTCCGACCTCTCAGCCGCAACGGGCGGCAGGTCCAATGCGGGCTGACGACGGCATGTTATCGGGTCGTCAGGTCGCGCAGCGCGTCGCGAAGTTTCTAAAAGAAGCGGGTGCGGCGGTGCAAGTAAACGACGCCGGTCGAGACCATGGGCAAATTCGTGCATTCAGTAACCGAACGTATGACGCTGAGGAGGCACCGCCTACTTTAGTTATGCGGAACGAAGATTTTGGGCGGATCGCGCGTCTACTGCGTCACGGTGAAGTGGAGTTAGAGGTTGATATCGTCAACAGCTGGTATCCGGAAGGCCAGACCAGTTTCAACGCGATTGCTGAGATTCCTGGCACCGACAAAGCAGACGAAGTGATCATGCTGGGTGGGCACTTAGATTCATGGCACGCGGCGACCGGTGCGACTGATAACGGTATCGGTGTTACGGTGATGATGGAGGCTGCTCGCATCCTGCAGGCGATCGGTGTTGAACCCAGGCGGACGATCCGTGTTGCATTGTGGGGCGGTGAGGAGCAGGGACTGCTGGGTTCACAAGCCTATGTGAAGGAGCATTTCGGTTCGGTGGAGGACCCGAAGCCTGCCCATGTGAAATTCGGAGGGTATTTCAATATTGACTCAGGCACCGGCCAGGCACGTGCGGCGACGGTGTTTGGCCCACGCGAAGCTGCCGAGGTGCTGAGAATGGCGTTGGCACCATTTAGCGATCTCGGTGTAGTCGGTGCAGGCGCCACGATGAGCCGTCGCCGTGGCGGTTCAGACCACACGTCGTTCAATGAAGCGGGACTCCCGGGGATTGGCATGCGCCAGGATCCGATTCAGTATGGAACCTATACTTGGCACACGAGCTTGGACACCTACGAGCGTGTTATTGAGCAGGATGCCATTAAATCGGCCATTGCAATTGCAGCGGCGGTGTACCATCTAGCGATGAGGGACGAATTGCTGCCACGGTTGGGTGATCAAATGCCGTCGTTGCCCGGTTCGTCGACCCCGTAGCGCCCTTCGGTCTCACTGATTCGGCGGCTTGCTTTTGCGTCCGGCCTAAATCGGCCTCAGCCACCATGTGTTCAAACACCGACCATAAATGGTCGGTGGCGACTGTGTCGGCACCACTGGGCCGATGACTGCAGTGGAGACCAGCCTTCCGCACGACGTAATTAATATTCCATGACTGATTTCATCTTGTTTGGATTCTTCCCCCGCCACGGACCACGTTCCTGATGATACAGCGGTGGTTAGGATTACGGCGAGAGGTCCGCCCGATGTTGAATCTCGCTGTTCCAGTTGTCGTCGCCGAAATGAGTTGGGTCACGATGGGCACTGTTGACATCCTTATGGTCAGGGCACTTGGGCCATCGGCGATCGGTGCAGTAGGCGTGGGCTCCATGCTGTTTATGGCTCTGGCGGTCTTTGGGATTGGCGTTCTTCTGGGGCTCGACACTCTCATTGCCCAGTCGTTCGGGGCGGGCCAACGCGATGAATGTCACCGGTGGTTTGTACACGGCTTAGTTATGAGCGTGATACTCACCATTCCACTGACCTTCGTTGCATGGGTGGCGATTGCCCGTCTCGATCTCTGGGGTTTTGACCTAACCGTGCTGAATCTGACTGAGCCGTATTTGCGAATCGTAACCTGGAGTGTCTGGCCGTTGCTTCTGTATACAGCTTTTCGTCGTTACCTCCAGGCGATGGGTGTGGTTAAGCCGACCATGGTTATCCTGTTGACGGCGAACCTAGTGAATGTGTTGGCCAATTGGATGTTGATTCACGGGAATCTCGGAGCGCCCGCCCTCGGCGTAGACGGTGCGGGATGGGCCACCTTCATTTCACGGAGCTATTTGGCGCTTGGCTTACTTTCCGTTGTGGTCTGGCGTGATGCTCGTACCGACTACGGGCTTAGACGCGTGTCCTGGGTGATTGAGCGCTCACGATTAATGCAACTGTTATGGCTTGGGTTACCGGCGGCCATACAAGTCACCTTGGAAGTTGGAGTGTTCTCGGCCGCTAGCGCGCTGGCTGGACGTCTGGTGCCAGTAGCGCTTGCAGCTCACCAAATTACCCTGAACATGGCCAGCTTTACCTTCATGATACCGCTGGGCCTGGCATCGGCTGCTGCGGTGCGTGTTGGCCACGCCGTGGGTCGCCGCGACACATTTGGGGCTAATCAAGCGGGATGGACCGCTGTAATGCTAGGAGTGCTCTGCATGGCCTGCGCTTCGCTCGTTTTTCTGCTTATCCCTAGCCAACTGATGGGCCTCTTCACAGTCGATTTAACAGTGGTCGACCTCGGGGTCACACTACTGTTCGTAGCTGCAATTTTCCAGATTTTCGATGGACTGCAGGGAGTACTTACCGGGGCCTTGCGAGGACTTGGTGATACCCGAACACCGATGTTCTTGAACCTGGCTGGTCATTGGGCATTTGGTTTACCCCTCGGTTATACAATCTGCTTCGTGTTGGGCTACGGCGTGGTTGGGTTGTGGGTCGGCTTGTCAGCCGGGTTGATTGTTGTGTCGCTATTGCTTCTCCTGGTGTGGGGCAGGCGTATCACGCAACTGAGAGAACGTACCACTAGTACGATTGTTACCGAAGCGTAACAGCCGACCACTAGTTTCGTTTTAAGGCATATTTGATGATGGCTTTGGCTAGCCCTTCTTCATCGTTAGTGTCTGTTTGAATCCATCCGGGCCTTTTCAACTCAGGTGTGGCGTTTCCCATCACTACCGGGATGCCAGCGAACTCTAGCATCTCACGATCATTGAGGTTATCGCCGACGGCCATCACTTCGCTGGGTGTCAGGCCTCGTTGAGTGGACCACTCAGCAAGCGTTCGTCCTTTTGAGCGGCCCGGACTAAGTACGTCGAGTAGGGAAAAGTTGCGCAGTTGATACTCAGTCAACGTATGGGAGTACTCAGCAGCCCGCGGAAGGGACGAAAGAACCTCCGCGAGTTCGCGCATGCTGCTAACGTCGCCTGTGAATCCTAGCTGCAATGGGTCGTCAGTTAGCTCGGTCGCCAGTGACGAGACCTGTGTGATCCATGCGTTGTGTAGCTCGAAGTAAGGCTTTCGATCGGGATGCGTCCAATCGATCCGCTCGCAAAGAAATTGCCTGGCATCGTCCCGATCGAAGATCGCGGCGGCGCCTTCGCGAACCGAACGTGTTTCCTTCACGATGTACCGTGCCGTCTCGGCCGGCAGACTGTGAGAAGCTAAGGTCGCACCTGATAGGTCCTTGACGATTGATCCATTGTTCAAGATTAGTATCGTCCGTGCGGGCATCTGGAGCGCAAGTTCGCGGGTATGATGAAAACTTCGTCCGGTGACTAGGACAATGTCGATACCGTGCCCCGCGGCTTCGTGCAGCACGCTCCGATTGTTTTCTGGCAGTCTGGACGAGCTGTCGAGTAGTGTGCCGTCGATGTCGATGGCGATGAGCTTGACCGGCATCGGAGAGTGTCCGAAGGTGCTCAGACAGATTCCCGAGCAGGTTTACGAGGATAATGTTCAGCTACGTAGCCATCAACCAGCGCACGGAAGGCTTCAGCTAGTTCCTCGTAGCTACCCTTAAGTGTCGTAGTGTGGATTCCGTCAATATAGACGGGGCAGAGAGGTGCTTCACCAGTTCCGGGCAGACTGATACCTATGTTGGCCGCTTTTGATTCGCCTGGGCCGTTAACGACGCAGCCCATGACTGCCAAGCGCATTTCTTCAACGCCATCGTACTCTTTCTTCCACTCCGGCATCATATCTCGCACATAAGCTTGGATTCGTTCGGCAAGTTCCTGAAACGTGGAGCTCGTTGTCCGCCCACAGCCGGGGCAGGCAGTGACGCTTGGGGCAAAGGACCGCAACCCGAGTGACTGCAGTAATTCGCAGGCCGCTGTCACCTCGTTACGGCGGTCGCCCCCGGGCTGCGGCGTGAGCGAAACCCGGATCGTGTCACCGATCCCTTGGTGGAGCAGTATGCCCATCGCCGCCGAGGACCAGACCATTCCTTTAATACCCATGCCAGCCTCGGTTAGGCCGAGGTGGAGCGGCTGGTCAGTCCGAGCAGCTAGGTCGGTGTAAACGGAAATAAGATTATCTGGTTGTGAGACCTTACAAGAGATCACGATCTGGTCTTTGCGCAACCCGGCCTCGAGCGCCAACTCGGTTGACTGCAGCGCTGACAACACGAGGCATTCGTTGATGATTTCTTCTGACGAGCGACCCAGATTGCGGTCTGTATTCTCTTGCATCTTCGCCGTGACGAGGTCTTGGTCGAGTGAACCGCCATTTACTCCAATCCGAATCGGCGTTCCGTGATCGCGAGCGATCTTACAGATCGTAGTGAATTGCTCGTCCCGACGATCGCCGGTTCCGACGTTGCCAGGATTGATTCGGAACTTGTTGAGTATCCGCGCGCAGTCAGGGTGTCGCATTAACAGTTGATGCCCGTTGTAATGGAAATCGCCTACAAGCGGTATGACAAGGCCTTGATCGTCGAGGCGTTGCCGAATTTCAGGGACCGCGTTGGCTGCTTCGGGGACGTTGACTGTGATTCGTACCAATTCCGACCCAGCCTTAGCTAACTCAGCACACTGTTCTGCGGTGGCCGCTGCATCGGCTGTGTCGGTCATCGTCATCGACTGCACGACCACCGGCGCACCGCCCCCCACCTGAACATTACCGACTCTTACTCCGACCGTTCGGTGCATCTTCAACTTAGCCACAACTCCGATAATAGCATCTGGGTTGAAGTCCAGGCTTGTTTACCAATAACACCCACAACTCTCCGTCTTTGGTGTGGTCTGCAATGACGTCCACTAGAGACCGGTGTTGTCATGAGGTGTGTGAAGTGTCGAGTTCACGTCTCACGTCTGTCGTGATAGCGGTGCTTAACTCACCAGAGATGACTTCAGAACGAAGCAGGCGAGTGAGCTTGTAGTTCACTCCGGTGGGGTCCGCGGTGGTGCTGGTGCAGGCGCGTCATCTCTCACGAGATTCAATTCCTTGATATCCGGATTCCAGTGGAGATCGCCGAGTAAGTGCTCCACGAAGTACTCTGCACGTAACCAGAACCAGTAGTCTCCCATGTCTCCATAGCTATGTCGTTGGCCTGGAAACATGAAGAAATCGAAGCGCTTATTGGCCTTGATTAACGCTTCTGCCATTCTCAACGTGCCTACCGGGTGGACATTGTTGTCGATGTCACCTGTGGTTAGTAGTAGGTGCCCCTGCAGGTTTTGTGCAAGATCCGAGTTCTTGTCGATGTCATACTCAAAACTCACTTCACCTTCTTCATTCAAGACTTCTTTGATGCCGTGATGTTTCTCTGACCAAAAGCTGTTGTAGACATCATTATTGTGATTACCAGACGACGACACGGCGACCTTAAACAAGTCAGGGTAGACGAGCATAGCGGCTGTCGACATGAATCCGCCACCTGAATGCCCATAAATACCCACGCGGTCTCGGTCAATGAACTCGTGTCGGTCTACCAGTTGCTCAATCGCGACTTTTTTGTCGGCGAGGCCATAGTCACGAAGGTTCCCGTAGCCATAGTTGTGGTACCACTTCGAGCGAGCCGGGTGCCCCCCCCGGTTACCCACGGTCACCACGATGAAGCCGAATTGTGAAAGCGCTGTTTCGTAGCGGTTAGTTGAAAATGACTTTGAAACCGATTCCGTCTGGGGTCCAGGATAGACATATTCAATAATCGGATATTTTTTCGTCGGATCAAAATCAAACGGTTTGTACATGACTCCGTACAAGTCGGTGATGCGGTCCTCAGCCTTGACACTGTAGGGTTCAGGAAACTCGTATCCAGCAGCCATGAGCTGTGAGAAGTCAGCCTCTTCTAGGTCCAGGACCCTCTTCCCGTCGACGCTGATGAGTGCTGTGCTAGGTTGCGTATTTACTCGCGAGTAGTTGTCGACAAAGAATCGATTTGACTCTCCCATATTGACTCGGTGATCGAAGTGTCCAGGGTTAAGAAGATTGACTCCAGTGCCGTCGAGGTTTACTCGGTATAGGTGCTGGTAGTACGGATCCTCCTCGGGCTCGCGGGCGTTTGCCATGACGTAGGCAACACCCGCAGCCTCGTCAATGCCAACGATTCGTCGGACGGACCAAGCACCCTCGGTCAATCGCTGCTTGAGCGCACCATCTTGACCATAGCGGTACAAATGTGCCCAGCCATCGCGTTCTGACCACCAGAGTAAGTCACCGGATGCCAGCCGCTCGAGCGGTTGAGTTTCCACGTAGGTGTTAAGCTCCTCTTCGAACAGAACGCGCACCTCTCCCGTAACGGTGTCAGCAACGCAAACTTCGACCTTGTGACGGTCTCGACTTTGACGCCAGAAGTGCAATTCACTCGACGCATCCGATAACCAGAGATCACGCTCTGGCTCATCGCTGTCGGGATATTCGAAGCCCCGATCGTTCCAAATGCCAACCTGCTGGTCCTTGAACCTGTCGGCGCCGACTGTAATCATCCGCTTCAATTCAAGGTCATAAATCCGAATTTCACGCTGCGCGACCTTCTCTTCACCGGCCATGTCGTACTTATATGTTTCGAGTTCCGGGCGTCTGTTTCCCACGGAGTGGATTACCCACAGATCGCCTGTCTGGCGCTGGTCGAGCCGAACGATCGCAAAGTACCGAGAGTCATGGGCCCACGAGATGCTAGCGTGCTTGCGCTCCTCCCTGTTCTTCGCCTTCTCCGTATCGGTATCACCACGGTCACGATCGGCGTAGCTGTAATGTTCTTCTCCATCTGTTGAGAGTTGAGTTTCATTTACCTCGACTCCCTCTTCAGCTTCGTTGGCCTCGTCCTCGTCCTTCCCGCGTCGAGCCTCAAGAATTTGTTGGTAGGCCTCACCGGTCATCGCGTACAAATTGTGGTTTCGTGCAAACACAACCGTCTTGCCATCAGGTGATACGCTAGCCCACACTGGGTGGTTGTCTGGTCCCTCCCAGTTCTCGAGTTGCCGAAGTGTTCTAGTGGCCACGTCGTACTCGAAGTGGAAGACCCGCTTCTTACTGGCTTTGACACCGTTGTTATCGTTTTGATCTTCTTGGTCCTGCTCTTCCTCGGTTCGGTTCCCAACCTCGTCACGCTCTTCATCCTGTGATGATTGAACCTCGAACTGGAGTGTGTTTTGGTCAATAAATGTGATTCCCCGAATTGGCAAGTGCTGTCCGTCCCAGGGGTCCTTTGTCAGCCTGGTTAATTCAGCAGCAATTCGGTCATTGTCGAAGACGGCTGTTTTAGTGCTTTGCGCTGGGTCCACCAAATAGAATGACTTACCGTTTGAGGTTTCCCACTCGTACCAGAACCGGTCACTCCCCTCGATCCAACGAGGCGTGACCGTGGTGCTGTAAATAAGCCTGTTTAATTTGTACGGAGCAAAACGGGCTGCCAGTTGGTAGTTTGCGGTGGCCACACGGTTGTCTTCTTGGCCAATCAGAGGCGTCGTGGTGAGACTCAACGTGAGAAGGAAGCAAAACCACGCATGACGTGTCATAGTGTCCTCTTAGTCTAGAGAAGGTGAAGCAATCGCTCCGAAACTAGGCTTGACAGTTGAGATGAGCGTGCCGTGGTGAGTTCTTTTGTCACGGATCGTGTGGAATTATAACTCTACACATGCGGGCTAGCCCTCATGTATTGCGGTATCACCATTTCTTGAAGGTGTCCTAGTGCCGATTTACGAATATTCCTGCAACGGCTGTGGCCATGAGTTCGAGGTTCTCGTTCGAAAGAACACTATCCTGCTCTGTCCGAGGTGTGCGAATAAAGATCTCGATCGTTTGCCATCCTTGTCCAGCGTGCATTCCCCAATTACGAAGCAGCTAGGCTTAAGAGCGGCAAAACGCCGAGACGCATCGCAAGCTGATGAGAGGGTTCGAGCACAGCGCGAGTACGAACTCAATCATGACTGAGTGCCCAGATTCATTTTTGCGGCCTGGCCGGTGAGGTCAGTTAAATTGCTCAACGTTGGCTGGGCTGGCTAGCTACGCGCGACAGCTCTCATGGCCAGCCGCGCCGCGTCAATAGTACGTTCGATATCGTGTGCTGAGTGGGCAGCTGAGAGGAACCAAGACTCAAATTGTGACGGTGGGGGGTAGACACCACGTCTCAACATGGACCGAAAAAACACGCCATAGAGCATTGTATTAGCGTCGGTGGCTGACCGGTAGTTACGGACGGGTCGGTTTGTGAAGAACGGTGTCACCATCGAACCGAACCTGTTGACATGCAGTGGGACTCCGGCTTCAGAGGCCACCTCGGCCAGCCCCTCGGCAAGCTGAGCACCAAGCTTGGCCAGTTGGTGATACAGCCGTTCCGACAACCTTGAAAGTGTCCAGGCTCCAGCAGTCATCGCCAGCGGATTACCCGATAAGGTGCCCGCCTGATATACAGGCCCATCGGGCGCGATATGGGCCATGAGGTCCGCGCGGCCACCATAGGCGCCAACTGGTAATCCGCCCCCGATGATCTTTCCGAGGCAAGTTAGGTCAGGCTTGACGCCGAAGATGGTCTGGGCACCGCCCAACGCCACTCGAAAACCAGAGATAACCTCGTCAAAGATGAGTAGAACTCCACTTTGGTCGCACAATTCCCGCAACTCTTCGAGAAATCCCTTTTGCGGTGGAATCACGCCCATGTTCCCGGCAATGGGCTCGATTATCACCGCGGCAATCTTCCGTCGGTGTATCCTGAAAAGCCGTTTAACCGACTCGAGATCGTTGTAATTTGCGACGAGCGTGTTTGCTGCAGTCGCCTTTGTCACACCCGGACTCGTCGGAACACCCAGCGTCAAAGCACCGGAACCAGCTTGAACGAGTAAGGGGTCCGCATGCCCGTGATAACAGCCCTGAAACTTAACAATCTTGTCCTTCTTTGTCGCTGCACGCGCAAGTCTAAGCGCGCTCATCGTTGCCTCAGTACCAGAATTGACAAAGCGCACTCGTTCTATAGACGGGACAAGCGAGCAGACGCGCTCGGCTAGTTGCACTTCTAGGGCGGTCGGTGCGCCGAAACTGGTGCCACGTTTCGTAGCAGTGACGAGGGCTTTAGTAAGACCGGCGGGGGCGTGTCCGTGGATTAACGGTCCCCACGACATGACGTAATCGACATAGCGCCGACCGTCTACGTCGGTTATATGCGCGCCGGTACCTCGAGCGATGAAAGGAGGCTGACCCTGAACAGCCTTGAACGCACGAACTGGACTGTTAACGCCGCCCGGAAGCACTCGTCGTGCACGCGCAAACAAACGTCGCGATGAGCCAGGGGTGGAGCTAGGCATGGGCAGAAGATATCACGGTGTTCTAGAGGTGACGGGGCCGTCACCGCGTTACTTCAGTAAGCTGGCCGCGTATCGTGCAAAGTAAGTGATGATGATATCTGCCCCGGCACGCCTGATTGAGGTGAGAGCTTCCATGACCACTCTCGGCTCGTCCAACCAGCCGTTGGCCACAGCGGCCTTGACCATTGCATATTCCCCGCTCACTTGGTAGGCGGCCGTGGGACAGCAGAACTCCTGTTTAACTGCCCGGATGACGTCGAGGTAGGGCAGGGCAGGCTTGACCATCACGATATCAGCGCCTTCTTCTAGGTCGAGACCCACCTCCCGGAGTGCTTCATCGGTATTTGCTGGGTCCATTTGGTGGGTACGGCGATCGCCGAAGGTTGGTGCCGAGTCGACCGCTTCACGGAATGGACCGTAGAAGGCGGAACAATACTTGGCAGCATAAGACATAATCGCAACCTGCTGGTGGCCGGCCTTATCGAGTGCCCCTCTGATTGCCCCAACTCGACCGTCCATCATATCCGAGGGAGCGACAACGTCGACACCAGCGTCCGCGTGCGACAATGCGACATCCACGAGCCGGGCGACGGTTATGTCGTTGATAATTTCTTCGTTAATGACGACACCGCAGTGTCCGTGAGAGGTGTACTCGCATAGGCAGACGTCTGTCATAACAACGAGATCGGCGACCGTTTCCTTGATTGCTCTCACCGCCGTCTGGACTGGTGCATCCGGATCGTCGCCTGCCGACCCTCGTTCGTCTTTTACTTCGGGAAGCCCGAACAGAAGTACGCCGCCGAGCCCGTCGTTTCTGGCCATCTCGGCTTCCCGAACGACTTCGTCCACTGACAACTGGAACACCCCTGGCATCGATGGGATTTCTCGGCGAACGGCAGTTCCCGCACAAACGAACAATGGGTAGATAAGATGCTGTGGAAGCAGATGCGTTTCCTTAACTAATGCACGCATGGCTGGAGTGCGGCGCAGACGCCTCGGACGCTGGATGATGTCAAGGACTGGTGCCCGGCGAGTGGATGGTTTATCGGTCATGGGATCGAATTTGCGAAGTGTTCCACTAGCGCATCAACCAGGGCGGGAATCGTGTAGGTCGACGGCATCACGTCTGTCTTAATGTTCAACTGTTTCGCCGCTTCAGCTGTTACCGGACCGATGGCAGCGACCACGGTTGTTTGCAACAGATCAGCGGCGGGTTCCGCGCCAAGTTGCTGAGCAAAGCTCCTGACAGTAGAGGCGCTCGTGAAGGTCACGGCGTCGATACGACGTTCCAACAACATCTTGTAGATGTCGGGTGCGCCTGGTTGCTCCAGTGATTCGAAGATTGTACGGTAGGCCGTTACGTTCTCGACGAGGGCTCCAGCTGCCTGAAGTTCACGCGGTAATACCTCACGTGCTAGGTCAGCTCTCGGCAGCAGTACCCGCTTACCCCGAAGATTGTCTTTGGCGCACAGTATCCCAACAACTGCCTCAGATCGATGTTCTTCAGGCACAAGATCGACCTTTATACCATGGCGCGTCAGACGCTCGGCCGTTGCAGGACCGATGGCGCACAGCCTGACGCCCTTTAAATTACGGACGTCACCGCGGCCGGCGACTAGTCTCCGCAGAAAGTATTCGACTCCGTTTACACTCGTGAAAACGATCCAGTCGAAACTCTCGACACGAGCACACGCATCATCGAGCGGTTCGAGATCGACGGGTGGTGCAATACGGATAGTCGCAGCCTCAATCGGCTCGGCGCCGAGATCTGCGAGACGTTCCACAAGATCGTAGGCCTGTTCCTTGGCACGGGTGACGATAATCCGACGGCCGAAGAGCGGTTGGGTATCAAACCATCGTAACTGTTTACGCAGGCTCACAGTGGAACCGACGATTAAAACCGCGGAGCCATGCTCATCGGTATCCTTCATTAAGGTCTTGAGTTCCTGCAGCGTACCTTCAACTGTACGTTGGCTAGGCAAAGTGCCGTGATAGACCGCTGCCGCCAATTCATCGCCAGGTCGGCCATGTCTCAGAAGGGCGTCAACGATCTTGGGCAACTGCCGCGCGCCAGCGTAACATGCCATTGTACCCTTCAGCCGCGCCAAGCTCTTCCAGTCGACGTCAGGTATTACGTCGGTTCCGTCTTCGTGTCCGCGTACCAGTATCAGAGTATCACCGGCGTCAGGGTAGGTGATTGGTATGCCAGCATAGGTCGGTGCTCCGATCGTTGTTGGAATGCCTGGTACCAATTCACATGGGATACCTTGCTTGTCGAGAAACGATGCTTCTTTTGCGCCACTGTCGAATACAAACGGGTCTCCACACTTCAACCTGACGACCTTGTGCCCTTCCCTAACCTTCTCCGCGAGCAAGATACTAACGGCGTCCTGTTCGACAGACTTTGTGAGTGACGCCGCTCCCACATCGATGATTTCTGCCTCTGGCGACGCAAGTTGTATTAACCGGCGTGGTACGAGGTGGTCATGGATAACGACGTCAGCATTCGATAGGTGCCGCAAACCTCGCACAGTGATGAGTGAGGGATCGCCCGGACCCGCGCCGACAATGGACACAAAGGGTTTCGTCACGACTCGTCCGTTTCCGAGACTTGGCTACGGCGCAAATTCCCAAGGATGTCCGCAGCACCCGCCTCGAGGAGCCTCTGCGCCACCACGTGGCCTAGCATCTCTGGTTCGTCGCGGACACCGGACAGGCGGAAACGTGGTACGTGGGTTCCGTCAAGAGAACTCACCACCGCGTCCAAATGCAACTCTGATCCCTTCACGACGGCGTATGCACCAATTGGCATCTGGCAACCGCCGCCCAAGGTCTTAACGAGCGCCCGTTCCGCTGTAACTGCGGTTCGGGTATTCGGGTCGTCGACTCGTGCTACGGACTCGTTCGCGGCGGTATCATCCACCCGCGTCTCCATTGCGATTGCACCCTGGCCCGGTGCGGGTACACACTCGTCAACTGTGAACGCTGCGGAAAGCCGGTGCGCGAACCCTAGCCGACGCAGCCCAGCCACTGCCAGCACGATAACGTCGTACTCTCGACCATCGACCTTGCGAAGCCTGGTGTCTAGGTTTCCACGAATTGGCTTGAACACAGCACCTGGACACCGAGTAACTAACTGAGCAATCCTTCGGACGCTACTTGTCCCGATGCGCGGTTCCGGACCAAATTGTTCCAGTATCTCCAAGATTGTTGCGGGCGTGCGAATGGTCACTCCCCTGGGCAGCACGAATCCGTCACGGGCATCTTCTCGCGGTAAATATCCTTGAACGATCAGTCCAGATGGCACCACAACTGGAAGGTCTTTTGCCGAGTGCACGGCGATGTCAATCTCATTCCCAGACAACGCCTCCTCGATTTCCTTAACAAATAGGCCCTTGCCACCAAACTCAGAGAGCACCCCCGTTTCAATGCGATCTCCGCTTGTTCGAATGACTCGCAGTTCGCAAGGTGCTGCACCGCAACGTTCTAAGGCCGACGCTACTGCACGTGCCTGCTGAAGCGCGAGGTCGCTACCGCGGGTGCCAATACGTAATGCGTTCACGATGTTACCGGTGTCTTTTGGACAGACGATGTCGGAGGAGCAACCGCCTGGTCATCGGGTCGTTCGCGTAGCACTGGCGACGAGTCGAGGTCGAACAATTGATTTAGCGCCCTGCCGTACATGTGAACGGTTTCCGCATTCGAGAGTTCTTTAAGCCGTTCAGTCGGGGTTGAAAGTAGCTTCTCGACGATAAGTCGTGTCACGTCCTCAACCCTGGCTCGATCGCCAGGTGCCAGAGACGCCAGTTTTGGCTCGAGTCGCTTCAACTCAGCCTGGCGGATCATTTCGAAACGCTGGCGTAGCGCGACTACGGTCGGTACTGCTCGGCGCGAGCGCAACCAAGTCATGAAGCCGCTGACTTCTTCAGCGACGATCATTTCAGCCTGCTTGATCTGCGCGCTACGCCGAGCCAAATTTTCACTGACGATTGCCTGCAGGTCATCAATGTTATAGAGAAAGACTTGTTCGATCGTCCCAGCCGATGCCTCCACGTCCCGAGGCACAGCAATATCCATGATGAAGAGGGGACGATTTCGCCGAGCGCGCATCACGGCTTCGACCTGACTACGCGTGATGATGGGCTCTGGCGATCCAGTGGCTGAGACCACTACATCGGTCGTTGCTAGAACCTGTTGAATCTCAGACCAGGGAAGCGCTTCGCCACCTATTTTTCCTGCCAGGGCGTCAGCATGGGCTGCCGTCCTGTTAGTCACAACGATCCGACGGACCTGCTGCGCCCTCAGGTGCACAGCCGTCAATTCGGACATCTCGCCTGCACCGACTAGGAGTACATCGTGTTCCGTCAAACTACCGAAAATTTTTCGAGCCAAGGCCACGGCTGCGTAACTGACTGAAACTGCACCTTCACCTAGTTCGGTTTCTGATCTGACACGCTTCCCGGCCGCAAACGAACAGTGAAACAGCTTATTCAGAAGGCTACCAGTGCAACCAAGCTCTGATGCCGTCGTATAAGCTTCCTTAACTTGGCCTAGGATTTGAGGTTCCCCGACGACAAGCGAATCGAGCCCAGCAGCGACCCGAAAGAGGTGTTGCGCCGCCTCATTGCTAGCGAGACCATAGAGATGGGGTGTGAGAGCAGCTGGATCGACCCCGTGGAAATCACTTAGGAAACTGGTTAGTTCGGCACGAGCCTGACTTGGATTGTCGCAGCGCACATAGAGTTCCACCCGGTTGCATGTGGACAGCACGACCGCTTCGCCACAAGCTGGTCGCGTGCTCAGCGCCGCAAGCGTTTCTGAAAGGTCGCGTTTTGAAAAATCCAGACGCTCCCGCAGACTGACAGGCGCCGTGTGATGGTTGATTCCCAGTAGAAAGAGCTGACTCACGACGATCCTTGCATTCCTTTAAAGCTAGAAATTGTGGGTACGGGTCAGGAAATATCCGACCGGTAAGAAGTTCAGTAGCACGATAGCGAATCCGATGATCGAAAACTTCGCGGTGCGCCAGCCGGTCCAGCCAACAGAGCGCCGCGCATAAAGCTCAAACGAGTAGACGACCCAGCACAGCAGAGCGATGAATATCTTCGGGTCAAGCACCGACATCGCCTGAACGCGGGGATCGTCAAACTCGGCCTGCGCTTGCAAGGCCCAAACCCCACCAACTATCACGCCAATAGTTAGGAATAGCCAACCGATTGTTATGGCTCGCATGTTCATGACGTCAAGGATTTGTAGCGACGGAAGGCGATTGTAAAAAAACCCAACATGCCTTGCTTTTAATTCTTTGAAGAGAAGCATGTAGGTGATGCCAATTACGCATGCCACTGAGAAACTCGCATACGCGAACAGCAGAGAGGAGATATGCAAAACGAACCAAGGGCTTTCCAATACGGGCGGACGAACCGCAACCTCATAACGGCTGATGGTGGGAATGATCTGGAGCGCCACAAGGAGCGGCGCGATAAACACTCCCATCGAGCGCTCGTTACTCGTAGTCTCGGTGTAGAGGTACGCAATCGATGATAGCCAGACGAATACCGAGAGCGCTCCAGTCGTGCCTACTAAAGGCAGGTGCCCAATCTCTGTTGTCTGCATTCCGATGATGAAGGTGTGGACTAAGGTAGCCGCGACGAGAAACGATGTTGCCGTGCGACCGCCACGACTACTGCGCTTCATGAAGTGCCACCCATACCCAATGGAGGCAGCGACGTAGAGCAAAAGGGGTGCGATATTCACAGTGTTAAGCTACCTCGGGTGGATTAGGTGCCGTTCGTTTAAGAACCATCTGCCGACTCATGGCAACTTGGGTGCGTAATAGCCGAGCTTTGTTCTAGCGGTCGTGTTCGGTCGGTTTGTTCGCACGATAATCTCGCGCCATATTCCGTCATGGACCGGATTCTTGGAAGCGTAGCCGATAGTGTACTGACTTGAGAGCTCATCCGCGATTTGGTCATAAATGCTGGTGAGTTCGCCGATTGAATCAGGGAAAAACGCTCGTCCTCCAGTTTCTCGAGCCAATTGTCGCAGCACGTACTCCGCCTCTTGGAATTCACGTCTTCTGGGGTCCCCCTGTGTACGTAGTCCAATGGCATATGTTGCCGTCTCTGAACGTTTCGCCAGTTCCAGCACCTCGGTGAAGCCCACCAGACTGGAGGTATCTTCACCATCTGACAAGACCACGATCGACTGCCGCCGAATCTCATCGGGTGTTCGCGCGCGCACCTTACTCAGTTCCTTGAGTGATATATACACAGCGTTGTGTAGCGAGGTCGAGCCACCGGCGGCGGTACGTCGGATCGCGCGCTCAAGGCGTGCTCCATCGTTCGTAAAGTCCTCGAGGATGTTGACTCGACTGTCGAAATCGATAACAGATGCGAGATCCTGTGGGCGGAGTCGATATGCGAATCCGATAGCAGCCTCCTGGGCCGTCTGCATTCGACGCTCCATACTGGCGCTGGTGTCGATGAGGAGCGCGAGTGCGATCGGGAGTTGTGACCGCGTAAAGAAGGTAAGTTCCTGCTGTATCCGATCCTCGTAAATTTCGAATTCGTTCTGTTCGAGGTCGGTAACGTAGCGACCCGAGGCATCGGTAACCGTGACGGTGACTGACACCATGTCCACGCCGGTTCTAAAGGACGGTACTTGTGACTGGGCCGACAGCGTCTGTATCTCTGAAGGCGCCGCGCTCACTGCTGTCACAACTGCCGCGAGGAAGAGCGTGAGATCACGTCGACCGCGGTGTCGAGTCATTGCACTGGCCCCACGGACCGGCCTCGAACGGTCAGTGAGGGATGGGTGGTCGACAGCGCGATCTCTTCCGGTGGTACCAACGTGTCCGGACGGGCATAGACCAGCAAGTACTGTGACAGAAGCTCTTCGGCGACCCCTTCCAGGGCCTCACGAAAGAATTGTCCCCGCAGCAGGTCAATCCGGCGGCCCCCAGTCCGTTCCGTGCCTCGGTCGAGCACCATGTCTCGGTATCGGGAAGCAGTGTCGAATGAAGCGCCATCCGTCGTCATTACCACGGCATGAAACGTTGCGCCAGCATCCTCTATAAGGCGGAGCACGGCTTGATAGGAGCGGTTGCTATACTCGGCACCCGCGGCCGTCACCGCAACGATCACCGGCCGTGCTGCCTCGCGTCTCTGCAGTCCTTGAGCGGCGTTGTATATCGCATCAAGCAAAAGTGAGCCGCTACTGGGCCTCGGGAATATCCTACCCACGGCCTGCTGCAACTCGGCGACGCTCCACGTGTAGTCTTTGACAATCGTCGGCCGGTCTCCATACGTGATCACCGCTACTTGATGATCTCCGGAAATCTGTTTAACGAACTCGCCGAGGCCATCACGAAGGTCGCGAAGATATGGGGCGGCCGCGGAACTGTTGTCGACTAGCAGAGCCACCTGCATGGGCTCAGTGGCTCGTTGCACCCGGAGCACTTCACGGAGGACGCCGTCCTCACGCACGACAAAGTCGCTAACTGTGAGGTCAAGGACTGGGCGGTCGTTTTCGTCCAGCACGCTGACGTACATATGCTGTTCCTGCGCTTGGGTCGCTTCGGAAGGTGTAGGCATGGTGAAGCCAACGGTGAACGCGGTGCCTACGATGACAAAACGAAACAGTAGTCGGTCGCTCATAAGGCTGTCCTAGGTCAGTTTCACTGCGTCATTCGAGTAGCGATCATCTCGGCAGTATAGGTCTCTCGGTTTCACGAGGTCAAGGTCGACGAACGGTCGAAACCCCTTGGGAAAAAAGAGGTTGTCGAGATCGCTTGTGGATCCCCACGGGCCCCCTGTTTCTTGACACCCCCTGGTACGCATGCTATAAACAGCGGGTTTTACTTGTCGCGGTTTTCGTTTTCCTTGTGGCCAACCCAGGCCGCGTTCGAGTGCCCCGTTGGGTCGTGCGGAACTCCATAAGATCATTCGATGGTTGGCGTCTGGTCGACTAAGTCACTGCCAGATGTCTGACTCTCCGGCCTAGCTAGGTTAGTCTAAGGGCGTCATGCTTGAAGCCTATATTCCGATTCTTCTCTTCGTCCTCGTCGCTATTGGCTTCGCGATTTTCACCCTACTTCTTTCTGGCTTGCTGCATCCCGAGCGATATAACAAGGTGAAGCTTGAGCCCTACGAGTGCGGGATCGAGCCCGAGACTGATGCGCGAGACCGATACAGTATCCGCTTTTACCTCGTAGCAATGTTGTTCGTCATTTTTGATGTAGAGACCGTCTTCATGTTTCCGTGGGCGGTGATGATGGACGAGTTGGCCCTCTTCGGGCTAATTGAAATGATTGTGTTTCTGTTTATTCTTGTCGTGGGTTATCTCTACGCGTGGCGTAAGGGCGCATTGGACTGGACGTAGCGGCCTGAGCACAGAGAATTCGATGTCCGACGAACCGAAGTCCGAAAAACCAGCCAGCCCGCCGCCATCGGCTGGGATCCGAGGGGTCTCGCCGGTGCCGTCGGCCTCGACCCCAAAGCCTGCACCTAAACCAAAGGTCCCGCCTGCTGCTCCAACCGGTCCCGCAGATCCAGCGCCTCCCGAGGATGTAAGCGAGCCAGGGTTTTTGACCCAACTCCGTACCGCTCACGGAGCTGCTGTTGAGAAGGTGAGCTACTGGGTGGGTGATTGGTCGGTGATTGTATCTTTGTCTTCTCTGCTCGACGTAGCTACGTATCTGCGCGACGCGCCCGACGCCGCGTTCGATTATTGCTCGGATGTAACAGCGACAGATTGGCCGCCGCGAGAGCAGCGGTTTGACGTCATTTACTGCCTGTACTCGACACGACATCGTCACCGGGTGCGAATCAAAGTGCACGCTGCTGAGAATGAACCCGTACCATCGGTGACGGACATCTGGCCTGCGGCGAATTGGCTGGAGCGGGAGGTCTACGACTTATTTGGCGTGAATTTCATCGGGCATCCGGACCGACGTCGCCTGCTGATGCCGGACGAATGGCAGGGGCACCCCCAACGTAAGGACTACCCCCTTGAAGGCCCGGGTGAATTGCTTATGGAGAATCCTCAGGACTGGTTGCGCCTGAGAAATATACGCGATGAGGCCGAGATCGAGTGACGTCTAAATTTCTGGAATGGATGACTAGGAGGACACCTCAGCAATGAAGATTGAGGCTCCCAGTCCGATGTTCGACACAAGTGAGTTGGTNCTGAACATGGGGCCACAGCANCCCAGNACACANGGCGTGCTNCGGATNGTGCTCCGNCTNGANGGTGAGCGCGTAGTTGATGCGGANATTGTTGTCGGNTANCTCCACCGCGGGATTGAAAANCTTTGCGAGAATCGTGACTGGTCGCAGATNATNCTGCTGACCGATCGNATGGACTACGTGGCTGCAGCTTCTAGCAATCTTGGTTATTGCGAGACNGTGGAAAAGCTGATGTCGGTCGANGTGCCACGTCGNGCNCNATANATCCGGACGATCTTNGGGGAGCTCCAGCGGATTGCCAGNCACTGCCTNTGGCTNGGAACCCACGCCATGGACATCGGCGCCATGACNGTTTTTCTCTACGCCTTNCGCGAGCGTGANCTNATCCTCGACCTGTTNGAGGAGTANTGCGGNGCGCGACTNACNTATAACGCGACGCGNATNGGGGGGNTNCCCCTCGACATACCGCCAGGCTGGGACAAGAAGGTTCGTGAGTTCTGNNACATCATGGACTCCAAGCTTGGCGAGTACGANACNNTACTCACACACAATCGAATCTGGCTNGANCGCACGAAGGGCATTGGTGTTATTGATGGNCCCGANGCNATCGCAATGGGTCTTTGTGGACCCACGCTGCGNGGGTCTGGNGTTCCCCGNGANGTCCGNAANGATGAGCCGTACGCGGCCTACNATGAATTTGANTTCGANGTNCCGATTGGNNCNGAGGGGGANACCTACGATCGCTACCTNGTCCGGCTNGAAGAGTTTNGGCAGTCGCTCCGNATCATNCGNCANGCNGTGGATGGGTTGCCNGAGGGGCCGATAGTTGGCAAGGTGCCNAGGCTTATCAAGCCACCAGCGGGGGAGACNTANCACGCNGTTGAGTCNCCCAAAGGCGAAATNGGNTTCTTCATTGCTAGTGATGGGCGATCGACGAATCCCTATCGATTCCGTGTGCGCCCGCCCTCGTTTTGTAATCTNCAAGGNCTNCGTCGTCTCNTNCGAGGACACTTGGTAGCTGACGTNGTGGCTNTAATNGGNTCCATAGATATCGTTNTGGGNGAAGTGGACCGCTGAAATCATGGTNGATACANTNGTGGTCCCNCTTCTCAAGATCNTCATTCTGTTGAATGCNGTGCTTGTAGCTGTTACCTATATGGTNCTGCTCGAGCGAAAGGTGATCGCNTGGGTCCANTCNCGGCTAGGCCCNATGCGNGTGGGTCCGTACGGCGCCNTGCAGCCGATCGCNGATGCNATCAAGTTNATGANCAAGGAAGATATNACGCCCACACGNGCGGACCGNTGGGTCTTTACCGCANCACCNATCATNGTGATGGTNCCNGCTCTNATCNNCTTCGCNGTNATNCCCTTCGGCCCNGAGGTAGAGCTCTTTGGNCGGTCNGTGCCGCTTTACATTACCGACNTNAATGTCGGTTTGCTGTATATCGTGTCNNTTGCTTCGTTGGGNGTCTANGGCATCATCCTCGCGGGTTGGGCNTCGAACAGTAAGTATCCGCTATTGTCGAGCCTTCGTGCNTCNGCACAACTNATNAGTTACGAAGTTGCTGTGACGATGACNCTAGTCAGNATGNTTCTGATGGCTGGNACACTTAGNATGGTCGGCATTGTTGAGTCGCAGCGNGAGGCCGGGCTCTGGTTTGCGTTNGTACANCCNGTNGCATTCGTCATCTTCTTCATCGGNGNTCTTGCNGAAACCAATCGNGCGCCATTNGACNTNCCGGAAGCTGANCAGGAACTNACNGGCGGGTTCCACACTGAGTACAGTGGTATGCGGTTCGCGCTGTTNTTCCTTGCTGAGTANGCNAACATGATCGTCATTTCGTGTGTGGCNNNCACACTNTTTNTGGGNGGGTGGCTCAGGCCGTTTCCCAGNGTGGANGCNCTCNGNTTCCTNGACTTGGTACCNNCGTGGATCTGGTTCTTGTTTAAGACCTTNGTATTNCTNTACNTTTTTCTCTGGATTCGNGCAACCTTGCCNCGNTACCGCTACGANCANNTNATGCNNNTAGGCTGGAAGGTGCTCATCCCAATCGCAATCGGNAACGTTGTGGTGACGGGNNTAGNGAAGGTGCTGTTGTAGGCGGTGTAGTGNTATGGGNGAAGCGGTNATNTTTTATGTTTTGTCGGCCTTGATTTTGGGTTTCGCAGTGCTAGTGATCAGCACCAGTAACACCGTCCACAGTGTGCTGTTTCTGGTTATGAACTTTCTCCTCGTTGCGATGTTATACGTCCTGTTGGGCGCGGAGTTCTTAGCAGTCATTCAAGTCTTTGTCTACGCCGGCGGCATCGTCGTGCTGTATTTGTTTGTTGTTATGCTCGTGAATCTGAAGCGGCCTCCCGAGGTTCATCAAGATCCGCGTAGACAGGCACGGCTTGGGTTNGCNGTGGCGGGTGCCGTGCTNGCCGAACTCGNAGCCATAATNGTNTACAGCTCCNCTAGCCCTGCCGCACCTGCCGTCGCCGCTGCGGGACAGACGGTCNANGGNNGCAATGTCGANCAGNTTGGTTGGTTNCTNTACACGGACTATCTGATTCCATTTGAGGTNGCGTCNATACTNCTGCTTGTCGCGATGGTTGGTGCNATCGTGCTNGCGAAGCGGGAATTGTAGAGGGATAAAACGNCGTGCTCGANATCACNCCAGCGCATTACATGGTGCTTTCATCGGCCCTTTTNATGATTGGNGTGATCGGCGTGATGGTGCGTCGTAACATCATCATTATCTTTATGTCGATCGAGCTGATGTTGAACGCGGTCAACGTCAACCTAGCGGCCTTTTCGCAGCAATGGCAGCATGTGATGGGGCAGGTATTTGCCATTTTTGTTATCGCGGTGGCAGCCGCCGAAGCGGCGGTCGGCCTGGGGATCATTCTGGCTTTCTATCGTAATAAGGAGACGGTGAACATCGACGAAATGAATGTGATGCGCTGGTAACATCACGCGATGGTGTAAGAGCCTCAACTTATGGAACTCATCTGGCTGATTCCCTTGCTACCCGGCATTGGCGCTGCGTTGACTGGTCTCCTTGGGATTCGGTTCTTTTCAAAAACGCAGACCGCATTCGTAGCGTGCACGTCGATGGCATTGTCGGCGCTACTGTCGATCTATGCATTTTTCCAATTACTTGCATTGCCGACGGAGGCCCGTGTCTACGANGTCGTTGTGGCCCCGTGGATTCCNGCCATTCCCTTGGAGACCGCTAGTGGCATCGGGGAATTCGCTGTGGACTGGGGTTTCCGGTTAGATCCTTTGTCAGGAACGATGATCCTTATCGTGAGCGGTATTGGCCTTCTTATCCACCTATACTCGACGTCCTATATGCATGGAGAATCCGCGGCAGGCTACGCGAGGTTTTTCTGCTATCTGAACCTATTTTGCTTCTTCATGCTGACGTTGGTGTTGGGTTCTAACCTGCTTGTCATGTTCGTCGGGTGGGAGGGCGTGGGGCTCTGCTCCTACCTGCTGATCGGTTTCTGGTACCACAAACAGAGTGCGACCGATGCNGGGAAGAAGGCATTTCTCGTNAACCGGATCGGCGACTGGGGCTTCATCCTGGGTATCTTCCTTATATTTTTTACGTTCGGAACCNTCGATTTTCAAGAGGTGATGGCNTCCGCTGCCGCAATGCCGATCGAGGCCGCGGAGTTTGGTGTTATCTCGCTTATTTGTCTTTTGTTATTTGTCGGGGCGACCGGGAAGAGTGCCCAGATTCCGCTGTATGTCTGGTTGCCAGACGCCATGGAGGGGCCGACGCCAGTGTCGGCACTCATTCACGCCGCGACAATGGTCACGGCTGGTGTCTACATGGTGTGCCGCACCGCTACGCTCTTCACGCACGCACCCATGGTCATGACGGTCGTGGCGGTAATCGGCGCGCTTACCGCTTTGATGGCGGCGTCAATCGGCTTGTTGCAGACCGACATCAAGCGTGTCCTTGCCTACTCGACAGTGTCACAATTGGGCTATATGTTTCTCGCAACAGGGGTTGGTGCGTTTGGGGCTGCGGTGTTTCACTTGATGACGCATGCATTCTTCAAGGCNCTGCTTTTCCTGGGAAGTGGCTCGGTTATCCACGCGATGGATGAAGAGCAGGACATGCGAGCCATGGGCGGGCTGAAGCTGTATATGCCGGTCACATTTGTCACTATGTTGGTCGGGACGCTAGCGATTGCCGGCATCCCGCCGTTCGCGGGATTTTTTAGCAAGGACGAAATCCTCTTCCAGGCCTTTTTACATAACCGGGCTCTGTGGGTGATAGCAGTCTTGACTGCAGGGATGACCTCTTTTTATATGTTCCGGCTGATGGCCATGACGTTTTACGGTAAGTATCGGGGTCCGGCTTGGGAAGCCTCTGCTGTGGGGCACGACGGGGCTGACCGCCACGGTGCTGATGCTGAGGAAGACGTCGACGATGGCCACGGCGCGTGGCACGGTCCGCACGAATCTCCGGCGCCTATGACCGGAACGCTGACGGCGTTGGCTATCGGCGCGATAGTAGCCGGTTTCGTGGGTATTCCGGCGGCACTCGGCGGTAGTAATGCCATTGAGCATTTCTTGGAGCCGAGTTTTGTGGTTAGCGCCGATCATGTAGTCGGCGAAGCCAGCGGGGTTGCAGTGGTGGAAGCGGAGGGCGAACACGAGATCTCGCATCGGGTGGAATTGGGTTTAATGGTTTTGTCAATTTTCGTCGCGCTCGGTGGTTTGGCGCTAGCCCATCGCCTATACCTCAAGCAGCCAGAATTAGCTGAAGCGTGGAAGACACGATGGGCTGGAGTCCACCAACTTCTGTTTAACAAGTACTACGTGGACGAAGTGTACCAGGGCACAGTTGTGCGTGGCACGATGTCCAGTGGTCGTGGACTCTGGCGTTTCGATAGTCGCGTGGTTGACGGTGCTGTCAACGGGAGCAGCTGGCTTACGCTTGTGTTTTCTTGGTGTTCAGGATTATTTGATCGTTACGTCGTCGATGGTGCTGTAAATCTTGTGGGCTGGTCGGCTTCGGAATCGAGCTTCAGTCTTCGGCGTGTTCAGACTGGATTGATTCAGAACTATGCGCTGACCATGCTAATTGGGGTGTTCGTGTTCGTGAGTTTGTATCTATTGGTTGGTTGACGGGGTGTAACCGTACCGGCCTTTTGCCGGTAGGCGTCCCCACGTGGTTGCTTTATGAGTAACGTAGCTGAATTTCCTCTGTTATCACTAATCTTGTTCACGCCGCTGGTCGGCGCCGTTGTCCTGCTATTCGTGAATCACCAGAGCACAGACAAAATCAGGTGGATAGCGAACATCGTTGCGGGCATTGGTTTCCTCGTATCACTGCCTCTTTGGTTTTGGTACGAACCCAGGGGCACCCAATGGCAATTCGTAGAGCGCCTGTCTTGGATCCCATCGATCGGAGCCGACTATTTTTTAGGCGTCGATGGATTCAGCGCGCTGCTCGTACTCCTCGCGACGATGATGGGGTCGATTGCGATTCTGTCTTCGTGGACAGCGATTACCGAACGCGTGAAGGAGTACTACGTCTTTTTGTTGCTGCTTCAAGCAGGAATGATTGGTGCTTTTGTCGCACTTGACGCCCTCCTATTCTTTCTGTTCTGGGAGGTTATGTTGGTTCCGATGTACTTTCTCATCGGAATTTGGGGTAGCGACCGCCGGCTGTATAGCGCGATTAAGTTCTTCTTGTACACCCTTGTAGGTAGCGTTGTAATGCTACTTGGCATTCTCGCAATCTATTTTGAGCACCAGACGATCACCGGCATCTACAGTTTCGACATTACGCGTTTCCACGGATTGGACCTTCCTGTCGATTTGCAGTGGTGGGTGTTTCTCGCACTCTTTTTGGGTTTTGCCGTCAAGGTACCGATGTTCCCGTTTCACACTTGGCTGCCGGATGCACACACTGACGCGCCGACAGCCGGCTCAGTAATTCTGGCGGCCGTGCTGTTAAAAATGGGCACTTACGGGTTTATTCGCTTCAGTTTGCCGATTCTACCCGAGGCAACTGCCGCGTTCGTGCCGATGATCGTCTTGCTGTCGATCATTGGGATTATCTATGGTGCACTTGTTGCTTTGGCGCAACGTGATTGGAAGCGATTGGTTGCGTATTCTTCGGTGAGCCACATGGGGCTGGTGATGCTTGGAATGTTTGCGTTGACGCCTGTCGGCATCACCGGGAGCATCATTCAGCAACTCAATCACGGTATTTCAACTGGCGCGCTTTTCCTAATTGTTGGCATCGTCTATGAACGACGGCACACGCGGGAGATCGCCGAGTATGGCGGGCTATCAAAAGTAATGCCGGTTTATGCCGTGATTTTTCTAATCATGACGTTATCGTCGATCGGACTGCCGACATTGAACGGTTTTATCGGAGAGATTCTGATTTTGCAGGGTGTATTCGTGGTCAACAAGATGTGGGCAGCCGTGGCGGCAACCGGCATCGTACTGGGAGCAGCCTATATGCTCTGGCTGTACCAACGCACGATGTTCGGTAATATTGAAAACCCGAAGAACAAATCGCTGCCAGATTTGAACATGCGCGAGGTGGCCACCTTCGTGCCTTTGATCATACTTGCGTTTTGGATCGGTCTGTATCCGGCCCCGTTCCTGAATCGCCTCGAATCGTCCGTGACATATGTTATGTCGCACGTCAACTCGACCTACGCGCCTCAAAACGTAGAGGCCGCTGTCGAGGTGCAGGTGAGAGGTCAGTAGACGATGCCACCTGGGTTCTCTGCGGCGGATTTCTATTACATCCTGCCCGAGTTGGTGCTTGTGGGCGGTGCGCTGTTGGTGCTCGTGGTCGACGTTTTAACATCGCGGCAGCAGCGGCCGTTGCTGGGATGGGTAACGATCGGCGTTCTTTTGGCGACTATGCTGACGCTCTTGCCGTTCAGTAATGTCGATGTTGTTGCGTCGAGGGGTCTCCTTGCTATCGATGGGTTCGCCTTCTTCTTCAAGCTCATCTTCCTACTGACCGCGCTCGTAACCGTCTTGATGTCGTCGTCGTATCTGGAGGTTGAGGGGCTGCGCGTTGGGGAATACTATTTCCTGATTCTCTGCGCCACGCTCGGCATGATGTTTATGGCGAGTGGCATTGATCTCGTCACGATTTTCATCGGCCTCGAGACGATGGCAGTGGCCTTTTACATCCTGACTGGATACATCAAGCCGAACCGCCGGTCCAACGAGGCTGCCGTAAAGTATTTTCTACTCGGTGCGTTTTCGCTGGGGATCCTGTTGTACGGCATGTCAATGCTCTATGGCCTGTCGGGAACGACCAATCTCCGAGAATTGGCCACGGTGCTGGAAACCGGGGAGCCTAGCACTCTGTTAATTGTTGCGGTGGTGCTGGTTGTGTCCGGCATCGGATTCAAAATCGCTGCAGTCCCATTCCACATGTGGGCACCGGATGTCTATGAAGGCGCGCCGACGCCGGTTACCGCGTTTCTGTCCGTTGGGTCGAAGGCTGCGTCGTTTGCGATGTTACTGCGGATATTTATGGAGGGTTTACCACTCCTGGCCGAGGTTTGGCAGCCGATGTTTTGGGTGCTCGCAGTCGTCACGATGACGTTCGGTAACTTGGCAGCGTTGACGCAGAGCAACATTAAACGGATGTTGGCGTACTCCTCAATCGCGCACGCGGGATACATCCTAATCGGGGTGGTGGTGAATTCGTCGCGTGGTGTCACTGCGTTGATGATCTATTTGATGTTGTATGTCTTTATGCAGCTTGGAGCATTCGCTGTGGTCGTGATGCTTCGTCGCCGTGACGTCGTAGGCGACGAATTGAAGGATTTGAGCGGGCTATATTTCCGATATCCGGTGGCAGCCTGCGCGATGCTGTTCTTCATGCTATCGCTCGGTGGTATTCCACCAACGGCTGGCTTCATGGGAAAGTTCTGGCTTTTTAGTGCGGCGATTGAGTCAGGTTACATTTGGCTCGCCGTTATCGGTGTAATCAACAGTGCCATCTCACTCTACTACTACGTTCGGGTCGTCGTGTTCATGTGGCTAAAGGAAGAGACACTGGGTTCGCCAATCGTCGCAAGCCCGACCATGGTTCTGGCTTTGACCATTGCACTAGTTGGTGCTGTTATTCTTGGAGTGTATCCTCGTCCGCTGTTCGAGCTTGCCCAGGTCTCGGCACAGTCACTTGGTGGTGTGATTGCTGGGGTGGGCGTGTCCTCTTTTTAATCTGGAGCGGCGCATCTGTTGTAGTCGCCCGGGTGTCCGTACATGTGGCGTTTCGGCGAATCTCAGGGAAGCACCATTCGCACAGTCGGCGCACTGAGTGCCGTGGGGCTGTCATTCGTTCTGGCCGTTGTCATGGGGGCCGGCGCTGGCTACGTGGTGGATCGCTGGCTCGGTTCGTCTCCTTGGGGATTCCTATTGTTCTTTTTTCTGGGTGTCGCTGCCGGTGTCCTCAACGTGATCAGGGTATCCACCGCCTACTTACGTGATGATGAGGGAACACGATCCGAGTCTTCGCAGGATTGAACGCAATTCTGTGGCCGCCTGTGGACTCTTCGCGGTTGCTGCATGGGTTGTGTCGGGACAGGTAGCATCAGCGGTTGGAGTAATGGTAGGCACCAGTCTCGTGGCGTTCAGCTACTGGATGATCAAAGGTAGCGTCAGCCGGTTAGCGACGTCACCAGCAGTCCGCCCGGTGGCGATCGGGTGGTTCGTGGTGCGGATTCTTGGCCGTTACGCTTTACTCGCCGGAATAGCGTACGTTACGATTGCGCGTTTGCACCTGCCCCCACTGGCTTTACTGGCTGGGGTGTCGGCGATCGTGGTGGGTGTGGCGCTCGAAGGTTTTCGGGCGTTGGTCGGACGTCAAGCCGCTTCATGACTGTCACGGCTGAGATTTTAAGGAATGGAACAACTCGAACACCCCTTGTGGATCGTTGATACTGCTAACTCCGTGTTCGGCCCATCCGTTGCCGTGCTGCTTGGCATGCTGGGCTTTGACCTGAGTCATGCTGAGCACATCATTCCGAACTACCTGGTCATCTCCGGAGTTATTGTTTTGGCGGTTACGGCCGGCTGCACACTCATCAAATCGCAGTTGAGTGTTGAGAATCCTGGCCGCGTTCAGCTCCTACTTGAGGGTGGCCTCAGCGCTCTCTATGGGTTACTTGAAGATACCGTTGTGCCGAAAGGTCGGCGGTATGCCACGTTGGTCGGCACGGTTGGTCTCTTCATCCTCCTGTGCAACTTATCCGGCCTTGTGCCAGGGCTAATGGCTCCAACGAGTAACATTAACGTAACTCTCGGATGCGCCATCACGGTGTTTGTTTACTATCACTTTCACGGTGTGAAGGAACAGGGTGTAGTAGCGTACATCAAGCATTTTGCCGCACCGCCAGGCGCGCCTATGTGGATTGCACCGATCTATTTTCCGGTTGAGGTCATCAGTCACTGTTCACGAGTGTTGTCACTATCTGTACGTTTGTTTGGGAACGTGTTCGGCGAAGAGCTAGTAATCTTGATTTTGTTCTCGATTGTGCCGTTTATTATTCCCTTGCCGATGATGTTGCTCGGCATTGTCACTGGGAGCCTGCAGGCGTTCATTTTCGTCATGCTGACAATGATTTATCTACAGGGTGCTGTGACCGTTGACCACGATCATGACCGGGATCATGATGAGAAAGTTCATGCGCGTGGTGACGCGGTGGTGGCAGCTGCGTCAGCGTAAGGTCTATTAGTAGAAGAGTTGGTCGCCGGGTTGATGTCATTCTTTGATTTAAGGAGGCAGTGGTCGTGAATACACGTGCAGCATGGATTTTGATGATCGGAATAGTGACGGTGGGATTGATTTCGCCGTTGCACGCACAAGAAGCTGTGGCGAGCGCGGATGGTGAATTGGTCAAGTGGTCGATCATTACCGCCGGATTCGCACTGGCAATCGCAGCCGCTTTCGGCACACTGGCTCAAGGGCTTGGTCTGAGTGCTGCGGCTAATGGAATTGCACGAAACCCGTCAGCAGCACCGGACATCCGGTTTTCGCTGATTTTAGGGCTCGTGTTGATTGAGTCGCTGGTGATCTATGTGTTGCTTATCGCCCTGATTCTGTTCTTTGTAAAGCCGTTCGGTGGATAAGCGGCCAGGTGAGTCGGGCGGGTTGCACGGCTGACTCGCCCGTTCCGTCTATGCCGTTAAGAGTTTCGCGGATTGAATGGTTGCTTCTCCTCTTGACTCTTATTTGGGGTAGTAACTTCAGCGTCATCAAAACCGCGCTTGAAGAGTTTCCGCCTCTCCCGTTCAACGCTCTCCGGATGGCGCTCGCGTCGGCGATCTTCTTTGGACTGTTGGGAAGGTCGCCTGTCTCCCGCCTGTCTCGCCGTGATTGGCCTGTCATCATCACCCTGGGTCTTGTAGGGCATTTTCTTTACCAGGTCTGCTTCATGGAGGGTATTGCCCGCACGAGCGTGGCCAATAGTTCACTGATTCTTGGGACAACACCTATTGCTGTTGCCATCCTGATGTGGTGTGGCGGCCGTGAATCTCTCTCGACGACGCACTGGCTCGGAATTGGGTTCTCTCTGGTCGGTGTCTACCTGGTTGTTGGTCAAGGCACTCGAATCAATAGTGCATCCTTGACTGGTGACCTCCTGATGATGGCTGCGGTTTGGTGTTGGGCGGCTTACACGGTCAGCGCGCGGTCAATGCTTGAAAGGTATTCACCGTTGGTGGTCACGGCTTGGTCAATGGCGGTTGGTACCGTACTGTTCATTCCGTTGGGGCTACCCGGACTGCTCGTGCTCAATTGGCGTGATATCAGCTTCGGAGCGTGGGTCGGCCTTGTGTATTCTGCGATCTTTGCGTTGTGTGTTTCTTATCTCATTTGGTACACGGCAGTCCAGCGGATCGGGAGCGCCCGCACCTCCATCTACTCCAATATGGTGCCGGTGGTTGCGATGGTGGTGGCTGCAGTGTGGCTCCTGGAGCCGATCAGCACCATGCAGATTGGTGGTGCGGTCAGTATTTTCGCCGGGGTTGCGCTTACTAAGGTTCGGCCGCCGCACGGGTGCTGATAATCCGCGCGAACGATACTAAAACGGGTTGTATTGCGGGATTTCGTGGATCAGTAATTGACAACGTCCTGAATCGCCCGAACGATGTCGGCTGCTTGTGGGAGCACGACTTCTTCAAAGACCGGATTGTAGCCAACGGGGCAGTCGAGTGCCGCGACCCGCTTAANTGGNGCATCCAAGGAATCAAATAGCTCGTCCGCCACACGAGCGACCAACTCGGCGCCGAAGCCGCATGTCAGCTGGTCCTCATGGGCCACGACCACGCGGTTTGTTTGGGNAACTGCCTCGGCGATCCCTNCCCAGTCGTATGGCATGATGGTTCTAAGGTCNAGCACCGACACCTCAATTCCCAATTTCTCAGCTTGCTGAGCGGCAGCGAGCGATCGTTGNACNAAAGCACCCCATGTGATGATCACAACATCGCTCCCCGAACGACGGAGTACGGATTGACCAAACGGCACCATGTGATCCNCGCCAGGATAGGGGGCCTTGTTGTAGGTTTGTCGGTATAAATGCTTGTGTTCGAGAAACAGCACGGGGTCATCGCACCGGATCGCTGTTCGCAATAGGCCGCAGGCATCTGCGGCGTTGGATGGATACGCGATTCGGAGGCCGGGAAAGTGCGCAAAAATACTCTCACCAGACTGACTGTGATAGATCGAACCACCGCGGAGATAGCCACCAATTGGCACCCGGACGACCATCGGACAGGAGTAAGTGTTATTAGAGCGGTAGCGCAACATCGTTACCTCGTTGCGCAATTGCATNGTNGCTGNCCAGATGTAGTCGAAGAACTGAATCTCCACCACGGGCTTGAGGCCTCGGATAGCCATGCCCAGGGCTCGGCCGACGATGTTGGCCTCAGCCAGCGGTGAGTTGAAGACGCGCTCAGCACCGAATACCCGCTGCAAGCCTTCTGTGACCTTGAACACTCCGCCCTTGCCCCGCACCTCTGATAGTGCCTCGGGATGGCTGGTGTCAGCTACATCCTGACCAAACACCACGATCCGGGAATTCCGAGCCATTTCGTCTTTGAGTGTCTGATTNATAGCCGAGACCATCGTCTTGGGCTCGCCTGACGGCTCTGCCGCGACGTTGAAAGCCTCGGAACAAGGGTCGACATCCGGGGAGNAGATGTAACGTGTGACTGTTTCCGAGACCGGCGAGGGCGCCTTGATCGCANCGTCTGTAGCCGCGGCAACCTCGTCTTCAANCTCGCCGTCNAATGCGTTCAATTCATCTTCAGTTGCGACGCCATTGGTGACGCAGAACTCTCGAAACCGCACCAACGGGTCTCGGCCTGCCTCGCTATCGCGCTCAGCTTGCGTTTTGTAGGTGCGTTCGTCGTCAGACAGCGAGTGTGAATAGGGGCGGGTGGTATGCGCATGCACCAGTGCTGGCCCCCGGTGCGCTCGAACGTGGTCCACCGCGTCTTGCGCTGCCCTCCAGCTATCCAGCAGNTCAGTACCGTCGGCGCGTGCGATCCGCAGTGAAGGAAAAGATTCAAGCAGGTTCGAAATGCTGCTCCCAGGTGTCTGAATGTCAACCGGCACAGAAATCGCGTAACCGTTATCNTGGACTAAAAAGACAACTGGNAACTGCTGCGTGCACGCAGTGTTAAGCGATTCCCAGAATTCACCCTCGCTTGTCGCACCGTCACCCAACGACACTAAGATCACCTCGTCGGCATGTGCCGACGGCTCCCGTCCATCACGGGTGCCAAGTGTTCGATTGAGCACGCCGCCTTCGGCNCACCCGACGCCATGAAGGCACTGNGTNCCGGTNGCGCTCGACGGCGATACGATGTGAAGTCGACGGTCNCTCCAGTGNGANGGCATTTGCCGACCACCNGANGACGGNTCATCNGACGANCCAACGCTACCNAAGAGCATCTCNGTNGGTGTAACACCGAGTGTNAAACAAAGAGCCCTGTCGCGATAGTACGGAAAAANCCAGTCGTANCCNGNNCGGAGNGAAANACCGATNGCGACTTGAATNGCCTCNTGGCCAGCGGCNCTNATCTGAAAGTAGGNGANACTNTGGTTNTTGAGNTGNATNTCCTTGTCGTCCAAGCNTCTCGACANNCGCATCGTGNGGTAGGCGNGAAGTAGNTGNTCTTGAGANAGNTCANCGGNCTCGNGNNGGNGTGNGGTTGCTGCNGAGCGAGTCGAACTAGNCGGAGTTNGCTCTTTAANNCTCATNGANTNNTTAGACCCGTTGAGACAGNNNGTTTCNNGGGCCAGGAATNGCCTNANGNNNCCCNNTGNNNGAGGCCATNCTCANGCTGAACCGCGACATTATAGCATCGGATTCNNCTNATCAAATCTCGAGATTAACGAATGTAAATAGCTTAAAATGANNNAGTTATNGTTATGACTNCAAGGANTTNNNTCCAGTGAGTAGNGCCAGNGTNNATTGCTGGGATGACATNGCTCCGGAGAAAGTAACAGAGATGATGTCGCGAAAAATNGTNACNGGTGAACGNTCGCTNNTCGCNCAGGTNTANCTCAAGAAGGGCGCTCTCGTGCCGATGCACGCNCATCCNAGNGAACANTTAACTTATGTGCTANAGGGNAGNCTTCGGATGATGGTGGNNGGNGANGAGTCGATCGTGCGAGCGGGAGAAATNATTCACATCCCGTCGGACGTNTCGCACCANGCNGAAGCGTTGGCTGACACNNTGGAACTCGANCTGTTCAGTCCNGTGCGGNAAGACTGGCNGGCGGCTGACTCTTCTCNNGGTCGCTGATNCAACTNTAGNCCTCNATTAGTGAATTCGACGNTCCCAGTCATCCNGNCGTCCNCCCGGNTGGNCGCCGAACCGANTGCGNAGCCGGCGCATTTTCCACTTAANNTACTGNTACTTGATCTCGCCGATGAAACCACTNATCCCACCTTTNAAATACAANTATCCAACNACNANNCCGCCCAGGTGTGACGTGTGAGAANTNCCGCCACCCGTATNGCCCACGNACAGNAAAGAGATCGCACCCAAAATCATGACNAAGTACTTTAATCGAATCGGGAACAGGAAATATACGAAGATGAGACGGTCGGGATAGTNGAGNGCTGACGCAAGCAANAAGCCATAGATNGCGCCGGATGCTCCGANTGTANNNNTCCCAGGGTGAACGAGNGCAATCGATGGNAGGGCGGCGACGAGTGTTGTTACTGCAGCGCCTAATCCNGTGATGAAGTAGTACTTGAGNAATCTTTCGCTACCCCACAGCCGNTCCAGTTCNACNCCGAACATCCAGAGNANCAGCATGTTGAAGAATATATGGNAGANANCTGCGTGCAAGAATAGGTAGGTGANTGGNTGCCACAGCCAGAAATACTCGAAAACGGCAACAGGCGTAAGACCAAAGAAGGTGACTANANCTGGNGCCAGAGTNGTCATGACNAACGCCACAACNTTCGCCCAGATNATTACCTTGATGGCGGGCGATATGCCTCCNGGCCCGAAGGAGTAGCTACTNGGNGCGTAACGNTATCGATACATCATCGGNGTNTTNCTGGNGNAGTGTCGACGCGNGCCTTGTGGGTNGGNGNCATCGTACCATAGGCCACACGCGTTACTTAGATACGGGTCTAGCGGGCATNGAGTNGNGTGAGAAGCCAACGACGCACATCGTCGAATTCCTCGATTCNTAACGCTCGNGCCGCAGTGGCCAATACGATGAGGCCAGCACTAATTGCANTGCCGAGGCGGGTCGCCTGNNGCCAGNNCCCTNGNCCCGGCCATGTAGTTGCCAACCATTGTTCCGTTCCGAANGCTGCCCAGGCCATTAATGCAGAGGCCACACTAATCTTAACGAATGCCATCGCGATCCGAGGGCCCTCCAATCCACCGAGCCGGCGCTGCAGCAGGTAGAGTAGGGCTGCAGCGTTCACAAGGGCGGCGANAGCNGTACCGAGTGCGAGACCGCGATACCCCATTNGACNGATGAGCAATAAATTTAAGGCAACGTTGAGGACTACCGAGCCCACACTGATAAGGGCAGGTGTTCGGCTGTCCCGAAGTGCGAAGAAACTCGGAACGGCAATTTTAACCGTTGAGTAACCAAGAAGGCCTGGCGCATAGCACATCAAAGCGGCGGCGGTGGCTGCAGTATCAGNGGGTGTGAAGCTACCGCGTTCAAAGATGAGGGCGACAATTGGTGACGCCAGAGTAACTAAGCCGAGCGTCGCGGGAACGTTCAGCATGAACATTAATCGCAGGCCGNTCGAGATCGTTTGCCGCATCTCTTCAGGGTTCTCACGCGCTGCTTGTCTGGAAAGGGTCGGCAGGGCGGCGGTCGCGATAGATACACCGAACAATCCGATCGGTAGGTACATCAGTCGAAAGGCATAGCTGAGCCAGGACACAGCACCTGTTCCTTCGCCAGTCGCGAGTATCGTATTGACGAGCAAGTTGATCTGTACAGCGGCTAGGCCAAGNATGCCAGGGCCCATCAGTCGCAGAATCTCTCTAAGGCCAGGGTCCCGTAGGTTGAGTATCGGGCGGTAGCGATACCCGGCGTGGTGCAGGGCGGGCCACTGGAGGACGACTTGGCCAACACCGCCGATTAAAGCTCCGATGGCCATGCCCGCAATCGGCGGAAGTCCCACGCTTGGCATCAGCGGGACCAGCGCAAACCCGCTGGCAATCATGGCGAGATTGAACATGGCGGGGGATAACGCAGGTGTGAAGAATCGCTGCAANGAGTTCAGCATGCCCATAAACGCGGCAGCGATAGCCACGAGACTGAGGAAGGGCAGCATGATGCGTGTGAGTGTCGTNGCAAGTTCGAGTTTGCCAGGCACTTCATTGAAGTGTCCGGCAAACAACATAACGAGCGGCGCGGCAAAAATGATACCGATCGTGACGAGGAGTCCGGTCACTATCAGCAGTGCGTTAATTAACTGATTGCCGAGTTGCCAAGCCTGGGTGCGACCCTCCGCGGTAAGTCGTTTTGTGAAGGTGGGNACGAAGGCCGCACTCATGGCACCCTCNGCGAAGAGGTCNCGCATCAAGTTTGGAATACGGAAACCGACGTAAAAGGCGTCCATCGCGTTGCCAGCACCGAACAGGTAAGCTAGGACCTGGTCGCGGATAAGGCCAAGCAGTCGGCTTGTCATTGTTGCAGCACTNATCACGCNNGCCGAGCGNAGNAGCCCACTCGATGATGGTGTTTCAGGGACTGGCGAGNCGGCCGGCGGGGGAGGCTGTAAGTCGGGCATTNACTGTATGTCAGCCTAACATACGGCCTTAGCCGGTAGTTCGTCTGTCGGTTGAGCGGNCCGAGGTGATCACTAGGAAAACCTTGGTTAATGTGGANTGGGGANGTATGGGTTCGACTCGCGAGCTGCCATTTGTCGGGGTTGCGTCGGNCCGCTTCAGTTCCTTGCGATCACCGCTGGGCCAGATTTTCTTTGTCATGTCAGGACGCGGACTCTGTAATGTCACCATNGGAGCCCGTCGACATGCTGAGTACCGAAGATACATGGAACGGCACTCGACCGAGGTCTGGCGTGACGATGAAGGCCTCCGTGACGTGTACGATGAATTTGTTGCTTACCTCAGCGGTCGTAGTCAGACATTTGTGGTGCCCACGGACCTCCGAGGTGTTACACCGTTCGTTGGGCAGGTGTTNCGTNAGGTTCAGGCGGTGACATTNGGGACCGTGACGAGTTACGGGTCGGTCGCTCGACAGNTAGGTCACCCCCGAGCCGGACGGGCAGTCGGAACTGCGTTGGGCAGAAACCCTGTGCCGATCGTTATTCCGTGCCACCGCGTTCTTCGCTCGACCGGTGAGGTCGGCGGGTATGCCTTCGGCAGTACGGTTAAGCGGGCNCTACTCGGCATCGAGGGCTATCGAACGCGTTAGCGTCACTGAGCCAGTTTTTGCTTGACGAGTGCTCCGATGGTCGAACCGTCGACNACCTGGCCGGCGAATTGNGCCATCACCTGTTTCATCACCCGTCCCATGTCCCGCGGCGAAGTGGCCCCCGTNTCAGTGATGGCGGTGTCGATGATCCGTTCGATNGCTGCCTCGTCNACCGGTGGCGGGAGAAATGGTTGAAGCGCCTCCAACTCAGCCTTCTCTTGGGTGACTAGTTCGGTCCTCCCCGCCTGCTCGAACTGTGCGATGGAATCCTGCCGTTGCTTTGCCAGGGTCGCAACCACCTTTTGAGCATCCACGTCTGTGAGTTCCTGACCGAGTTCAATGCGACGGTTGACCAGTGCGGTCTTCAACATGCGCAAGGAACCTAGCGTCGTTTTGTCCCGNCTGCGCATGGCAGCTGTCATTGCTTCGTTGACACGTGCCAAGAGGTCCATAACGTTGACGTGCCTGGGGTCAGGTCACCCTTTCTGAAAATGTGCGATCACNCGGGTCAGAATTTCGGTAAGTTGAACCTTTGGTTCATAACCGGTGAATTTTTGGAGCTTAGTGATGTCGGGGACGCGCCTCGGCATATCTTCGAAGCCTGCTCCGTAAGCTTGGTCGTAGGGAANCTTGACGATCTCNGACTGACTGCCTGTCATTTCTTTGATTTTTTCAGCCAGTCCGAGGATGGAGATTTCCTGTCCGTTGCCGACGTTGAATACTTCCCCGACAGCCTTTGGCTCGTCGACGAGACGCATCAACGCGTCCACGACGTCACCGACGTAGGTGAAACTTCGCGATTGCGACCCGTCGCCGAACACAGTGATTGGCTGTCCTGCCAATGCCTGCTTCACGAANTTCGGCACCACCATGCCGTATTGGCCTGTCTGACGGGGNCCCACAGTGTTGAAGAGTCGCACGACGATGACTGGAAGCTTNTTCTCTTTCCAGTATGCGAGTGCAAGGAATTCGTCGAGGGCTTTACTACANGCGTAGGCCCAACGGTGTTTCCAAGTGGCACCAAGCCTGAGGTCGGCGTCTTCNCTGAACGGGATCTCCGTNGACTTACCGTAAACTTCTGAAGTTGAGGCAACAATGACAAGTTTCTTTTTCTGACTGTTCTTATTGGCCTGAGTCAGCACAACTTCCGTACCATGTACATTGGTCTCGATCGTGTGGACCGGACGTTCCACGATCAACTTGACTCCGACCGCAGCTGCTAGGTGGAACACAACGTCACAGCGATCGGTTTGTTCGGCTAAGAGGTCTTCATTGGTGACTGAATCGATTACGTATTGAAAGCCGCGCCGGTTCTTTAAGTGCTCAATGTTCTCCATTGAGCCTGTGGAAAGATCGTCCACCACTTCTACTTCATGGCCGGCGTCCAGAAGCGCTTCGGCAAGGTGAGACCCGATGAATCCGGCACCGCCAGTGATCAGGGCGCGCATGGTGGGATCGTATCACGTGGCGAAACGGAACGTGATGACATCACCATCCCGTACGACGTAAGTCTTTCCTTCGAGGCGCACGAGGCCGTGCTCCCGACACGAAGCGAGTGAACCGTGCTCGATGAGATCGGTATAGGCTACGACCTCAGCGCGGATAAATCCTCGTGAAATGTCCGAGTGAATTTCCCTGGCGGCATCCTGGGCCACCGTGCCTCGTGGCAGTGTCCACGCCCGGCATTCATCTTCGCCTACGGTAAAGAAGGAAATGTAACCAAGAAGTTCGTAACTCGCCCGGATGATTCGATCTAGTCCAGATTCTGCGAGTCCGAGATCTGCTGAAAAAGCCTCCGCGCTCTCTTTATCGAGCTGCCCAATCTCAAGCTCGATTTTGGCGCACACGGCCACGGCTTTGGCGTCTGCCTCGCGAAGGACTTCCTGGAGGGAAGGGTCGGTTTCCTCTAATCCGCTCGGTAAATCAGATTCATCCAGATTGTTAATGACGAGTAATGGCTTAGCTGAGAGAAACTGGAAACCTCGAAGAAGCTTCGAGGCTTGTGGCTCCAGTGCCATTCGTCGTAACGGCGTTCCGGCCTCCAGTGTTGCCTGACACTTCGTTAGAACGGCCTGTTCGGCCTCTAGGTCATCGCTCTTATGCTTCTTTAGGTCTCGGTGCAACCGCTCGATACGACGCTCAGCGACTCCGAGGTCAGCCAGAATCAGTTCTTCCTCCATGGTGCGTGTATCCCGCACTGGGTTGATACTGCCGGAGGTGTGGGGCACCCGTTCGTCGCGGAATGCACGGACGATGTGGAGGAGTGCGTCGGCGTCTCTGAACGCTGCAATGTCCACAAGTGACTGGGTCGTGGCGTGGCCGACCATTTCGGCCAACTCCACAGTTGCTGGAACGCGTTGCTTCGGCCGGAAAAGTTCAACCAGACGGTCTAGCCTTGGCTCAGGCACCTTGGCGATACCAACGTGTGCTTCGGCGCGCCTAGTTCCGTCGCGTGCTTCTTCCACGCTCGTCATCAGACGGAATAGCGTTGTCTTACCGACAGCAGGGAATCCGATGAGGGCTGCTCTTAACATCGAAAGTTTAACGAAAATTCGTATCTTCCTCGTGTTTTCACAAGAGTAAAACGAATTCTGATGTTCGAGGCGATGGTAACACGAAGGCGCTCAGCTAAGCATTCCCCCTCCACAGCATATTGTGCCCTAAGTTATTGCTACTCTATATTTTAGATATTGACAGGTTTCATGGGTTCTCTTACGATTGCTGTGGATTTTAGTGGAGTTTTATGGAGTTTTTAGGTGATTAGAGGGAACCTGTCGGCAAAGATAGACGATAAAGGCAGACTGAAAATTCCGTCTGCCTTTCGCGTCTCGATAGAGAAGCGACACGGTAGCACGCTGTTCATCACGAGCGTGACTGGCGAGTCGGTTCGTGTCTATCCAATGCCGGTGTGGGAAGCCATTGAAGCCAAGTTAGCCAAGGTGCCAAACGCTCACCCGTCCCGACTCAGGTTTCTCGATCGCGTCAACTATTTTGGACAGTTTGCCGAATTCGACAAGCAGGGGCGCGTTTCACTCCAAGCGCGGTTGCGTGAAGCCGCTTCCATGACCGGTGAGGTCGACGTCTTAGGACAGTATGACTATCTCGAGATATGGAACCACAACCGCTTCGTTGCCAAGCTAGAGCGTGACCCGTATACGGACGACGACGCACGAGCCCTGGCGGAGTTTGGAATCTGATGGCCAACCCACATCACATGCCGGTGTTGACGGCAGAGACCATGGGCTATCTGGTGCCCGAATCCGGTGGGGTGTTTATTGATTGTACCGTTGGAGCTGGGGGCCATGCTCGAGCGCTCATGGAGAGCGGCGCGACGCAGCTCCTTGGTTTCGATCGCGATCCTCAAGCACTTGTACATGCTACCGAGGCGCTAGCGGCTTGGCGCGACCAAGTTCAACTGCTCCACGCGGATTTTCGAGACTTGGCATCAGTGCTTGACGACCGAGGCGTCGCCACTATCGATGGTGCCGTGGCTGATCTCGGTGTGTCGTCTATGCAATTGGATGGTGTGGAACGGGGCTTCAGCTTTCGGCGGGACGAACCGCTTGACATGCGCATGGATCAGTCAACCGGTGCCACCGCCGCGGATCTCATTCGGGACATCTCTGAGCAGGACCTCGCGGATTTAATTTTTAAATATGGAGAAGAACGGCATTCTCGCCGGATCGCACGCGCCATCGTAGATACCCGTCGTGAGATGCCCGTGCGCACCACAGGTCAGTTAGCAGCGATTGTACGGCGAGCTATGCCCAAGCGAGGCTGGCAACGGATCGA
>PBBF01000037.1 GCA_002717745.1 Acidobacteriota bacterium
GTTGACGATGTAATCATCACCGCCAAGTTAGGGCAGCAGCTCGTACCAATACCTGAAGGTGCAAGCTATTTGGGATTCATTTTCGCTGGAGGACAAACGTCCGAAGATGTAATTGCCGCCGTACGCCAAGCGCACCGGCACCTCCATTTCGCAGTCGATAGAGAAATCCCAATGCTGTAGGGAGAACCAAGTGAGTGCTATCGAAAATCGGCAGGCGAGTAGAGCACTAGCTCTTGCTCTGTTCTGGAACGAAATCTGGCGGAAGGGCTGAACCTTCACCGAAAAAGAATTCTTCCATTTGTTTAGCGACGAGCTCTTGGGCTTCCTTTTGCCAAGGCATCAGTCGGTATTCGTTGAGAATCATCTTCATTCGTTCTTCCCACAGCTTCCAAGCTTCAGCGGAGACGTTCTCGAAGACCCGTTTGCCCAGTTCACCGGGCCAAGGAGATTCCGTGAGGCCAGGCAGATCTTTCTGCAACTTAACGCAATGTACCGTTCGACCAGCAGCTTTTTCTTCAGTAGACATTCCAACTCCTCGCAGTGATCCTATCNTGCGTTGGCTNGGACACCAAATCTTCCCGAGGNGCGGCTCTAGATTGGCAAGNGGNATCAGCNTACCATTAGGGTGTTGATGGTGATACACCNTGNATTNNTGACCCTTCAGATNCCGATTTCTCNAAGGATTGGGATGGGCAGTGATCGATTGTGTCGGCGGTTAGCAGATGCTTGACAAACTTTCCGTGCGGATCACACGACGGATGGTCGTGACGTGCGGGGTCCTCGGCGGAAATTTTTTAGCAGCGATTGAAGCGACGATCGTCGCGGCGGCCATGCCAACCGTTGTTACGCAACTCGGTGGCCTCACGCAATATAGCTGGGTATTCGCGGCGTACCTTCTGGNAGCGACAGTTACGGTGCCNCTGTGGGGCAAGCTTTCTGACCTNTACGGNCGACGNCNCTTCTATATGGGGGCTGTAGGTTTTTTTCTGCTGGGTTCGGTGTTGTGCGGTGTGGCGTGGTCAATGCCTGTTCTCGTCGTCTTTAGGCTAATCCAGGGAATCGGCGCGGGTGGCATTCTCCCCCTCGGGATGACGATTCTTGGTGACCTCTACACCATGCGTGANCGGGGGAGGATTCAAGGGCTNTTTAGTGGCGTGTGGGGAATCGCGTCAATTGCCGGACCACTCGTTGGAGGCTATCTCACCGACTCCTTGTCGTGGAGGTGGGTTTTCTTCGTAAATATCCCGTTTGCTTTCATCGCNGCNGTGGCGGTTGGTAGTGCGCTCGTCAGTCCCCGCCCATCGTCTCGGCCTCGCATTGATTACCGCGGTGCATTACTCCTGAGTGGCACTGTCACACTGCTGTTATTGGCTCTTGGACAGGCTACTGGTGGCCAAGGGTTTGCTTGGGGGAGGTTCGGAACGCTCTTAGGTGGCGCCTTAATACTGTGGGTAGCGTTTATACATGTTGAGCGTCGCGCTGCGGACCCNCTGATACCATTTGAACTCTTCGGGGATAGGGTTATTGGGCCAGCGATGTTGAGCGGGTTCCTAGTTGGCGTGGCGATGTTCGGCGCGATCTCATTTGTGCCACTTTTCGTGCAGGCGGCGTTGGGTGGAAGTGCCATTGANGCTGGCTCAGCGCTCACGCCGTTACTCCTCGGGTGGGTATTGATGTCAATTGTTACCGGTCGCGTGCTTATGAAAGTTGGGTACCGGCGAATGGTGTTTGCCGGCTTATCGTGTGTGAGCTTTGGATTCTTTCAGCTATCGCAGATTGATATAGGGGCATCCCTGTGGATGATACGCGCGGTACTTGCGATCATGGGCGTGGGNATGGGCATGACCATTCTTACCTTGATCCTGGCTGTCCAGAACGCGGTACCGCGTAACCAGCTCGGNATNGCGACGTCGCTGGGTCACTTTACTCGATCGATCGGTGGCGCCATTGGTGTAGCCACGATGGGCGCGATTGTGGTTGTGTCACTTCCNGCGGGCGGTGATGCCAGCCCCCAACAGTTGACCGCTGCCTTGCAGCGAGTATTTNTGTTTGGGGCGTTCGCGGCAGGCTCCGCAGTCATCTCATCGTTCTGGTTCCCAAAAGGGNTGCCTCAGGAAAGACNGCCCGCCGGGGCGGCATCTCCAGTGGNGAGTGTAACGGGAGAGACGGCGCAGAGGATTTGACGCTGTGGATCAGGAAACAANCTCNCAGTCTGAATCGGGGCCGTTACACTTGGCTTGGCGCCTCACAATCCTGACATTGGCCCTGGTGGTTGCCGTTGGACCAACCTCTGAAGCCTGTGTTGAGCGTACCTATTCTCGGGGCCTCTATCCGATTATTCAGCAAGTGTTTACATCGTTATCAAATCAGGTGCCAGTTGCTCTGTTTGATTTNTTAGTGATTGGCTCCGTAGTTGCTTTGATAGCCAAATGCATAGTGATATTTAGACGTTCCTCGATGGTGCGTAGGACGGTCGTCGTTCTGGTGCTGATTCGGGAAGTAGCGGTTGCTGTGGCNCTTGTCTATATCGTCTTTATGCTCTGTTGGGGATNCAACTACCGTCGGGAATCGCTTGAATCCAANCTCGACTTTGACACTAGTCGNATCACACCNGCATCACTCGAGACNCTTGCCCGCGAATCGGTTGTCCGGTTGAACCGGCTACACGGGTTGGCCCAGGCTAGGCCCTGGCCGACGCTCGAATCTGTTCCGAAGGTGCTCGCCAAGCCGTTCCGGTACGCACAGGAGCAACTACCGGCGTCCGCCGAGCCGCGACTGGCGCGTCCCAAGACGTCATGGTTCGNCTTCTATTTCCGTCAGGCTGCCATCGATGGTTTTACTGATCCGTTCCTACTTGAGACACTCATTAATTCTGACGTTCTGCCCTATGANCGCCCGTTTATCGTTCTTCATGAATGGGCCCATCTTGCAGGATACGCTGATGAGGCTGAAGCTAGTTTCGTCGCTTGGTTGGCTTCTCAATCAGGCGATGCAGCGGTGCAGTACAGCGCTTGGTTGTTCCTCCACCCATACCTAATGCGTCAGTTGGACACCGACACGCGGAGNGAGGTGACGGCGGCACTCCAACTTGGTCCAGCTCGNGACCTGGTCGCGATTCGTGATCGACTTGGACAATCGATGCCAGTCGTGCGTCGCCANGCGAGTTGGGTTTACGACCGTTATCTACGCGCCAACCGCGTATCGANCGGAATAGCAAGCTACGGTAGAGTTTTAGATCTAGTGCTCGGATCTCGTGTGTCTGAAGTAGACTCATGAGTCTCAAGCGGTCGACATGATACGAGAGTCTCGATATTATGAGGTGTCCGTCAGGCACACTAAAGTCGGCTGTGTGGNCCGGGTGGTCATGATCTATCGTTGAGTGACTCTGTATGTTTAAGCTGATTCCAACTGTCAGAGGAGGGTCGACCAACTCACCNCTGGTGGCCGTGCGATACTCTACCGTTGACGAAGCGCGGGAGAGTTCGAAGCAGCTCATTCAGGAGAGCGGTAGGATTACCCGNGTAATGATTGTTGCCGATGAACACCCACCGCGATTCGTTGAATGGATCGAACGGTCGTAACCGGTCGTCCTGACCGTTCGGCTTTTTACTATTTTTTAGAGANGCCGCNGTCGGNTCCTTCGACGTGGCGCCNGGTCCCGAAANCCGATTTCTACCAACCAGCTGCGTATCTTGGCTCAGGNCNAGTCGTATTGTAGTGAGCNCCGATGATTGAACTTCAAGCTCTGACGAAACGTTANGGTGAGCACGTCGTGGTTAATCGTCTCTCGCTTCGGGCTAATCGGGGCGAGGTGGTTGTGCTGTTGGGAACCTCGGGATGTGGCAAGACTACGACGCTGAAGATGATCAACCGGCTGGTAGAGCCATCCGACGGTTTGGTGCGGATTGATGGNGCCGATATCGGTGCTCTGCCGGCACACGAGTTGAGACGGCACATTGGCTACGTGTTTCAGGGGGTCGGTTTGTTTCCCCACATGACCGTCTTTGAGAATATCAGTGTAACGCCGACGCTGCTCGGTTGGACGGCTGAGCGNATCCGGCGTCGCGTGGACGAACTTCTGGACCTGGTCGAGCTGGACCCTGCGGTGATGCGCGATCGCCGGCCGAGCGAGCTCTCCGGCGGTCAGCAGCAGNGGGTTGGGGTCGCNCGTGCGCTGGCATCCGAGCCAAACGTGATGCTTCTGGATGAACCGTTNGGAGCTCTTGACCCACTGACGCGTGAGCAACTGCAGCAATCCTTTGCACGCATCCGAACGGAGCTTAGCATGACCGCGATCTTTGTCACCCACGACTTGGTAGAAGCGTTGTTCTTGGGNGATCGGATTGTGGTGATGCGAGATGGCTGTCTGGTGCAAGTAGGCACGCCGCGCGAGCTGATGGTGAATCCTGTCGATGAATTCGTCGAGCGGATGTTCGGCACTCCGAAACGAGAAGCACAAATGCTCAACGACTTGCTCGGCCCGGGAGAGCAACCGTGAGTGAGCAGCTGGCGCTGCTGCCAGCCTACCTGACCGGGCACGTGCAGTTAACCCTCGTAGCGTTACTCCTTGGGACCGTTATCAGTGTTCCGGTGGGAATTGTGGCGACACGTGTCCGGTGGGTGGAGCAGGTCGTCCTTGGAGCGGCAGGGATTGTTCAAACGGTGCCGAGCTTGGCGCTGCTCGCCATCATGGTACCAGTGCTCGCGGCGATTCAGGTCCAGAGTATCGGGTATCTACCGGCGATCATCGGCCTGACGCTTTATAGCACCCTCCCGATTCTGCGGAACACGGTCATCGGCATCGCCGGGGTCGACCCGGCGTATACCGAAGCCGCGAAAGGCGTCGGGATGACCCAAAATCAGCAGTTGTGGCGGGTTGAGTTGCCGCTCGCGATGCCGGTTATTGTGGGCGGCCTCAGGACCTCGACCGTCTGGGTTGTCGGCATGGCGACGCTTTCGACACCGGTCGGGGCGACGAGTCTTGGCAACTACATCTTCTCCGGCCTCCAGACTAGGAATTACACAGCGGTCATGGTGGGTTCCGTCGCAGCGGCCCTGCTCGCGCAGTTACTCGATTGGCTCGTCCGCGTGCTTGAGGAAGGTGTGCGATTCCGAAGACGCGGGCTAGTTGCTGCTGCACTCGGCGTGTTATCCGCCCTGTATTTGTTTGCCGGCGTGACACTTGCACGCCAATTTGTCGGCGAGGATGAATCTGAGCGGATTGTTATTGGCAGCAAGCCGTACACGGAACAGTACATTCTGTCTGAAATTATCTCTGGTCAAGTCACTGTTGAGACCGGTCTTAACGCGACGGTTCTCCAGTCACTTGGTTCGACCGTAGCGTTCGACGCTTTACGGTCGGGTGACTTGGATGTTTACGTCGACTACTCGGGCACGATTTGGGCTACGATTCTGCGCCGCGAGGCAAACACTGAGAATCGGGGTCAAATCCTCGACGAAGTTGAGCGCTTACTTACTAAGGACTACGGCGTTCACGTGGTCGGAGCCCTTGGTTTTGAGAACACGTACGCGTTAGCGATGCGTTCTGTGGACGTACAGGAGCTCCGGCTGAAGCGGATTAGCGATCTGGTGCCCCATGCGTCGCGTCTCGTCTTCGGGAGTGACTACGAGTTTTTCGGGCGGCCAGAATGGGTGTCGCTCCAAGCGCGCTACGGGCTGTCGTTCGATAGGGAAGTCACGATGGACCCTGCTCTTATGTATCAGGCGGTGGCTCAACAGGATGTGGATGTGATCACCGCTTTTTCGACCGATGGCAGAATCGCAGCATTAGGTCTAACAACACTTGAAGACGACCGGAACGTGATGCCGCCCTACGACGCAGTGATTCTTGTGAGTGACCGCTTGGTGCGTTGCCAGCCTCGCGTCGTTGCTGCACTGGGGGGACTTGTTGGCGCGATTGACGTCGACTTGATGCGAGCGATGAATCTGGCAGTCGATGAGGGTGGGCGGACTCCGAGGTCTGTTGCGGAGGAGTTTCTGACGGGGAGAGCCGCGACAGACGCCCACAGCCGCTGATTGAGGATAAGCGCTGCTGGCGTCTGTCGTGTCTTTAGCTTACTGTTCTTCAGCCTCTTCTAGGTAGCGGTGAGCTTCGTTGAGAGCACGCTCTTGGCCGGCACTTCCAGCCCAAATGGTCTCCAGCTCCGCGTAGTGTGACCGAGCAGTTTTGACATCCCCGCTCCCAGCGGCCGCACGGGCTGACCCCAATAAGGATAGCGGGCGGTGGGGAGTTCTCAGTAGCCCTTTTGCGAACTGCTCGGTTGCTTCGCCTGGACGATCCAGCTCGAGCAGTAATTCACCGTAGAGTTCGTGCGACGGCTTGATTGGTCCGTCGGTCGGAGACTCGCCTGGAGGACCAGAAGGTGCGACCATCGTCTCCTCGATGGACGCTGCTTTGGCTAGCGATTCGATCGCGCTGTCATGGTTGCCCTGCGCGAAATGGACCATCCCTTCAACCTCATTCAGGATCACGGCGATCTGCGTCACGCTCTGATTGTCGTCGCCCATATTGGAAAGATAATCGTGGAGCTCACGTAACCCACGCAAAGCGAGTTGGGCTTCAGTAATGTCGTTGAGGTGCGCCGCGCTGAGCCCAGCAGCCAGTAGGACGGCTCCCGCCTCGTGGCTGCGAACTTCCGAAGGGTCCTCTGTAATTCGATCGACGAGTTCGGCTAAACCAGGATTCCTGCGCCACTGCCGTGTGGCGATCGTATAACGGGCATCCATGATCGCGTAGGTGCTACGGACCCGACGCCCATCCTCGCGCTCTGCAATCGGCCGGATCAGGGCGAGCGTCTCAGTCGCTTTATCGCGAAGCCCTTGCTGAAGGTAGGCATACTGTAACCAGTAGAGCGCGTGGTACGAATAGCGTGTTGGAGGTTCACCTCTAGCGTCGACCCGAGCAACCGAGGCGTCCCATGAAGCCTTGTTCGAACGAGCCAGGTAGTCCCACATTCCTTGTTGCACAAAGATGTGCGACGGCATGTGCAGCGCGTGCACCGCTGACGGAGCTATGTCGGCGTATGTTAGTGCTGCGTGGAGGCCGATCGGTGAGTGAATCGGGTCATCATAAGCGTGGATAGTGTAGTGAGCCGCACCGGGATGATTTTCGTTCTGGCGGAGAACGGACTGTGCGATAGCGCCGGCCTGCATGTCCTGCCGGATACTACCTTCACCGCGTCGGACCGACCGCATTAGTGAGAGTGCGTAGAACGTTGCCGCTTCGAAGTCATCGGGGTAGTCCTGGTGCATTTGGCCCATCGCCTCAGAGTAAGCGAGGGCTCGCTCTTGAGCGTCGCCAGGGCCGTAGAGCACCTCAACGGCCGCTAGGTAATCCTTTTCTCTCGCTGTCTGAGTCTTGGCAGCCCGCTCCTCGCGTGTCTCGGCCAACCGCGATAGCACCTCACGTGCAGCCGCGAGATTCTGGCCGACCGGAAAATGGTGCCCCGTCGTATGACTGAGCGCCTCGCCCCAGTAGGCCATCGTGAAATCTGGCTCAACTTGCTGAGCTGCCTGGAAGGCTTCGGCCGCATCCTCCCACTCGAAGCTGTGAAGCATCATTGCGCCTTGAAGAAAATGCTCTTTGGCTTCGACCGACGTTACTGATACAGGGAAGTCAATAGTACCGAGGCTGGTGGTCTGTTGGGCTGCGGTGGATCCAGCGGTTCCTACCGACAGGAGGCCGGCGACCAGAAAAGTCCATACCGTTAGTCTTGACATAGTCTGTGACTCCTAGGCTAAACCACGGTGTTAGCGTCCCTTTGGCTAATAGGTGGCTTCAGTCTAACACGGACCATGACCTTCTTGAGAGACGTAACAGTTTGATTGCGAGGTTGGTCTTCGGGGATTAAGCTACAGCGATGCGAAGTGGGTATGCGCTGAATCGGTTGGGTTATTTGGGGATGTTGTTGGCGACACTTTTACTGGTTTTCGCATGTGGTAGCGGTGGCCCCGAAACAAGTGGCGTTGGCGAGATGGACCAGTTTCGGATCGCGGTCGTACCGAAGGGGACGACTCACGATTTCTGGAAAGCGGTCCACGTAGGTGCACTTAGGGCCGAGAAAGAATTCGGTATTGAGGTGATCTTCCGTGGTCCAGAGCGTGAGGACAACCGGGACCAACAAATCTCGCTTGTGCAGAACTTAATTAGCAGCGGTGTCGATGCGATTGTACTGGCACCGCTTGACCAGCATGCCCTCGTACCTTCCGTACGCCTAGCCACACAAGCTGGAATTCCTGTCGTTGTTTTCGATTCTGGACTCGCCGCTGAAGCCGGTACCGATTACATTAGCTATGTGTCGACCCCCAATGTCGAGGGTGGCCGGATTGCCGGAAAGCGGATGGGGGACCTCCTTGGAGGACAAGGACAGGTGCTGCTGTTACGGCACGCTGAAGGTTCAGAGAGTACCATGCGGCGGGAGGAAGGGTTTGTTGAGGCCCTGTCTGCCTTTACCGGTATTGAGTTGATCGATCCGAAGCGGTATGCAGGTGTCACGACGGCCACTGCACAGGTCGCCTCGGAAAGTCTCCTGACGACCTACGATTACGTTGATGGTGTTTTTTGTGCGAACGAGTCGTGCACATTTGGCCTGCTCCTAGCGCTTCGCAGCCTGGGCTTGGTTGGGAATATTCGGTTGGTTGGGTTTGATGCCAATGAGAGACTCGTGACAGCACTTGAGCAGGGTGAACTCGAAGGACTCGTTGTTCAGAGTCCAGTGGAAATGGGCTACCTGGGTGTTAAGACTGCCATCGACCACCTGCAAGGCGTAACTGTTGAGCTCCGTCAGAATACAGGAGTGACACTCGCGACCCATGAGAACATGAAGGATCCCATAATTGCTGAACTGCTGACGCCAGACCTTTCTCGCCTCCTCGATCAATGAGCACACTTGGGCAGTTTCCTGACAGTTCCCCTGAACGTCGCAGTCCACGGCTGGCCATGTCGGGCATCACAAAGCGTTTTGGTGCGACGGTTGCGCTTGACGCTGTTGATCTTGAAGTTTACCCAGGTGAGGTCCTCGCGCTGGTTGGAGAAAACGGAGCGGGTAAGTCGACGCTAATGAAGATCTTGTCCGGCGCTGTGCAGCCGGACGAGGGAAACGCCCGTCTTGATGGCGCGACGTTCACGCCGGCTGATCCACTCGCGGCTCGTGCCTCAGGCATCGCGATGATCTATCAGGAGTCCAATGTTGTCCCCAACCTGAGCGTTGAGGCCAACCTAGTCCTGGGCGCCGAGCGTCACCGGTTCGGATTCATCGATCGGTCGGCACACCGCCGAAGGATTCGTGGGGTGCTTGATCGACTGGGTCGTCCAGAGTTGTCACTCGCCACGCCGGTCAGTCGACTCTCAACTGGTGATCGTCAACTGGTTGAGATTGCTAGGGCCCTGTTGACCGATGCACGAGTTGTAATCATGGACGAACCGACGAGCAGTCTGGGGCTCGTCGAAATCGACAGGCTTTTCAGCATTATTTCTGGGTTACGCCGCGAAGGCGTCGCAGTTATCTACATTTCTCACTTTTTGGCGGAGGTGCAGCGGATCGCTGACCGCTTTCTGGTGCTCCGCGATGGGCGCGTAGCCGGCCAGGGTGCCACCTCTACGGTGACGGTTGCTGATCTGATTGAACTGATGATTGGCCGACGCCTGCCCGATATGTTTCCGATCTCGTCGCGGACGACGGGGATGCCGCTACTAACGTTAAACGACGTGGGCACGGCCGAGTGTTCGTCAAGGCTGATCAATCTAACGTTGCACCGTGGCGAGATTCTTGGCCTAGCCGGGCTCGTCGGCGCGGGCAGAACTGAATTACTACGCTCCATCTGCGGCCTGGACCAAGTCGTTTCTGGACAGGTGACTGTGGCTGGATACAGCGGTGGGAAATCTTGGCGCCACACTGGTCTCAAACCAGGTGTTGCTCTATTGAGTGAAAATCGGCAAACGGAAGGATTAGCGCTAGGACTTTCGGTTGGGAATAACATGCTGCTGAGCCGGCTGGAGCCGTTTACCAAGTGGGGTTGGCTCGATACCCGCACGATGCGACAGACCGTGGAACGGTTCATCGCGAGTTGTGGCATTCGATCACGAGGTGCGGGGCAGCCCGTGGGTGAGTTGTCCGGTGGTAATCAGCAGAAGGTGGCGTTCGCGCGTCTGCTGCATCAGGATGTGGACGTCCTACTGCTGGATGAGCCAACTCGCGGGATCGACGTGGCAAGCAAGGCGCAGATTTACGAATGGATCGGTAAATTAGTCGAAAGGGGCAAGGGCGTCGTATTAGTATCGGACCATGTACCAGAGTTGCTCGGCGTATGCGATCGAATCACCGTTATGCACCGGAACCAAGTGGTGGCTACGCGATCGGCCAAAGACTGGACTGAGCACGACCTGTTGAATGCGGCGACGAGCGGGGAAGGGGCGCTCGCATGAGTACCGTCCTAGGCACCTCGCCTGGCCAGTGGCTGCGAACGCTGGCACCCGCGCTGAGCCTAGCTGCTGCGGTGCTGTTTTTCTATGCAATTCCGCCGCATCCGCCACTGACGCTATTTGATCTGAGGCTGGTCGCGGTACATGCGATGATCGTCGGTACGGCGGCGATTGGGATGACATTTGTCATCATCAGTGCGGGAATTGATCTCTCAGTTGGATCGGCCATCGCTCTGGTCAGTGTCGCAGCAGCACTTGTTCTCGAAAATGGTGGGGGTGTCGGAGCCGCGCTTATCGTAGCCTTGAGCACGGGAGCACTCTGTGGATTCTACAACGGCTTGCTCGTAACGAGCCTCCGCCTGCCTCCATTCATTGCCACCCTCGGCACCCTGGGTTTCTATCGCGGCGTTGCAAAGTGGATCTCGGGCAGTATCCCGGTCACAGCGCCTACACGCGGACTTGACCTGTGGGTCAATCCGATTCCTAATCCGCACTGGTTGTTCGTGGCGCCTGGCGTGTGGCTAATGTTAGCGCTGGCCGTTGTATTCATTCTCCTCCTACGTTATTCGGTACTTGGACAGCATGCGTTGGCGATCGGTTCCAACGAAGCTACGGCTAGGCTTTGTGGCATCCGTATCACGCGCACCAAGATTGCTATCTATGTGCTGGCTGGATTACTTACTGGGCTCGCTGGTCTCATGCAGTTCGCGCGGCTGACCCAGGGTGATCCGACCGTAGCAATTGGCCTCGAACTCGACATTATTGCCGCTGTGGTGATTGGCGGTGGTTCACTCAGTGGTGGACAGGGTTCAATTGTCGGTACGCTTGCAGGCGCTGTCTTGATGGCCTATCTTCGAAATCGGAGTACAGTGCTGGGTTGGCCGAACTTTGTGGAGGAGATGATCGTCGGCCATATCATCATTGTGGCTGTGGCCGTCGATCGTTGGCGAGCTGGTCGATCACGTTAACCGTAATTGCACAAACGGAGGGGCAGAGTGATCCGAATCTATGTAGCCAGGCATCCAACCGATGCGCATCTTTTCAAAGGAATTCTTGAAAGTGAAGGGATTGATGCACTGGTGCGAGGTGAGGCTCTATTTGGTGCTCGTGGCGAAGCCCCGCTTACTTTTGACACACTACCGTCGGTGTGGGTGCTGGATACCGAACAGGTCGGTCGGGCAAGCGAACTCGCCCGGGAATATTCGAGGGATGTTATCTCAGAGGGTGCCCCAACTAATTGGCGTTGCGCTACGTGTCGAGAGTGTGTTGAAGAGCAGTTTACCGCTTGTTGGAATTGCGGTTCATTACGCGTTACTTAATGCTCAAAAGCACTAGTTGGGCTGTGCTACAGTGCGGCACGCTGGTTGCGGGGATGGACGGTCGCAGCTGAGATGTTCGTGAATGGTTCAAGCGAGGCTTCGAAATGCCAAAATTAACAGTTGAGGGATATGCACCCGTTGATGTTGTAGACGGCAGACGGCTGGTCGTAGCCATGGAACAGGATGCGGGGGTGGATGTTCTGCATGCGTGCGGGGGTGGAGGAAGGTGTACGACTTGTCGTGTCGAGTTCATTTCTGGGGAACCCGAGCAAATGACGCAAGCTGAGCAGGAGCGGTTGAGCCAGCGTAATCTCACGGGGGTTCGTCTTTCCTGTCAGATTAGGTGTGACCAGGACATGACCCTGCGTGCGGTGAGTCGGCTGGAAGGAAGTGGTCGTGCGGATCCCGGGCCCACACCGAGCGAGGATATCGACCCTCCACCGACCTGGGTTGGCCGTTAGAGGATTGTGAGATTCACGATTCTATGTCTAGCTCACGCAGCTGGGCGTCGAGTGCCCTAAGTGCACGAGTGAGGGTTTCTCGGTGAGCTGGGTGTGTAGCGTGTTCAAGGTCATTTGCTGTTCGGGTGCGTGAAAGCGAAAGTTCGTAGCGCTTGGCATCCCTCGTCCGTTGCGCGTCGGTTCGACGGTCAACGGGTTTACGATCGCGTAAGGCTTCATCCTGCTGCGATTCGACCGCCTTACTTTCCCAGCCTCTTGCCATGAGTGTTTCGGTAAACGTCTGCAGGTCGTTGAGGAATGCTGCCCTAGTCTAATGGGCAGTATGAGACGAAACGATTCTATCAGCCCACGGTAACGGACGGCTCTAACCCCAATGCGCTAGATAATTCGTGAAGTTTTTGCTGGACTAATCGAAGGTTGCGAGACCCCATGCGTAGGGCTTGCCGCTGTACTGGAGTTAGCCTTTCGAGTGACACATCAGCGAACTGAAATGCAACGGTGCGCGAAACAAGCGCGATTTCGCCATCGACGATTGGCACCTCGACGATTTGACGCACCGCTTGGGCAAGGGCTTGGTGAAAATCACCGTCGGGATGTCCCAGATTGCGGTACGCTTCGTCGAGTAACGGCTTTAGCCCTTCGTATAGCTGTACGGCACCCTCGACGTGCACTGAATTAAACGCGTCGGCGATTAGGTCGTAGCGCGCATAGCTCTGCGGATCAATGACTAACTGTTGGCGATCGCCTGCGGTGCGGAACGGTTCTTTCAGTGAGAGATCTCCTAGGTGGCGCGCCGGTGTTTGTCCTTCCGCGATATTTTCCACAATGACCACGAATGTTCGTATGAGTTCATCCGTTGCAAGCCAGGCGACCAACGTTGGATGCGCAGACAGTGTGCTTACGAGTTCACGCACGAAACGATCGCTCTCATCAAGTGCAGGGAGGTTAACCGTCTCGGGCACATCCGGTCCCGGGCCGAGTTCTGGCACACTAATTTCAGGAGGCGTTGACTCGATGACGGACTGGGCTTCAGGCGGCACCGTTTCAGTGGGACCGCGGTTGATGAGATATACGGCGACGATAGCTGCGGTGACCAACGCGACACCTCCCACCACGATTGCTATGGATTGCCATCGAGGCGAACCGCTGGGCGATGGTGATGGTGGCGTGTTGTACTGAAAATCGTCAAATTGAGTCATCTTCGATGCAGTGGGACCCGACTATTGTAGAACAGTCTAGCCCTGTGCGGCGGTGTATAACGTCAGAAGCTGGTCAGCATAGCTAGGGTGCTTAGATAGTGCCTGTGTGCTCAGCGAGAGCGTTTGGCTCCGGAGAGGTTTCTCGGGATTCTTTTTGCGGTCGCTTTAACTTCGGCAGAAGCGCCGCGGCAACAACGACCCCAATACCCACCGTGGTGAGGATAGTGAATAGGAGGGAGAAGCCGCCTGTCGTGTCATTGACGTAAGCTACCAGCCTGATTGCCAGTGGAGCTGCACCGAACGCGAGGACAAACTTCAGCCCGAAAGCAACTCCATGTCTTTGCTCAGGCGTCGCGGCGGCAAGAAGCATGTTCTCAGCTGGCAGCGAACCGGTGTTAGCCATGACCAAGACCGTTGAGGCCGCAATGAGGGACACTCCGCCGGCACTCGCAGCGATCCAGAGGACTGGGATTTGTAACAAGAATGTGCCGATATACACCATCTTGAGGTCGAAGCGATCCGCGAGGTAACCCGATGCGACCTGTGTTAGTCCGGCGAACCCGTACACGAGCGCGATGAATGCGCCAACACCGAATGTCGAACTACCAACAAACTCCACGAGTCTCACCGCAAAGATTTTTGGGAGCGCGATCTGCGTAGCCTGGTAGATTATCGCACCTCCAAACATTGTAATTAGTAGCAGTACAAACGCCCGTAACTGTCCAGTCTGACCATCAGCCTGTGCAGGGAGACGACGCGCAGCATCACCGGTAAGCCTTCCGCTGACTAGGCAGTAGAGCATGACTACTCCCGTGGCCAGCGAGATGGCGCCTGGCGCAAGGAAGGCTATCCGCCAACCAAAAAGGTCAATCAGTGATCCAGCGACGAGCCCTGCGCCGGCCACGCCAGCGTTCCCAAATACCCCGTTGATGCCGAGCACCTTGCCTCGGCTTTCCGTGGCGGTGCGAACCAGCCAAGCGATGCCGACCGGGTGGTAGATAGCAGCGAAAGCCCCGAGGAGGCACAGGCCAGCCCACATAACGGTTGGTGACGTCGCGAGCCCACAAATAATTGCTGCACCGCCTAGACCAAGAAAGAACAGGACTAACATGCCTGGTGCGCTCCAGCGGTCTCCGAGCCAGCCAGCGGGAAGCGCCATGATGCCCACCAGGAGCGAGCCGATCGTCCAGAGGCTGATCAATTCATGGTACGGCATGGCCCACTCTCGCTCGAGTGGCAATACGACGAGGAAGAAGTAGACCGCGAACAAGTGCATGTAACTATGACCGAGACAGGAGAACACAAGCACGTAGCGAGCCGTAGTCGTTGATGTCACGTTCGTCATCATACGCGAATCGGCAGGGCTTGACGGGAACGTCACGGGGCTCCAGAAGCGAATGCTACAAGGTTCTATCCAACGACCCGCTGTCAAACAGATAAAATTGAGGCGCCTGACACTAACTGACAGACAAACACCTCGCCTGTCGAAGGTCCTTTGGCTCGATAAGCAGCTGACACATGTGAGACGAATGACTTGGCAGCATCTGAAGTTACAAGCGCAATGGCACTACCGCCGAAACCCGCGCCTGTCATTCGGGCGCCGTAACACCCCGCCGTGTCTTTCGCTAAGTCTGTGATGAGATCGAGTTCGGGAGTGGAAACCTCATAGAGATCACGCAGGCTCGCATGCGATGCATTGATGAGCCTCCCGGCCAGTTGCCAATCGCCAACCGTGAGGGCCGTGGCAAGTTGGGCGGGACGTGCGTTCTCAGCGATGACATGGGCGGCACGCCTAAATGTGGTAATGCCCACTTCTTGCCGGATCGATTCAAGAAGAGGGAGGTCGACGTCGCGCAACGTTCGGATGTCTGCCTGACGTTCTTGAGTGGCACTGAGTGCGACAGTGCATGCATCACGCCGTGCAGCGTATTCTGTGGTGTCCAGCGTCCGTCGAATTCCAGTATCCATTACGACGATGGACAGGTCTGCTGGTATGGCGACCGGTTCAACCGTCAACGACCGGCAATCCAACAGTAACGCGTGACCTGCAACACCTATACCGGATACTAATTGGTCCATAATGCCGCAGTGCACGCCGACGAAGGCGTTCTCAGCTTTTCGGGCAAGCTTTGCCATCACCACAGCATCCCAGGGAATTCCACCAATCGCACATAATGCGCGTGCCACAGCCATTTCTAAACAGGCTGATGACGCGAGTCCAGCTCCAATTGGCACATCGCTACGCACCGCCATATTGGTTCCTCCGAGTTTGTGGCCTGCTTCTCCAAGCGCCCAGGCGATACCAGCTATGTAGTCGGTCCAACGGGTCTTACCGGCTATACCGGCTACCTGAAGAGTGCGTAAGTCGATTGTGGCGTGCTCGTTGTAGGCGGTGGCCAACACTTGAAGTGTCTGGTCACCTCGCGAGCCAGCTGCAATGAGAACCTCACGGTCGATGGCGGCCGGAAGAACAAACCCGTCGTGATAGTCGGTATGTTCGCCGATCAGATTAATGCGACCCGGCGCTCTGGTGATGAGGGATGGTGATTGTCCGTTGAACGCTTGGTGGAAGTCGTTGATAACCTCGGCAGGATCCACGCTCACGATGGTTACCCTCCTGAGGGGGCCCCTCCATCAAGTTCTAATGGGGTGCGGAGTCTAGCAGCGGCTTCCTCGGCGGTTAGGTCCCGTTGCGGCTCAGCTGTCATCTCGTAGCCGACCAAGAACTTTCTGACCGTGGCTGAGCGAAGAAGTGGTGGGTAGTAAGCGGCGTGAAGACGCCAACCATCTTGAGATGTCCCGTCGGAAGGCTGGCCGTGCCAACCCATCGAATAGGGGAACTCGCAGTCAAAGAGAGTATCGTATCGCTTTGTAACGTCAGCGATGATCGTCGTTAGACTGGCGCGTTCGTCGTTGCTGAGGTCAACGAGGCCGGCAACGTAACGACGGGGCACTACCATGATTTCGAACGGCCACACCGCCCAGAACGGTACTAGAGCCACCCAACCTTCGTTAGCCGATACGATACGTTCGCCTTCCGTAAGCTCTACGTCTAGATAGTCACCCAACAGATCCCTGCCGTGTGTCTTGTAATAAAGGCGCTGCGTTGCTTGTTTACGAGCCGGAATAGTCGGCACGTGGTTGACCGCCCAGAGTTGGCAATGGGGATGGGGATTACTACACCCCATCAACTCGCCGCGATTCTCGAAAATCTGAACGTATCGGACTGCGTCA
>PBBF01000038.1 GCA_002717745.1 Acidobacteriota bacterium
GTTCGGGCATTCCAATTGAGCCAAACATGTTCTAGCGCTCCTTAAACCCTCATTCTGGGGTGCATCGGCCGTATCACCCACAACCCCAGACAACGCGCGGCGCTGCAATCAGATCGTGATTGGACTTCCAGCGCATAGAAACACTCCGCTCGCATTATAGGAACGTGCTCAGATCCGGTCAAGCTTGGCTCGACAGGGCCATTCTCGGAACTCATTGCGAGATAGGAGCTTATTTTAGTACGATCCCAGTCATGCGGATCATTCGTTCGCTTCCGGTGGTGGTGATGGTCGTGGTTGTTTCTGCGCTTGCGGGCGGCCTGTTCGGCGGTCGAGTTTTGGCGACGCAGGATCGGGTGGCGGAGCAGTATAAGGCCTTCTCCAACGCCCTTGCGGTAATCGAAACTAACTACGTCGACGAGGTTGACGCTGACCGACTCATTTACAGTGCGATTAATGGGATGCTGCAAACGCTCGATCCGCACTCGAGCTTCATGGACCCGCGTACCTATTCTCAAATGCGAGAGCGTCAAGAGGGGCGCTACTATGGTCTGGGCATTACGATTCAAGTAATAAGCGGTGACATTAAAGTCATTGCACTGTTCGAGGGATCGCCAGCCTATATGAAGGGTATCCGGCGGGGCGATGTGATCGCCGAGATCGAAGGTGAATCCGCGAAAGGCTGGACCAGCGACCAAGCGGTAAGAAGTCTCCGGGGCCCGAAGGGTTCAATGGTTAATATCGCTATTCGCCGTGTGGGCTACGACGCACTGATACCTCTCGCAGTGATGCGCGACGAAATCAACATCCAAACGATTCTCGGCGCATTCATGGTTAGTGAGTCGACAGGTTATATCCGTCTGCGAGACTTCTCTGAGACAACCGATCGTGATTTAGGTGTGGCTCTCGAGGAATTGGCCACACAGGGGATGCAGCAACTACTTCTAGATCTCCGTGACAATCCCGGGGGTCCACTCGATCAAGCTATTCGGGTTGCAAACAGATTTCTTCCACGCGGTGACATGATTGTCTACACCAGGGGCAGGGTCAAGAATTCAGATCAAGATTATTACGCCAGGGAGGACAGTGACTTTGCCGATCTAGCATTGATCGTTCTGGTGAATCGTAACAGTGCCAGTGCTTCGGAGATCGTTGCGGGGGCTATTCAGGATCATGATCGAGGCCTTATTGTAGGGGAGACAACTTTCGGGAAAGCGCTCGTGCAATCGATCTACCAGGTAAGCCAAGGTGCTGGATTAGCTCTTACAACGGCTCGGTACTACACCCCAAGTGGTCGGTTGATACAACGGCCCTGGGACGGTACATTCGATGAGTATTTGAACTATTCGTTGCAGGACCAGGAAAGAGAGCGTGACCATTCGATCGCCGACTTGAAGTACACCGATTCAGGTCGACATGTCTACAGCGGTGGTGGCATTGAACCAGATCGATTTATGGCCGGGCCGATTGAAGGTTTCGACCCTACACCTTTGGGGCGCCGTTTGTTCACACGACAGGCGTTTTCTGACTACGCTCAGAGGTACTCGGCGTCTGGAGACAAGCGAATCACCGAACAAGGGCAAGACCGTATTAACGTCGACAGGGATTTTGAGGTTACTGACGAAATGCTGTCTGATTTCACGGATTTTGTGACCCAGAAACGGATCATGATCGATGACGACGAACTGTCTAAGGATGAGGTGTTTATGAGGGCCATGATTAGGTATTACATCGACTTAGACCTCTTCGGCGTGGGTGATGCGAGACGGCATTTAGTCGAGATTGATCCGCAGGCGACGTTCGCGCTGAGCCTTTTTGCTGACGCAAAGGCACTGACGCAGTTGTCGGCAGCCGGACAGTCCATCCAGTAGTGGGCGACCGATACCACAGTCCTTAGTCCTTCCTTCGGGTAGCGCCTGCGCCCCAGATACTATATTTAGTGGCATAATTTCACCTTGCCCCAACGCCTAGCCCCTTGGTACACTGCCATCGTTCCCCAGAGGCCTTGAGGGCTCTCTACTGCAGAATGTGAGTAGGCGGGGGGATGGACGTGTAGGAACCGGTGGAATCGGGCGGCGTTTCCTTAGGGTGCGCTGAGCGACTCGTGTTTTCCCTGGTGGCACCTGCCTTCGTTTCGGCCGCCTGGATGGTTGTCAGGACAACGGAATCGAGCGCCCCCAGCCGCTCGATTGGCAAGGTGCAATGACCGTTAATCGTGCAGCTGGTGTCTCGTATGTTTCTGGTTCGGCGTTAGTCCGTAGCCGTTGAAGGATTATTGATGCATTTGCAACACCTTGAGATTTCAGGCTTCAAGAGCTTTCCCGATCGTTCCAAGTTGAAGTTTGACGATGGGATGACTGCGATCGTCGGCCCCAACGGGTGTGGTAAGAGCAACGTTGTTGACGCCATCACTTGGGTGTTGGGCGAGCAGAGCGCAAAAAGCCTTCGTGGTGATCGGATGCAAGACGTCATCTTTAGCGGTAGCGATGGTCGGAAGCCGATCGGTGCTGCTGAAGTCAAGCTTCTCCTTCGAGGCGTCACCGTAGCCAGTATTGGAGGGTCTAATGGGCACAGCCTAAGCAATGGTAAGAACGGGAATGACAGGTCCGATGTGAATCGGAATAGCAATGGCAATGGCAACGTGACGAACGTTGTCCTTGATGAGGGCGACTCAACACCTGGCGCCAGAGCCGACTTAGGGGTTTCTGCGCCCATCGTGGCACGCGATGTAGAGGTCTCCCGTCGGCTATATCGTTCGGGTGAGAGCGAATACCTAATTGATGGCAAGGTTTGTCGCTTGCGAGACGTGCAAGACCTGTTGATGGATTCCGGTGTTGGAGTGAAGGCTTACGCGGTGATCGAGCAGGGAAAAATCGGCCAAATTTTGAGCGCGCGTCCGGTCGACCGGCGCCAGTTAATTGAAGAGGCTGCTGGCGTCACGAAGTATAAGACTCGCCGTCACGCTGCTGAGTTAAAACTGGAAGCCGCGAAGCTAAACCTCGCTCGTGTGGACGACATCGTCCATGAGGTTGACAAGCAGCGAAATACACTCAAGCGCCAAGCAGCGAAAGCACGGCGGTACCGGCGGCTGCGAGAGGAGTTGCGTCGATGGGAGAAGGTGCTCTTCGCTCGTCGGCACCGGGCGCTCGCGCTTACCGTCGCGACTGCCGATGCTAACTTAGCCGATGCACGTACTAGGGAGCAGGCTGCTTCGGCTCGTCTAGCCGAACTCGAGAATCGGCAAGAGCGGCAGCGGATCGAATTGACCGAAAGTGAGACACAGGCGACATCGACGCGAGACACGACTCACACTCGAGAGCTCGAAATCGATCGATGTCAACAGCAGTTGAAATTTAATCGGCAGCAGGTCGACGAATTGAATGTCTCCTCTAAGACTTTTCGTGACAGGCTGACGACACTCGATGCTCAACGTGCCCCAGCTAACGAGAGACTTGAAAGACAGCAAACCGATGCGACCAAGGCCGAGGCAGCGTGCCGTGAAGCCGAACAGCAAATTACTACAGACGAGGCCGCGTACGCTGCCGCCCGTCTCGAAATTCAAAGTAGTGAAGCCAACGTCGAGTCTGTTCGGAACGAAGTGTTTTCATTAGCTGCTGCAGCTACTGCACTGCGCCATGAAGTCGAGCAAGCGGTCGAGGCGCGCGAGCGGGTCGTGGAAGATCTTGGCAAACTCGATGTAGAGCAGGTTGATTTGGCGGTCGAACGCGACAAATTGACGGTCAACAGTCAGCTGGCGTCTGATGGTCGTGCTGAAGCGCAGCTGGCGGTGGATCGGGCCGGTGCTTCCCACGCTGAGGGACGTGAGGAGTTGGACAGTATTCAGCGTGACCTTCAAACAGTGACCGAGGAGCTACGATCGGATGAACGCGAACTGGCGGCTTTAACCGCAACACTGAAGTCGTTAGAGGAAGTTGAGGCTGCCAGAGTAGGGTATGCCGATGCCGCGCGGCTAATTTTGACTGAGTCGAACGGTGAGATTAGCCACATGGGTTCTGTGGCGGATTATCTTGAGGTTGACGATAAGTACGAACTTGCCGTCGAAGCCTGCCTTGGTGAGTTGCTTCAGTATGTTGTGGTGGCTCGTTGTGAGCACGCCGTTGCTGGGCTCAGGTTTGTTCGTGAAAAGGACGCTGGACGCTGTGGATTCCTCGTGATTGCGGGCGACGACAATGGTGGCGCTAGAGCTCATGTTGCCGGAGCCTCTGAGTCACTTCCGCCTGGACTATTACCCTTGATGTCAGTTGTTCGTGTCAGTGGGTCATGCGCGCCTGCTGTCCGATCAGCGCTCGGTCATGCTTACCTCGCTGAGTCATTGGAACGAGCTGTGGAAGCGGCCACGGTTGTTACTGGATCGATTGCGACACTTTCCGGGGAGGTTGTCCGTGGCGTTCACTTGGTGTCTAGTGGCGCCAAATCTTCGGCCAAGGGGATTCTTGCTACCAGGCGGGAGATTAAGGTTTTACGTCATACGATCGTAGAGAAACAGACGAGTGTCGAGGCGGCAGGACGGCGGTTAGACGACCTTAAGCGAGATGTCACGGGTGCAGTCGGAGTTTTGGCAGAGCTCGATGAGGAACGTCAAACTCATGAAAAGACAGCACTGGAACTTAACCTCAGATTAGCTGCATTGGACGAGGAGTTAAAGCGGGTCGCGCGTAAGAGTGAGCTACTTGACGCTGAGCGTCGGCGTGCTGAGGAAGAGCAGACCGCGGTGGAGAATCGTCAACGGGAGGCGCGAGAATCGCTCGTCAAGCTCGATGGAGAGAAGCAAAAGGCGGAGGAGTTGCTCTTAGTAGCACAGGAGGAACTATCCAAGGCGCGCACGTCGTTTGACACAATGGGTCAAAGCTTCGCTGACAATAAGGCCTTACATGCACGTCTCGTTGAGAGAGCTTTGGCTGAAAAGTCTGCAGTGAACCGTCTTCAGGAGGAGTCGGCTGAATTAGAGTCACGCGTGGTGAGTAGTCGAGATGACTTGGCGCGTATGAACAATCGGAAACAGTTGTTGCAAGCGCAGATCATCGAATCAGAGCGCTCACTCGATGATGGGGCACAGGAGTTGGAGAACCTCCGGGGTAAGGTGCGAACTGCCGATGACCTTTTAGTCGAGTTGAGAAGCCAAGTTGAGGCAGAGGACGTAACCATTCGATCGGCACGCGCGGCGCTCGAGGAGGTTCGGGATCGCTTAGGTCAATTTGAAGTATCGCAGGCCACTGCCCAGGCAGACCTCTCACATCTGGCGACTTCGTGTTTAGAGACATTGCAGGTCGACCTAGATTCAGTTATCAACGAGGTTGAGCAACTTGAGGCCGATGGTGAGGTTATGCCTGACGAGGACTTTGTACAGTTACCCCCTGACAGTGCGGCCGCTGAAGTTGGTGAGGACGATTACGAGCATGAAGTTGGCGGCGACAGTACAGAAACGACTGACAGTAGTGCTCCCGTCACAACGGAAGACGTGATCGCTGGGCTGAAGGGAAAAATCGATCGGTTGGGCGCCGTCAATATGATGGCGATCGAGCAGTTTGACGAATTGGATAACCGCTATGACTTTCTAACTACGCAACGCAAGGATTTGGTCGATTCGATTGCAGCGACGACAGAAGCAATCCGACGCATCAATAAGACGACGAGAGAGCGTTTCCGTGCTGCATTTGAAGCGATCAATATGCACTATCAGCAGACGTTTTCCACTCTATTCGGTGGTGGGAAGGCAGGTTTAGTCCTTCTCGACGAGGCCGATTTACTAGAGAGTGGCATTGAAATCATCGCACAGCCACCCGGTAAGAGGCTTCAGAGTGTACAGTTACTCTCCGGTGGCGAAAAGGCGCTTTCGGCGATGGCACTCATGTTTGCAATTTTTAAGTACCGGCCAAGTCCGTTTTGTCTACTGGATGAGATCGACGCGCCGCTTGATGATGTCAACATTGGCCGGTTTATTGAGATGTTACGTGGCATGGTTGACGAGACTCAGTTCGTGCTCATCACTCACAACCGCAAGACGATGGAGCACGCGGATCGATTGTACGGCATCACGATGGAAGAACCCGGAGTATCCAAATTGATTTCCGTCCAGTTCAACTGAGCCAGTGATTCCTCGCTTCGGTTCAGCCGAAGCTCAGTCGAATCTCTGACTTGCACGTTGACTCGGTTTTCGGGCGGTACGGCGTTCTTGTATCAGGTCTGCCCCTACATGTTCCAGAAGCCGTGAACGAAGACAAGGCCACCCGCTACCATAGGCTCAGACGTAGGGCGCTGTTGTCGGCAGCTGGGCTAACAGGCTTGCTGTTTACGTTGATGCTTCTGACAGGAGCGTCGAAGACTCTTCGTGATTTTGTAGTACCACCTGCATCAACTGATCTAGCTTGGCTTTTCGGGGTTGTGCTCTTTGCCCTGTGTGTTGGCTTGTGCTACGAAGTAATAACTTTACCTCCCCGAGTCTATCTTGGAAGGCTAGAGCGGCGGTATCGTCCTTCAATGGCATCGTCGGATGGTGCAGTGCAAGAGTATTTAGAGGGCACAGCTGTGCTGCTTAGTGTTGGTCCAGTTGGAGCGGTAGCGATGTATGCGGCCATTCAGGCTTGGCCGTCTAGCTGGTGGATCATCATCGGCGTTAGCTTTTCGTTGGTCGTGATGCTCTTGGTGAAGGTCGGCCCAATTATCGTGCCCTGGTTTGCAACTGTTACACCGGTGGTCAGGCCGGAACTGGGTTTGCGTCTTAAGCGCTTGGCAGCCCGAGCTGGCGCAGCCGATATTAAGGTTTACCAATATCGCATGGGAAGCGGATCGCGGCGTTCCAATGCGGCGCTCGTCGGAGTAGGGCAGAATCGACGAATTCTCCTGTCCGATACGCTGGTCACAGACTACTCCGACGAAGAGATTGAGATTGTGCTCGCACACGAGCTCGCACATCATTTGCATGCGGACATATGGAAAGGGCTACTGATAGACCTTGTAATGATCATGGTCGGCTGTTACACGGCATCACGAGCGCTAGTTGTGCTCGGACCATCACTCGGTCTGTTTGGACCGAGTGATCCCGCTGGTCTCCCACTCGTGATTCTCACGGGAGGTACAATTGCAGTTGCGATGATGCCATTCGCTAACTTTGTCTCTCGGCAACAGGAACGCCGGGCCGACCGATTTGCACTCGAGTTGACCAGAAGCCCAGAAGCCTTCGTTTCGGTGATTCGGCGAATTGGTGAAGAACATCTCGCTGAACGCCCATCGCCTTGGCTGGCGTTCTTGTGTTATGCACACCCACCTGTTCATGAGCGGATAGCCACAGCTGGCAATCTCACCTAAGCTTAGTGGAGCTACTTAAAGAGTGACGCTGAAGTAGTCTTCTGCGGCGGGGACGGGTAGAACGGATCGTTAGTCCTTTTTCACAGACTGTGGCTTCGACGAACTTTCAGCATTGTCAGGACTACCTTCTTGCAGAAGTGCTTTTCGGCTAAGTCTAACCTTGCCTGAGGGATCAACGTTGATCACTTTAACCCTCACCCGTTCACCGTCTTTCAGTTCATCACGTACATCTTTCACGCGATGGAGCGCGATCTCTGATATGTGGAGTAGCCCGTCAATGTTTGGCATGATTTCCACGAACGCTCCAAAATCAGTGATCCGTACAATTTTGCCTACATAAATCTTATTAAGTTCAGGGCTCGCCGTCAGTTCCTGAATGATATTGATTGCTTTCTGTGCCGCTGTCTCGTCACTCGACGCCACGTTAATCTGTCCGTCATCTTCGACATCAATTTTGACACCAGTGCGCTCGATGATACTCCGGATCATCTTTCCGCCAGGCCCAATAACGTCTCGGATCTTGTCAACGGGAATCCTGATTGTGACGATCCTTGGGGCAAACGTTGAAGTTTCTTCCCGCGACGCACTGAGTGTTTCTGCCATCTTACTGAGAATATGCAGCCGCCCGACCCGCGCTTGCTCGAGTGCCTCGCGCATAATTTCTGTTGTTATTCCAGTGACCTTAATATCCATCTGGAGCGCTGTAATTCCATCTGCCGTACCCGTGACCTTGAAGTCCATGTCACCGTAGTGATCCTCTGCTCCAGCAATGTCACTCAAGATCGCGTACCGACCACTCTCCTCGTCCATGATGAGACCCATCGCCACACCCGCTACCGGTGAACGCAGTGGAACACCAGCGTCCATCAGACTGAGTGAGCCTCCACATACGGTAGCCATCGACGATGAGCCGTTCGACTCCAGAATGTCCGAAACAACACGGATAGTGTATGGAAACTTATCCTCGTCAGGGATCACCGGCGCCAACGCGCGTTCAGCTAGGGCACCATGTCCGATTTCCCGCCGGCCTGGGCCACGGAGGAATTTAACTTCGCCGACCGAAAACGGTGGAAAGTTATAGTGCAACATGAAGCGCCGAAAGGACTCACCGGCTAGTGATTCGATCTTTTGCTGGTCATCGGCTGTACCGAGCGTCGTCGTCACCAGGGCCTGTGTTTCACCTCGCGTAAAGACGGCGGAGCCGTGTGTCCGAGGCAGTGTGCCGACTTCAGTCCAAATCGGCCGAATCTCGTCGAATGTTCGGCCATCGAGACGCTTATTCCGTTCAAGAATTTCAGCACGTAAAACTTGCTCATTCAGTAGTTTGAAAATCCGTTTAGCATCAGCACGTTTGTTTGCATCGTCATCCGGTATCGATTCCAAAAGGTCAGTCAGTACGCGATCCACCTGCTCGTAGTTTTCGATCTTGTCTTTAACCCGCATTGCTTCGGCGAGCGGACCAAGTACCTGACTCTCGATCTCCTGCTGTAACTCTGGCACCGATGGTGCAGGTGAAGCCGCAATTTTGGGTTTACCGATCTCGCTGGACATTGCATCAATCTGTTCCACGATCTGCTTGATGGCGGTATGTCCTGCTTCTAGAGCCTGAATAATTTGGTCCTCCGCAACCTCCATGGCTCCAGCTTCTACCATCACGAGGGCCTCGTGGCTGCCAGCCACGACGAGATCGAGCTTGCTCTCCGCACGCTGCGCGTAGCTCGGGTTGATGACAATATCGTCGTTCACTAGACCAACGCGCACTGACGCGATCGTGTTTTCAAAGGGGATTCGGGAAAATGACAATGCTGCCGAAGCACCGGTCAGAGCCAACACATCAGAGTCATTTTCACCGTCTGACGACAAGACGAATGCGATGATTTGGGTTTCCCGTCGCCAGCCCGCAGGAAACAACGGTCGAAGGGGACGGTCGATGACTCGACTGGTTAACACTTCTTTCTCTGACGGTTTGCCTTCTCGCTTGAAGAATCCACCGGGGATTCGGCCCGACGCGTAGGCGTACTCTCGATAATCCACGGTCAGCGGAAGAAAATCGATCCCTTCACGTTCTGTGCCCGAGCAACAGGCTGTAACGATAACAACGGTGTCACCGTAGCGCACGATGGCGGAACCGTCTGCCTGCTTAGCCAATTTTCCTGTTTCGATTGAAAGTGTCTTATCGCCGATCGTCAAATCACGCCTGTACATAGATTTCATTGCCTCGGATAGTGCAGTCGGCGACCCACGCCGCCGTCACAGATATATGGTTGGATAAGGAGCGTTCACCTATCAGTCTTGAGCCTACTTACGGATGCCCAACCGTTGGATCAAGTCTGAATACCGCTTGGAATCCTTGTGTTTTAGGTAATCCAGTAAGCGTCGACGTTGTCCGACAAGTTTGAGTAGGCCCCGCCGCGAATGATGATCTTTCGCATGTATCTTGAAGTGTTCGGTTAAATAACTAATCCGACCACTGAGGAGGGCGACCTGAACCTCTGGTGACCCTGTGTCCTTGTCGTGGGCCTGGTAGGAACCGATCACGTCAGTTTTTTGCTCCCGCTGCAGAGTCACGTTGTTACCTCCACGTGCAGTCCGGAGTGAACACTGCGGGCTCGTATGCCAGCTCCAGACTGCCGCCCCTGTTCGTTGTTTTCCTTCATCTAGGAACCACCCATGTTAGACCAGAACAACCCGGGGATGCAAAGCGCCCTCCCTCGTTTCTGCAACCGCAACGAGTTGACCTGTTTCGTCGAACAACCGAACCCTACTGGTCGCTATCCCGAGACCTTGATCGATGTGTGCCAAATCGTCTCGATTGACAGGCTGACCGTTAGAGGCACAACGCCTTCCTCGACTCGTGAGAATCGCAGATGGTAAGGTTCTGAGGAGTCTAGATAACGGCAGGATCCTGTCGATGGCAGGAGGGGGATTGGTTTTACTGTTCGCCTTGCCGCCAACCTGTAAAGCGTGTTCCAGCGGTACTGCCTGTGTGAGATCAAATTCTCCACTGCGCGTTCGCCGCAATGCTTGAAGATGAGCGCCACAGCCAAGCGTCTGTCCGATATCGTGCGCCAGGGATCGTACGTAGAATCCTGATGAGCAGGTTACCTCGACCTGTAGTCGACTATTCTCTCTTTTGAGCAGTGTGAGTTGGTCCACTGTGACCTGTACCGGCACCGTTGCCACAGGCTGACCGCGTCTAGCGATCGTATAGGCACGTATACCGCCGATCTTCTTCGCAGAGAAGGGAGGTGGGCGTTGATTGAATGTACCTCGAAAGGCATTCAGGGCCGACTCGATGACTTGGCCTCCCAACTTGTCGGCCAAATCCAGTGGTGGGCTCTCGCTTGGCTCTACCGCTGTTCCGAGGGCATCGTAGGTGTCTGTCGAGAAGCCCAGTCGGATGGTGGCGGTATAAGTCTTTGAGTCTTTCAACAGAAACTGTGTCAAGCGAGTCGCGCGGCCGATCACTAGTGGCAACACGCCCGTCGCCATCGGGTCGAGTGTTCCGGTGTGGCCGACCCGCTTGACTCGGAGGCCTCGCCGGACTTGAGCCACAATGTCGTGTGACGTCGGCCCTTCGGGTTTGTCAATGACCAACACGCCGTCCATCATTCTGGCCTGACTAGTGGCTTCTCGTCCGAAGGAGCCTCACCAACGGCAGGTCCGAGGGCTGTATTGACTGCTGCCACAACCTGTTGAATCGCGGCCTGGCGCTTGTCTTCGGCAGTGCTTTCTAGCGTGAACCCCGAGGCGTTCACATGCCCGCCACCCCCAAACACCGCCGCGACGACCCTGACGTTTACGTCTCCCTTTGAACGTAGGCTGACGCGTAATGGTTGACCTGGTGCGGACTTAAAGAGAATGGCGGCCTGCACTGTTCGTGTAGTTAGAGGGAGATTAACGAGGCCGTCAAGGTCATCTAGGGTAGCGTTGCTTTGTGTGAGGAGGCTTTCGTCGATAGTGAGTACTGCTACTCGGTCTCGGTCTTCCATCTGCATCTCGCTCAACATTGTAGCGATTACTTGTAAACGACCGACCTTGTATTGGTCAAACATCTTGTTCGCCAGTGCCCGCGGATCTGCTCCTGCCCTCGTTAGGCGTCCGCAAATCTCGAATGTTCGTGTTGAGATCGGGCCGTGGTGAAACGACCCGGTATCAGTGAGAATCGCGATGTAGAGATGCGTAGCGATGTCTACCGTGAGCGGGACCTGGAGGCCCTGGAGGACTGAAAAGACTAGTTCACCACACGCCGCGGCCGATTCATCAAAATAGTTGACGTCACCAAAAAAGGTATTTCCAGGATGATGATCAATGTTCATGACGAACCCGTTGTTTAAACCTGTCAGGCCTGCGCGGGATAATTCTGTGCACTCCATGACGATGGCCGCGTCCCAACTGCCTGTCACTGCCGACGTGACCTCGATGTCATCAACGCCGGAAAGTTCACGGTAGATATCCGGCACGGGGTCTGCGCTAATGAGGCGAACGTGCTTATCGAGTGCTTTCAAAGCGAGACCCATCGCCACTTGTGATCCGACCGCGTCGCCGTCTGGCCTTGCATGCGATACAACAACAAAGTGGTGGTGAGCCCTTATGGCATCACAAACGTCATGAACAGTGTGATTCGTAACCTTACTTGTCATGTTCCTGGTCTTCTTCGTCATTTTCACCTGTGTGATTACTCGGTGAGATTTGCAACTCTTCCAGTAATTGCTCCACACGTTCTTGATGTCCGATTGACTCGTCGAAATGAAAGGTAAGCACAGGTGTTCGCTTCAGAGTCAGCCTCTGGCCGATTTGGCGTCTGAGAAATGGGGTGGCGCGTTCCAGCGCCTGTCTTGATTGCTCGCGCTGATCGTTATCACCGAGCGATGTGAAGTACACGCGCGCATGCTGAAGATCGGGTGTCACCTGAACGCGTGTCAGGGTTACGAAGCCGACACCAGGATCATTCACCCGACGTGCGAGGAGTTCACCGAGTTCTGCTCGCACTAGGTCCGCAACACGCTTGGGACGCGAGCCTTGAGCCATAATTAAATCTGTTCTCAGGTCAAGAAGTCGACTTGAGTGCGGGTGACCATCATAGGTGCAGCGCGTTCAATTTCATTCTCAACAGAGGCCAGGGCTTCGGTTACAGCCGCTGGCGTCGTACTGACCGCTACAATCGCAAGCGCCGCCCGTTGCCACAGATTCTGGTGGTCGGTTTCGGCAACTGAGACGTTAAATTTTTTAAGCCGGTCCTTCACGCGCCGCAAGACCATGCGCTTGGCTTTGAGAGAGTTGGCGTCTGGGATATGAAGTTCCACTGATAATAAAGCGACGATAGGCATAATCGGGTGGAGGCGTTTGTCTCCCGAGTGTACTGGGCACTGAGCGACCGTGCTTCAGACGGTTGCGGCCACTTCTTCAACCGTGAACGCTTCAATCACGTCACCCACCTTGACATCCTTAAAGCGCTCAAACGCAATACCGCACTCCAAACCAGTCTTCACTTCATTTACATCGTCCTTGAAGCGGCGGAGCGAGCCAATACGACCTTCGTGCACGACGATGTTGTCACGTAGTAGGCGTGCGTGCGCGTCACCTGATCGGGCGATTAGTCCTTCAGTGACCATACAACCAGCCACGAAACCGAACTTAGGCACCTTAAACGTCTCTCGAACCTCAGCCGTGCCGAGTCTCACTTCTTTGATCGTTGGTTCGAGTAGGCCTGCCATTGCTTTCTTGATTTCGTCCGTAACATTGTAAATAACTGAGTGCAGCCTCATATCGAGCCCGTCTCGCTCCGCGACCTCCCTAGCATTACGATCCGGACGCACATTAAAGCCTATTACCGTGGCGTTAGACGCTGATGCCAGCAGAGCATCGGATTCGTTAATTGCTCCAACCCCCTCGTGGATGATCCGGATCTTAACTTGTTCGTCGCTCAACTTTGTCAATGTGTCAGCTAGCACTTCGGCCGAACCTTGAACGTCTGCCTTGATAATGATGGATAGCTCTTTGACATTACCCTCGGCGACCTGTTCCTGAAGTGATTCCAATGTGAGTCGAGGACCCTTTGAATCGAGTTCTCGCTCCTTCGCCTGAGTTTGGCGTAAGTTGGCGATTTGTCTTGCCTTGCTAGCATTGGGAAGCGCCTGGAATGCATCGCCTGGCTGGGGGAGTCCTCCTAGGCCAAGTACCTCCACTGGTGTCGAGGGTGTTGCGGATTCGACTTTCTGTCCTTGGTCATTGATAAGGGCTCGGACCTTACCTACAACGGTGCCAGCGAGGAATGTGTCGCCAACGCGTAGTGTGCCGTCTTGTACGAGAATCGTTGCAACTGGTCCACGTCCGCGATCGAGTTTGGCTTCAAGCACAGTCCCAGCTGCATTCCGCTTCGGATTGGCCTTTAGTTCCCCGAGATCGGCAACGAGTAATATCATTTCAAGAAGAAGATCGATATTTTCTCGCTTCTTTGCAGAGACGTCGACCGTTACAGTCTTGCCACCCCAAGCCTCAGGCGCGAGATCAAGATCCGAAAGTTCGGTCTTAACCCGATCAGGATTGGCATCAGGTTTATCAATCTTATTGACCGCCACAATGATCGGTGCGTTAGCGGCTCGCGCGTGATCGATCGCTTCTTTCGTCTGAGGCATAACGCCGTCATCGGCTGCCACAACGAGCACGACCAAGTCAGTCACCTTCGCTCCGCGCGCGCGCATCAACGTAAAGGCGGCGTGACCTGGTGTGTCGAGGAATACGATGCGCTTATCCTTCACGTCCACGGTATAGGCACCAATGTGCTGCGTGATGCCGCCCGCCTCCCGCTCAGCGATTCGTGTCTCTCGGATACCGTCGAGAAGCGTAGTCTTTCCATGATCGACATGGCCCATTACGGTGACCACGGGCGCTCGAGGGAAGAGGTCCTCTGGCTGTGTATCTTCCTGTTCCACGTGGAGCATTTCTTCTTCAAAGGTCCGCATCTCGACCTCTGCACCAAACTCACGCGCGATCATCGTTGCGGTATCCGTGTCGAGTGTTGTGTTAATCGTTATCATGATGCGCTTCTCCATTAGCTTCTTCAGCACATCCTTGGCACGTATTTCGAGCTTGTCGGCTAGGTCCTTGACCGTCATGCCCTCGGCGAGCGTAACCGTACGAGTGATATCAGGTAGTGGCGTTGGTACGACTGCCGTAGTCACGCGTGGGTGCTTGCGTTTGCCGGACCGCCCGCCGGGCCGAAACGGTGGGCGGCGTCCACGTCGTGGTGGCATCCCTCCGGGCCGTTGAGGTAGCGCCGCCGGTCGTGCCGGCTGCGCGGGAAGCGGTCTCGGTCCACCGAGCGGCGCGTGAGATGGTGCTACAGCTACACGAGGCACCCCTCCTGGATTCACCGGACGCGTAATCGGTTGTGTTGGCGTCGTCGTGGTCACCAGGCGTTTCTCGGGCTTCGCTGGCGCGACTACCTTCGGTGCGACTGGAGCACTCTGATCTTCAACCCGCAACCTGAGTGTTGACGGAACGACGCGAGCCGTCCTCGGTGGCTCTCGCATCGCTGGTGTTTCACTTGGCGGTGCAGGTGCTTTGGCCGCAAGGGGAGTCGCAATTGGTTGTGACTCGATAGCCTCTGAATCCTCCGCCTTAGCCTCCTCAGCTTCGACTTCCGGTGGCTTGTGTTTGGTCTTCACCAAACGCGGTGGAGGTAATGGTTTGGCTACTGGTTTCGAAGGCTCGGATTCTCGAGCACTCGACTTAGCGGTCTTACGGCGCTTTACTTTCGGCTTACTTGTGAACGTCGTATTACTTGGCACGCTCAGACCACGCTCAGTTGCGACGCGCTCAACAAACTGCCGCGCAACGACCTCCTCGATCGTACTAGAAGCGCTCTTGACGTCAATGCCGTGGTCACGCTTTAGTAATGCCACCACATCCTGGCTTGTGGTATTTAGCAATTCAGCGACTTTATAAATTCGAACAGTAGCCAACGTATCCTCGTCTCGTTCCGTGTAATCGGTATTCGTAATTATTTCGACGGTTCTTGTGTTTTCGCCGTTTCGCCGGTGGATGCATCGACGGCTATCGGATCCACGACGTCCTTAGATTTAATGTCGGCGTGGTCGTTCGCCACTTCACTAGTAGTGGCGCCCGCCACCTCGGATATGGTGTCACCGGATGAAGTTGCCACCACGGTCTTACTTTGGTTGAGTGCGGTCTCTACTTGGTCAGGATCAGCACTAAAGAGCGCATCAAGAGCCTCGGCTGGTCGGCGTGCGCTCACTGTGTCCAAGGCCACCTTCTGAATGGCGGTCGCTAGCTCATCACCAATGCCGAGAATCTGCCCCAATTCCTGAGTTGTCTGGTGAATGAGGCGCTCGACCGTATTCAGTGATGAATCTTGTAGTGTCTGCCACATTCTTTCATCGAATCCCTCGAGGGCCAGTAACGATGCCGCGATGTCGGCTTGGGCACGCTCGGCATCGAACCCTTCGAACTGTGCCTCGACCTCACGCCGCTTTTCTTCCTCGCTCTTGATGTCAATTTTCCAGCCAGTCAATTTTGCCGCTAAGCGAACATTTTGACCCTTTTTACCAATCGCAAGGGAAAGCTGCCTATCCTCGACGACAACCTCCATTACCTTCTCAGCCTCATCGATGATGGTGACGCGCTGTACCCGCGCAGGACTGAGTGCACTGGTCACAAGTACGACCGGGTCATCTGACCATTCAACGATATCGATCTTTTCACCCCGAAGTTCGCGGATGATCGACTGGACACGAGTGCCTTTCATTCCAACACAAGCACCCACCGGGTCTACGTCCCGCTCACGTGAAAA
>PBBF01000039.1 GCA_002717745.1 Acidobacteriota bacterium
CCCGCACAGTGCGCGGTGGACGTTCCCGGTGGACTACGAGTGGGCAGACCTGATCGACGATCAGGACAAGGTGCGGATGCTCATCAATCCTCAGTCACCCTATGCGGTGAATGGGGCCTATGCGATGGGCCGAGCCATTGACGACGAGATCCTGGGTGCCTTCTTCGGAACGTCCAAGACTGGCGAGAATGGTTCAACCGACGAGGCGTATGATACCGCCGCCGTCACCGATCCAGGCGGCTCCACTACTGCGCTTACCATCGGGCAGTTGATGGCAGCCAAAACGCAGCTCATGGAGAACGAGGTCGATCTCGATAACGACACGATCTACATGGCAATCACCGCTGCCCAGCATGAAGACCTGCTGGGCATGGACGAGATCGCGAGTGGCGACTACAACAGCCAAAAGGTGTTGGTTGACGGCAGCGTCAAGGCGTTTCTCGGGATCAACTTCATCCAGACCGAGCGGATTGTTGGTGCGGGTGATGACCCCACGCTCTGCCCGATGTGGGCGAAGTCGGGGATGCACCTTACGGTGTGGAACGACATTACCACCAAGATCAGCGAGCGCGAGGACAAGTCCTACGCCACGCAGGTCTACGTCAAGAGTACGATTGGCGCTACCCGTCTGGAGAAGGGCAAGGTTGTGAAGGTGTCCTGCCAGATTTAGTAAGACAAATTGATGTGAGGGGGCCGGTGCGGAGTCGTGCCCGCCCCCAACCATCGAACGCAAGGAAACAAAAAACATGGCTACGAATTACTTTTCAGACCTGTACGCAGGACTCGCAACTCCCAGCACCCTCGATGCGCAGAAGCGTGCATCGGCGGGATTGGGTCACGGGCGACTGCGCTATTCGGTAGTGCGTTTTGATCCCGATGAAGCTGTGACAATTGACTCCAACTTGAGGCTCAAGCAGTTCAAGAGTGGGGACAGGATTAACTCAATCCTTATTTCGTCCCCGGACTCCGGTACAGGGGGCCTTCTTGATGTCGGTATTCACAAGTCAGGTGCAAACCATGACGGAGCGGTTGTTGATTTTGATCTTTTCGCAACCGATCTGGACATCAAGGCGGGGTTGCTTTCGCAAGTGGACATCTTTGACGAGGCGGCCCTCGATGACCATGATCGTGGGAAAACTCTTTGGGAGTTGAACGGCGATTCGTCAGACCCGATGGAAGACTGGGACTTGTCCTGCATCTTTTCCGAAGCGACTACGGACGCAGCTTGGGAAATGACCATCGAGATCTTCTACAACTCAGGCGACTGAGATAACGGGGGACCGATAACGGATGCCCAGTGCAGTCGATATCTGCAATAGGGCGCTAAGCCGTGTCGGCGAAGCGCGGATCACTTCACTATTGGACGACAGCAAGCAGGCGCGAGCGTGCAACAGCGCCTACACGCATGTCCGAGATGAAGTGCTCCGCGCTCACCCCTGGAACAGTGCCATCACAAGAGCCTCTCTGGCGAAGCTCTCCAGCTCCCCCAGTTTCGGGTACGACGATGAGTACCAACTGCCAGCCGACTGCCTTCGGGTAGTCGAGGTGTACGATAGCGTCTATCCCTGGGTGGTTGAGGGAAGGAAGCTGCTATCGGACGAAGGTTCCCCAATCTCCATCCGGTACGTCAAGCGCGAGGAAGACCCCAACCAGTGGGACTCTCTCCTGGCGTCTGCTGTATCGGCGCGCTTGGCGCTTGAGCTGTGCGAGGAGTTGACACAGAGCAACACGAAGAAGGAAGCCGCCGCCCAATACTACGAGGTTCTCCTCTCCAGGGCGCGTATGGCAGACGGGCAGGAGCAGAGCCCGATGCCATTTGAGGAAGACGCCTGGGTTAATGCGAGGTACTAATGCCGAAAGCCTCGCATATCCAAACCAGTTTTAACGCGGGTGAACTATCCCCGACCCTTGAGGGCCGGGTGGATATGTCGAAGTACACCTCGGGCTGTGCCAAGCTGGAGAACTTCATCCCCTTGATCCAGGGTGGGGCGATGAAGCGCAGCGGCACTCGCTATGTGGCGTCTGTGAAGACTGCTTCCGCCGTCACCCGGCTGATCCCGTTTGAGTTCGGTACGACTCAGGCGTATGTCCTTGAGTTCGGCAACCAGTACATGCGCGTCTACAAGGATGGCGGGCAGGTTCTGGACGGTGACGACGATCCCGTTGAGATCGCCACCCCCTACACAACGGCTGACCTAGACGGCATCCAGTTCGCGCAGTCGGCTGATGTGCTGTATCTCGCCCACCCGAATTACAACCCTCGCAAACTCTCGCGTGGGACCGGCCATGACATCTGGACGATGACACTGATCGTGTTTGACTGGGAGCCGTTCTCCCCGCAGAACCTAGACGACACGGCAAAGGTCATAGTAAGCGCCATATCTGGCGACGGCATCACGATCACGCCTAGTTATCCGGGTAGAACGTCTTTCGCCGTCGCGTTCGGCTCCGTGGATGTCGCAAACACCGATTTCACTGTGGCGATAGCTGCTGATAACGACCGCAAGGCCGCTCACATTCTATCGCCATCGGGCGATCTTCCCCTTGGGCTTGATTCAAGAAAGCAGTACTACATCAAGTTCATTGATGCGAGCAACTTCGGACTCAGCCTGACCCCGGGCGGGGACCTTGTCACTTTCGAAGATCAGGGCAGCGGCACCCATACCGTGTACCTGGGGTCGCCCGTGTTTATACACGGCACAGAGACCGGCGACCTTACGGATGTGGGCAGCTACTTCCGAGTCTCGGAAGTCATCAGTTCCAACCACGGGGTATGGGAAGGTGGCAGCAGAAACGAAGCCTATACGGGCTCTCCCATACTGGAAACTGCTAACGCTTATTTTCAGGGAAATGTGTATAAGTTGTCTGACAAAGATGGAGACAGGTCGGGGACGAGTGCTCCTATACACGAGATGGGTTCGGAGTCGGATGGCAGGTGGGATTGGACATACCTGCACAGCGGCGCAGGGTATGCGGAGATCATCTCAATCAACATTGATACGAACGTCGCTACTGCGAACGTCGTAAAGACCTTCCCCGAAAGTGTTTCCACTGCCGGGGAAGGGGCTGCCACGCATCGCTGGTCCCACGGTGCATGGAGTGGACGCAACGGATACCCGAGGTGCGTGACCTTTTTTGAGGATCGGCTGTGGTGGGCCGGGTCCAAGGGTAACCCGCAGACCATGTGGGCCTCGCAGACGAGTCACTACGAAAACCACAAGGTAGTTGACCTCGATGAGTCGGCCCTTGTATTCACGCTGAATACGGATCAGGTCAACGTCATCGAGTGGATCAATGCGGGCAGGGTGCTGGTACTGGGCACAGCCGGTGGGGAGTTCGTGGTGAGCGCCTCCAGCGAGACTGAGGCTCTGGTGCCTGGGAATGTCCGGGTGGTGCGTCACTCCACATACGGCAGCAAGCCAGAGCTGTCCCCCTTACGCATCGACCAGTCTCTGCTGTTCGTGCAAAGGGCGGCGCGGAAGTTGCGCGAGTTGACCTTTGACGATTCGGTCAATGCGTATGTAGCCAATGACATGACCATTCTATCGGACCATATCGCGGTGAATGGCATCAAGTACACAGCCTTCCAGCAGGAGCCCCATAGGATTATCTGGGTGATCCTGAACAACGGCACCTTGCTGGGCTTTACTTACGAGCGGGCGCAACAGGTGACCGCTTGGCACCGTCACCCCATAGGCGGGACGAACGCGAAGGTGGAGAGCATCGCCTCGATCCCCAACCCGTCAGGCAACAGCGACCAGCTCTGGATGGTGGTGAGTCGCACCATCAATGGCGCAACCGCGAGATACGTCGAGTACATGGAAGCGGAGTGGCAGCGCAGCAACGACATCGCTGACGCCTTCTTCGTAGACGGTGGAACGGTCTACTCGGGTGCGTCTACAACCACGCTGCCTCCGGGCGGTGCGAGTTGGGACTTGAGCCACCTAGAGGGCGAGTCGGTCACGATTCTCGCAGATGGCGCGACACACGCGAACAAGACCGTGAGTAGCGGATCGGTGACCCTGGATGTGGCTGTGACGAAGGCATCGGTAGGGCTGGCATACTCGGCCACGCTCCAGACGATGCGTATCGAGGCCGGGGCTGCGGACGGTACAGCACAGGGCAAGACCAAGCGGATTACCAACATCGTCCTGCGTCTGGATCAGACGGGGCCGGGTTTGTTGTACGGGCCGACCGACACGGACTCAGAGATGGACGAGTTGCACCTGCGAGATTCATTGGATCCGATGGACACGGCGATCCCGGTATTTGACGGGGACACAGAGGTGTTGCCGTGGCCCGAGGGTTACGAACAACTGGGGCGTGTCTCGGTCAAGCACATTCTCCCCGGACCCTGCACAGTGACGGCAGTAATGCCCCAACTGCTGACACAAGATAGATAGGAATCCATATGACTTGGAGCCCTACAGACACGGTTTTCCCTGATACTCTGCCCGAAAACGCGAGCATTCTCCCCGCAGCCCCCGCGCCCTCGGGTTGGCTTGGCAAACTCGGCTCTATGGTAAGCGGGCAGTTCCAGGGGTTGAATCTGGCCGATGCGTCACTGGGCCTTGGGATTGGCTCTACAATCGCAGGAGCGATTACGGAGGGCAGCGGGGCGTTGGCGCAGGCCAACGCTGAGAAGGCGGCTGCCGACTACAATGCGAGAATGGCCCAGAAGGAGGGCGACGCGGAGTACAGGCGTCGAAGCCGCATTGCCCGCCAGGAGTTGTCGAGCCAGTGGGTCCAGATGGCCGGGAAGAGTGGAGTCATGGACGAGTCCGGCATTTACAGGATGGCCCGCAACGCGGAAGAAATGGAGCGTGACGCTCTCAACGCCGCTATCGCAGGCCGGAACACGGCCCGCCTAGAACGCGCCCGTGGCCGCGCAGCGATTGAGATTGGCGAGCAGAGACGAACCGCTGCCATCATCGGTGGAGTCGCAAACGTGGCAGCCCAGGGGCTCTCTTACTCTATTAGTTAGGTCAACCCATGCCCAAGATCCCGCAGTACACACATCAACCGGCCCAATTAGGCCGACGCGCAGGACCGGGAGACTTCGTTGGCGGCGAAGGCTTGGCTGCGATTGGTCAGGCTGTGGGGCAAGTGGGCGACCTGTCCTTCCAGATTTTCGAGCAAGAGATGGAGTCCAATGTAGCGCGTTCCATTGTTGAGTCTACCAAGGCTTTGGATGATCTCTATCTGGAAGTTCAGAATATGGATCATAACGAGCGCGAGGTCGCCTTTGCAAACGGCTCGCAGAAAATCATAGACGAGAAGCGGAAGGGGCTTCGGTATCCAAAATATCAAGAGATGTTTGACCTAGAGGCGGCAAGCGTATCTGAGCGTAGGCGCATGAATATCGGCCAGAGTGTCCGCAGGGACCGGCTCGCGGTTACGAGTGGGAACAATCGCCTATACATCGACTCACAACTTCAAGAATATAGGCTCAGTCAGGGCGGCAGTAAAGCAGACAATGACGAGCGAAACCTCATAAGGGAGAACATCGCTGCAACAATCGAGAGGTCCGGGGCTGGCGGGGTGTGGTCAGCGTATCAAACGGCTACAGAGAGAGGTCGCGTTGACAGTACGCTGGCCCGCTACGACATGACCAGACTCGCACAGGACACAACCAGTGCTCTAATAGACGAGTATGGGGATGATCGAGCGTCTGCATTTGAGGCTGCTGCCGGGTTGGGCGGGGAATTGGAGGATAAGGTTATCCAAAGGCTTGATGACGCCTACGGACAGATGGACACGAACCAAGATGAAGCGGACGATGCCTTGGTGTCTGGGCTTCACCCTGCTGTAATGGAGTGGCCCCTAGATGACGAAGCGCGTTTGACAACTTGGCTATTGTAGAAGAACCTGCCCCACGGCGTCACCAATGAAGCTCTCGGATGGTACCGGGCCAGGGAGGCTAGCGGCGCGGGCAGGGGCGGGCGCGGGGGTAAAAATTGGGCCGTGATTGTTGATGTAGAGAGTCGTGTAACCAGTGGCGAGTTCCCTACTACTGCATCGTTTACGAAGGCAATGGGTGACGAGGGCCTACTGGCAGAGCTTGGAGAGGAGTACAGAAAACTCCACGACAGGGTTGGGGATCCCAACGAGAACATCAGGAAGAACAAGCGGGTATCTGACGGACTCAAGCGGTTTAGAAGAATGATTGCCCAAGAAACCATATACGACCCCATAAAACCTGAGGCGTTACAGCAGGCTGCTGCGTTTGATTCTTGGTTTTGGACAAAACTTGAGTCGCTAGCCAAGGATGAAGGGGCAACCTCTCCCGAGGACAAACTTGCCCTTGCTCTAAGGATGGTTGACGCACACAAAGATAATAAGTTTTACGTTGGCGCGCTGCGAGCTGGCAATCCGTATAACGACACCAACGTGGGATCTTTCGTACATGATTGGAGCGACCCCGAAAATACGGCAGCCTTCGATCCCTCCAAAGTTTATTGGGATCCGTACGAAGGTTCTGCTGGAGAGTTGCAGTATGGGCCAGAAGTGCCGCCCGCTGACGAGGATGTTCTAACTAGGCTACCCGGCGAAACGCCCGAAGAGTTAACGCGCAGGCGAAATAGGCTAGAGAACGATGGCTAAGCCCAATCCTAACGCGCCCGGATTTTTAGAACTCCAGAGTTGGGCTGACGCTGGATTTACCCGCGATGAAGTGGAAGCGGCCCGCCAGAGAGAGTCTGACAGATATAGAGCCGCAGGTTTCTCGCAAGCGGAGATAGATGAGCATTGGGGTGCACCCATAGAGGATGATACGGATATTATTCGCCTTACGGAACGAGAAGCCTCTGTAGGTCTTGCTCGCGGCTCTGAACCCGATCCCAACCCACTGACACCGGCTCAAGACTTTCGTCTTCGCCAGGGATTCGCCGCAGCGGAGTTTGCGGGTGACCTGTCTAGTGCATTTGGTAAGGGCGTAGAGCATTCGGTGGTGGATATGGTATTCACCGGGATGCCGGAAGATGACGAGAAACTTTCCGCAGATGCAACTTTCGCGGAGGAGATTGCTTTCGGCCTAGGGGAAGTTGTTCCAGATATACCGATGTACGCCGCTGGCGCTTTCTTTGGCGGGGCTGCGACTGGTGGCAACCCGTGGGCAGCCAGTGCGGGTGCGTTTGCTTTTCATGGTGCTGCGCGGCAAGCGGTTGTTGATTCATACACTCGCGAGACTGGAGCCTTGGAGAGTTGGGACGAGTTTGCTTACCGGGCCAGCCGAATAAGGAACGAGTTTATAAAAGGTGGAGTCCTTGGCCTGTCCGTTCGTGGCGCCGGCAAACTTGTTCAAGGCCCAGTCACCAAGCTCTCAGAGACTGCGCTGGGCAAGGTAGTCACAGCAGAAACGGCAGAAACAAGTGTAGCTATTGCCGCAAAGGTCGCTGCCCCCGTAGCAGAGGCTGGCGCTTTGACGGTGACGGGCGCAGCCCTGGAGGGGAGACTGCCCACGGCTGACGATTTCACGCACGCTGCGGTACTCATCTCTGCCTTGCATCTCGGCAACAAGGCTATGGGCAGAACTATTTTAGAAGGCAAGAAGCAAACCCTTTCCGCCCTCCAAAGGCGTATGGCCCAAAAGGAGAGCAAGATCATAGGGGAGATGCTGAAGCGCGTGTATGCGCGCACTGGCGTACCCCCGCAGCAGATTCTCAAGGACGCCGAGATAGACGCATCCCTAAGAGAAGATTTTGCCTCTGGTCGCCCAATACCGCGAAGGTATGAGGGACAGGTGGACGGTCCAGATCCCCGCTTGGTTAATGCTGCCGAGGCTGTGGCCCGTACCCGTGATGCAAGCGCCAAGAACTTGATGCGCGAGTTGGAGACAGGTGAGATCGAGGCTCAGTTGTTGCTGGATGAGTTGGCGGCTCTTGGGATTGTGGGTGCGCGTGAGGGTACGGGTGTCCAGCGGGCTGTCTTGGTGGACAACATAGAGCAGGCCCGTGACATGAGCTTTGCCGAGGAGACTCTCCGCACGCCGGAGCAACGTGCCGAGGCAGAGGCTAGCCGCAAGGAGGAGAAGCCCGAGGCCAAGGAGAAGCCCGAGGCTGAACCCGAAGCCATGCCCGAGGCCGAGGCTCCTATGCCGCTGTCCGAGGTGCGTGTTCAGCAACGCATTGAACAGCTTAGGAAGAGTGGCGTAGAGATTGATGAAGTGGGCGAGAGGGATATACGGGTCGGTTTACTGTCAGAGGATTTCGCGGGCGGCTTCCGTGTCCCGCCGAGGTTGAAGAAGCCGCTAAGGGATATATTCAAGGACTTTAGCGAAAACAACTTGAGGGGCGAGCGGTCCCTTGATGCGATTGAGCAGTACCTACCTGACGGTTTGAGCCGGGACACCGTTGCCAATGCGGCACGCCACCACCTTAGTCAGAATGGCTTGCTCCCGTCATTGCCAGTAATAGCCACCCCCCGCGCCGCGCCCCTGGAGAAGCCGCCAGAGCAGATGTCCCCGGATGAGTTTGAGGCCAGACAGCAGGCCGAACGAGAGGCTGGCGGCCATGGAGAGCGCGGCCTTCGGGGGGGACCGAAGGCTGTCATGGCGCAGACTCCCAGAGGTCCGTTGATTGATGCGATCAACGACGGGAGGCCCGTCAATGCTGATTTGTTTGATCAGTACAATGCAAGTGCTGACAGACCGTTGCAATTACCCGAAGGATGGACCCGCCAAGGCGACCTGTATGTGCCCCCCACCCCCCGCGCCGAAGAGGGTGCCCAAGATTCTTCGGGTCGGACTGCTGCTCAGACGTTTAGAGAGTTCTTGAACGATCCGTTCTATGACAAGTCCATCCGGTATCGCCACTCGGGAGATAAGTCTCTGGGGCGGCTTGAGCCAGAAAAATACAGGGAATGGTTGGGTCAGAGAATAGCGAGGAGTACCGCAGGGCTGAGCGATACCGCGCGGCGCGACCTGTCGGACCTGCTGGGGGGACTGGACAGCCGCCCTCTTGATAAAGTTCTTTCGCTCAAGTCTGAGATGCCGGATGTGTTCCACAAGATCGCGAGCATGGTCCCGACTGGGCTCATGCCGCCGAAGTTCAACAGCAGGATAGACAGTTTCCTATCGCGTTTGTTCGCTGGGAATAAAGTTCGTGTGTTGGAGGAGTGGAACGCTGGACATCACGGCCAATGGGATCCGGTGGGGAAAACCCTAAGCATTTCCGATATGCGCGGGGAACACGCTGGCTATGTAATCGCGCACGAGTTCGGGCACATGGTCTACGAGAAACTACCGAGGGGTGTAAAGTCCGAGCTACTTAAAGACCTCGACCCTGCAATCGCGGAATGGCTGGATATAAAGGGATCGAAGTCGGACTACAATGTGGAGGGTCGCCCCGCTGACGAACTATTCGCTACCGAGTTCGGAAAGTTCGTCGCAAGGGAACTCGGTTTGCCGATTCCTGAACGCGCTGGCGTTTCGGATATTCCGAATCCCAAGCATAGCGACGTAGCTCGCCGCATACTTGGCGTAGAAGCCACCCCCACCCCCCGCGCCGAAGCCCCCACTCTCACCCCGGAAGTAGCACAGGCGCGTGAGGCTGTTGAGACTGTAAAGAACATGAACGTGGCAGAGTTGCGCGAGGCGGGACTCATGCCCGAAAAGGGTGGGCGCAAGCGTGATCTGGTTGAAGCGGCAGAGAAGAGGGTAGAGGAAGCGGAGGCATTCTCGGAGGCAAAACCCGTCGAAGCAGAACCCGTCGAAGCAGAACGCCGCCCAGTAGAACGCCAGCCCCTCGATGAGCAGGCACTTACAGAACAGATCGAAGATATGCGCTCGTTGCTTATGGGTAAGCGTGCAGAAGAGGCAGGTGTGCGCCTTGGAATGGAACAACGGTACTCTTCCCTGTTTGAGAGATTGGATCAAGAGCGTGCCGAGCCCGGTTCTAGTGGACTCAGTGCGGAGGGAGACGCGGCCCTTGGTGAAGTCTTGAGCCATGTGGAATTGGGTGGAGGGAAGCGGGGCAGTGATGTCAGCCGATTTGGGGCGTGGTCTGATTTTTACAGGGACTGGAAAGATCAGCATTGGCACGCGAAGAAGATGGAGGACTTGATAGAGGGCGGTAAGAGTGAACTGCCAATCAAGGACAGCATGTATAAGCTGCTTAGGCTTGCTTTGGGTGCAGAAGGCAAGGCAAATTCCGCACTAGAATATGGCGCGTGGGATTTCAAGACCAACGAAAGGACAACCCGTGGGTTGCCTGAGATATTGAAGCCATGGTCTAAGGGCGGTTTGGATAAGTTGGTGGGCTACGTGGTAGCGGCCAGAAGGGTTGAGATTTACGACCGTGGCGTGGAAAGGTATGGAAGAGAAGAGTACGAGAAAATCAGTGCGGAGAGTGGAGACATATCCATTGATGCAGCCAGGGGGCTAGTCGGGGAACTGGGACCAGAGATGGGATCTGTGTCTAGAGAACTGTACGACTTCCAAGGCGAAGTCCTGCGCTACTACAAAGACTCTGGAAGAATAACGGAAGAGGCGTACCAACTCATTCGCGAGATGAACAAGCAGTACGTTCCGTTCAGCCGTGTCATCACTGAGGTTAAAGCCGGGGAAAGCAAAAGCTCAAACCCCCTATTCCGCATTGATGAAAGGGGTAGCGAGCTACAAGTCCACCACCCGATTGAATCAATCGTGAAAAATACACACATGCTAATCCGGGCAGCAGAGCAAGCCCAAGTAGCCGATGCGTTTATACGTCAGGTCGAGAAGGCCGGGTATGTGGAAGGCAACGAATTGGGCCTGGAAGTGTTGGCAACCCGAGTCAAGGCTCCCGTCAAGAAGACAGTGCTTGATAAGAGTGAACTCAAGAAGATCACCAAGAAGATGCAGGAGGGTGAGATTCTCACTCCCGAGCAGATTGAGTTCCTTGAGGCGCAGACGATAGAGATTTTCAGACCTGAGTTATTGCTGCCAAAGGGCAACCAGATAGTGCGTTTCAACAAGGGGGAGCGCGAAGTCTGGGAGGTTCCGAGGGAGGTCGCGGAAGCCCTGGAGTCTGCCGGTAAGAATGATGTTCAACTACTGGGCAAAATACTTTCACTCCCGGCCAAGTCACTTAGGGCTGGGGCCATTCTTACGCCCGAGTTTATGATGAGGAACCCTATTCGCGATACAACCATATCGTGGCTCCAATCAAAGAACGGGTTCAAGTTTTTTACAGACAGTGTTTGGGGTGCGTTTGCTGTTGCGAACAAAACGGTACTGTATCAGGACTATATGCGTAGCGGCGCGGCCATGTCTGAGTTGGTGGCCTTTGATAAGCTGGATTTTTTCAGTGACCAAAAACCCCAAGACGGGAACACTTGGGAGACTGGATACTGGAAGAACACCCGCAACACCGTGCGACATCCACTCAAAGCCTTGCAGTTACTCAGCCAGTTTTCGGAGCAGATGACGAGGATCGGGGAGTTTGGTCGAGCGGTGCGCGGAGATAGGTCGCTTGTGAAGGGTTCGTATAATCTATACAAGGAAACGTACCAAGACATCCGGGCCAAAGCCAAGGGTGAGAAAATGCAAGAACGCCCAATTTCCAGGGACATAATGATGGAGGGCGGGCTTGCGGCAAGAGATGTGTCAGTCGATTTCGGTCGCATGGGTGTGAGGGGTAAGGCATTTAACAGAATCACGGCATTCTTCAATGCGAACCTAGAGGGCACCGACAGGATGGCCCGAGTAATAGCCGAGAATCCGGGCCGGGTTCTTCTGAAGGGTGCGATTGGCCTGACCATACCCACCCTGATGCTGCGGTGGGCGAACGAGGGGGAGTACGGTTACGACAAGATACCAGGATACCAAAAGAATCTGTTCTGGGTTTTCCCAATTCCTATGGTTGATCCCGATACGGGCGAACCGATGCTGGCGAGGGACCACGACCCGTATGAGCCACGGGACAGTACGAGGGTTATGAACCACTGGATCAGAGTCCCAAAGCCTTGGGCCTACGGAATGTTTTTTGCGACGATGCCAGAAAAGGCATTTGACTTCATTATAAGCAAAGACCCGTATGCCTTTGATGACTTCGGGGAGGATCTTTTGTCCGTGGTCGGCACATCTTTTGTGCCCCAGGCTTTGATCGCGGTCGGTGAGCCTTATGCCAACAAGTCTCTTTTTACGGGCAGTAACATCATTCCGCAGGGCCAGGAGGGAATGCTTCCACTCATGCAGCACACGCCAGCAACCACCTCTGTGTCTCGCAAGGTTGGTGAACTGCTCTCCTCTCTTGGCCCATTGGATAGGAGTGTTCTCGCATCCCCTCCCGTTCTTGAGAACGCAGTGAGAAACCTTACTGGCGGGCTCGGGGCGCATGTACTGAATGGGGTATCTAAGGTTCTGGAGGAAGCCGGGGTTCTCCCCGTCCCCCCCGAAAGACGCCTGACCAAGCCTTGGGACGTTGTGGGTTTGAAGGCTTTCTCGGTGAACACGGCAGGGTGGACTGAGCAGATGTCTAGGGTGTATGATACGGCGAAGGACATAGAGCAGGTACACAAATCATACAAACGCGCCTTGAAAACCGGAGATCGGGCTCTCGCTGAACGCATTAAGCAGCGGTATCAGGGCTCTGCGTTCTTTGATGACGCTTTTGCCTCTACATATATATTGCCCACACTGAGCAAACTCACATCTGTATATCACCGGATTGCTTTGGCTGAGAATCATTTCTCGACCAGGGAGCAGACACAGCGACAGGATCAAATCAGAAACCAGCAGCACGGGCTTGCCGTTCAATGGGAGAGGGATCACATGAAGAGGGTACGCCAGTGGGAGAAGCGCCGAGAGCAGAAGGCGCTTGAAACGGCTTCCCCCAATCACCCGGACCCTGCATATAGACCCTCCGTAGGCATTCCGGTGCCGGACGGTCAGTCGGAGAACATCCAGCAATGACAGTATCGACTACAGCGACACGGGTGACATACACGGGGGACGGTTCTACGACCGCCTTCTCTGCCCCGTTCAAGTTCCTGGCCTCCAGCGACTTGGTGGTGATCCTCCGGGTCACGGCCACATCAGCCGATGCGCCCCAGGCCCTCACCACGCACTACGCGGTGAGTGGTGCAGGCAGCTCTGGTGGTGGCACGGTGACCATGCACACCCCGCCCACTTCTGCCCAGACTCTGATTATCTACAACGACCCTGCTCTGACCCAGGGCGTTGACTATGTATCCGGCGATGCGTTCCCTGCCGAGACACATGAGCGGGCTCTGGACAGGTTGACCATCCAGCAGCAGCGCACGCGAGACATGGCAGACCGCACGCCGAGACTGGTCGAGGGAGACACGGACGGTGGCGGTGCTGGCACATATGATGCGAATCTCAACCGGCTCTACAGGCTAGGCACTCCGACCGGGACCAGTGACGCTACGACGAAGGCGTATGTGGACGGTGCCATCACGGACGCTCTGGGTACGAGTTTCGTTACGGGTGCTGCATCGGTGACCGCCACGGGTTCGACCACACCGAGGACAATCGCGGACAGGTGGGGTCAGGTCTTCAACGTGCGAGACTTCGGGGCCTTGGGCACGGGGGACGTTCCCGACACCACCGCTCTACAAGCGACACTGGATGCTGCCAACACGGCAGGCGGCGGCACCGTGTATCTCCCGGCAGGCGACTATCTCATCAACGCAGCCCTGACCATCGGCGATAACACTTGCCTCACGGGCGAGCCAACGGCATGGATCAAATCCTCTACGCAAGACATCGCATACCTGACAAACAAGGATACAGTCAACGGCAACACGAACATTCGCATAGACGGACTTAACCTGGACTTGGCAGCGGTGGCTGACCACAGCCTCGCAGACACGGGTGCGGTGCAGTTTGGTAATGTGTCATCCTTAACTGTCACGGGTTGCCGCATTCTCAACTCCCCGAGGCACGCGATTTTTCTGCGGTCTACTGTGGAGATGTATGAAATCTCCAACAACTACATATATGGGTCTGGGATGAGGCCGCAGTACGGACCTGCCGAGGGGGTGGCAAATAGGGGGTCCGCAATATACGCGGAGGGCAGCAGGAGGGGCGTCATCCAGGGGAACCGGATCAACAACATCTGGCAGATGGCGGTCTTCCTGTACGGACAAGCCGATTCTCAGTCATACGGTGTTTCTATTCTCGGTAACTACATCGAAAACTGCCGGGACAATAGCATCCGACTCCAGCCAAGGACTCAGGGGTCAGTGGATTGGGACCCGAGCTGGGTCAGGTCGTGCGTGGTTTCTGGGAATGTAATCGTAGACTGCGCTGGTGATGGTGTACGGATGAACGGCAGCCAGCACTCGGTCACGGGTAACACTGTTACCGCCAAGAGTGTAGCCGGTGGTTCTGGTATTAACTCTGCCGGTTCGGAGGACTGCGCAATCTCTGGCAATGTTTGCGTGTCGGAGCCTAACGAGAGGGCCGGGACAGACGGCAGTATCAACAATGCGGACAATACATTTACGGCTGGCACTGGAAATTTCACAGAAGAAGATATATCCAAGCCCATCACGGTAAACGGAGCCGCTGGCGGGGGGGGCAACTTAGAAACGACCATCGCTTCAGTGAATGGCTCAACATCCGTAGAGTTGGCTGACGCGGCGGGCACGACGGTAGCTTCGGGTGGGACTTGGTTTTTCCCTGCGAAACTCACCTACGGGATACGCATAAGACCGGACGACCCCAACGCGCAAAACCAGTGGTGCAGGAGGGTGTCGATTTCAGGAAATTCCATTCGCGGAACGCAAGGTGCGATTTGGCTGGGCGGGGTTGGCGGGAACGAGGTAATCGAAGATATAAACATAAGCGGCAATTTCATCGACCCCACCAACGAGGCATTCACCGGCCCTGGCATAAACGTGAAGGGTTCAGTCGCGAACCGGATCTCCATCACTCACAACAACGTAAGGACATTGACCGAAGAGGGCATCAAGGTCACTGGGGCTGGTGCTGGCGCTTCCATGTCGAACATACAGGTGGTAGGCAACACCTGTTGGGACAATCAAGTGACCGGCATCCTGCTCAATACTGTCAACGGGTTCGATGTTTCGCACAACCGTTGCTTTGATACTCGCGGCGGGTCAGCCTTGCAGGATTACGGGCTCCAGCTAGAAGCGAGTTGTAGCAACGGGACGGTTTTGGGAAATGATTTTCGTGGGAATGACAACTCCGGCATCTCAAGCACCGGCACAACCACGACGCAGTTCATAGGGAATCTTCCCGAAGGCGAGAGGGTCGCCACATTGGCGGCTGACGCCACACCCAGCGTGGCGGGGGGCGAGTTGTTCCTCACCTCCGGCACGACTGCCATAACCGACTTTGATGATGGGGTTGTGGGACAAACTATTACAGTCAAAGCCAAAGCGAACATCACTATCACCGATGGTGGAGATTTGGAGTTGGCGGGCAATTTCGCCATGACTTCCGGGGACACGATCCGGCTCGCGATGCTGGAAACAGGTGTATGGTCAGAGATTGGCAGGAGTGATAACGGATGATTTCTAGTGCTGACAATCGAGTAACGTACACAGGCGACGGGACCACCACGACGTTCGCTGTGCCGTTCAAGTTCCTGGCCGATGGCGATCTTGTAGTGGTGAGGCGCACTACCACTAGGTCACTCGCGCATTTGGCATACGAGGCGGCGCCACCCTGGGCTCCCTCCACGGCGTATGTGGTGGATGATGTTGTCCACGGCGTTGTCGCTGGCTACACCGATTACATCTATCGCTGCACAGCGCCCGGCACCTCGCCCGCGTCTTCGGCCCCGGACTGGGAGTTGTCGCCAACTGGGACTGGGCTTGCACAAGTAGGATCGGAGGCGGTGTTCCCGGCCCTCCCCCTGCTGTGGACATTTGTCACCATCGACGGGCGCGTCCTCAACCAATACCTATCCACGCACTACACGGTGAGTGGTGCTGGTGACGAGGGTGGCGGCTCGATCACCTTCCTGACCGATGACTACACCGCTCCCGAGATCAACGAGCAGGTGGTGATTTACAACAACCCCTCCATGACACAGTTGGTGGACTACGTTTCAGGTGACGCCTTCCCTGCCGAGACTCACGAGCTGGCCCTTGACCGGGTGACGATTCAGCAGAAGAGAACGCGGGAAATGGTAGAGCGATCCCTCTCCCTTCCCGATACGGACATAGACGGTGCGGGGGCCTACGACGCCCACCAAAACAAGATCCAGAGCCTAGCCACTCCCACGCTCGTGGGTGATGCTGCCAACAAGACCTATGTTGATACTGCGGTGACCAATGCAGCATTCTCTGCACCCACCGGGATCGTCGCCACTGGCTCCAGCGAGACGCGAGACTTGGCCGACCGATGGGCACAGCAGTACAACGTCAAAGACTACGGCGCAGTAGATACGGGGTTGGTGGATGCAACCACCGCCATCCAAGAGGCGCTGGATGCGTGCAACACCGCGGGGGGCGGCACGGTCTACTTCCCGAAAGGGAGGTATCTCGTATCGGAAGGGGATACCGCCAACACAGCCCTGCTGGTCTACGACGACACTCGGATAGTTTGCGACCATGATGCCTGGATCATCACCGCAACCCCAGACATCACGATCTTCAAGAACGCAGACTCCGGCTCCTTCGCTGAACCGGGTGGGTGGACAGGCGGCAACTCCAACATCGAGATGGATCATGTGAACGTGGACAGCAGCGGCGTCACCAGCGGCTGGGAGGGGGGGGGCGCACCGAAGCACGGTGTCTTCTTCTTCACGAATGTATCTGGCTTGTCTATCCATCACTGCAAAATTATAAAAGCATCCAAAGACGCGATTTACATGAGGCACAATGACAACTTCGACATCTCGCA
>PBBF01000040.1 GCA_002717745.1 Acidobacteriota bacterium
CAGGCAGTGTTTTTGGCTCTTGTTGTGATTTCATCCATAGCGTTATTGGTTGGCGGGATCGGTGTTATGGCAATCATGACAATGTCGGTTACGGAACGGACGAGTGAAATCGGCCTGCGGAAGGCACTAGGGGCTAAGCCGCGGGAGATTCTCTGGCAATTCTTAGTCGAGGCCTCCGTCTTGACGTTAGCCGGGGGAGTGCTGGGGGTGCTACTGGGCAGCGGCACCGGACTTCTGGTGCATTTCATCTCAGGGTTTCCGATTTCGTTGCCATGGTGGTCGTTTGCACTGGGTCTCGGTTTTTCGGCGACCGTTGGTTTAGTGTTTGGTATGGTGCCAGCCATTCGCGCTTCTCGCCTCGATCCGATCGAAGCGTTGCATCACGAATAAGGACGGGGCTCAGTGAGTCTGATTGAAGTAGAGGCACTCTCGAAGAGTTATCAGATGGGGTCGGAGAAAATCCACGCTCTTCGCGGTGTCGACCTGACAGTCGAGCGAGGTGAATATATTGCCATCATGGGCCCGTCTGGCTCGGGGAAGTCAACCTTTCTCAACCTCTTGGGCTGTCTTGATACACCAACAACTGGGCGCTATGTGCTGAACGACCACGACGTTAGCTCAATGGCTGAGGACGACCTTGCACAAGTGCGCAATGAAGAAATTGGTTTTGTGTTTCAAACGTTTAATTTACTAGCTCGAGCGACGGCACTGCAAAACGTTGAGCTGCCGCTGGTCTATGCGGGTGTGACGGCAGACGAACGTCAGGCTCGTGCACGGGAGGCTCTGGAAAAAGTCGATCTTCTTGATCGGGTGATGCATCGACCAAATGAGTTGTCTGGTGGTCAGCGTCAGAGAGTGGCTATTGCGCGTGCGCTCGTGAACGACCCATCAATTATTCTGGCTGATGAGCCGACAGGAAATCTTGACTCAGTGGCAGGCGCCGATCTTCTCGAACTTCTTGACGGTCTGCACGCAAAAGGCCACACCCTATTCGTCGTGACGCATGAGCGAGATGTTGCTGAGCACGCACGGTCAATCGTCCATTTGCGTGATGGCCAGATTGAATCGATCGAATCGCGATAGGGGTGAGAGCATCCGTAGTGTCAGTGGATGAGGGGCTTTCGAGGCAAGTGGTTCTCCGTCCCACACAGAAATCAGCGTTCTGTTGCGTCGAACTGGTCTGTTTAGTCGATTGTCCAAAGTGTAAGAGTTGACAGGTCTTTCACATAGACGTTGTTGCCTGAGATGGTTGGTTGTGCCCAGGTGGAACTCGCCGCAACTTCGTAGCGTTGGATCGGATCAAACTGGATTCGGTTATGGCGGAGGATGAGTAGTTCTGCATCGTCTTGCAAGGAGAAGATGAACTGACCGGCTCCAAGGATAGCGGCGTTTTCGGCTTGCCGTGGGCTGCTTGTCCAGAGGACTTGGCCGGTGTCGAGGTCGAGGCCAAAATACTGGCCGCTATTTAGGTGAGATAGTCCGTAAAGGACCCCATCCACGACGACTCCGTTCGTCATGTAGAGGGACACCTGGTCAGTGTGCCACACGTCATCAGTTTCCCAGCTTTGACCGCGTCGTTGTACTCGGAAGGCTGTGATGCCGTTGGCGCGGCCGGCTTGGATGACAGTATCCTTATACAGGATGGGAGTCAGAGAAGTTGTGATTGATGGTGTAGAAAAAGGGCGAATCCAAAGGAGGTTGCCTGTTTCGGCTGAGACGCCGACGAAGTTGTCCTGGGTGAAAGTCACGACTTGACGTGTGCCTCCGAGTTCAAACACCATCGGCGATCCGTATGCTGGGCCGTCACCGTCCCAATGCCACTGGATAGCCCCAGTGGCGACATCGAAGGCCGTTAGCGCGCCGTCATTGTGTCCTCCAACGTGCACGATGACGTGCTCGCCGTCCACGATCGAAGACATCGCCGTATGGTAGAGCGGTTCAATTGGTGGGGCCGGATGTTGCCACAATTGACGTCCGGTTTCTGCATCGAACGCCGTTACGATACCACTCATTCCGAGAGTGAACAGGCGGCCGTCAGCAAAGGTCGGCGTTGATTTTGGGCCCGGACCATGCCGAAAGGCTGCCCGGACCATCTCGAATGGTGCGGGATAGCTCGCTCGCCAGAGGGCCTCTCCAGATTCCGCATCGAGTGCCAGCATCACCTCATCTTCACTTTGCCTGGTATACATATATATCCGGTCACCAACAAGCACCGGAGACGCATAGCCTAGGCCAACTTCGATTTGCCAGCGATGCGAGAGGTTTGTAGGCCACGCAATCGGTTCGTCAAACTTTGTGACGATACCGTCACGGTTTGGTCCACGCCATTGAGGCCAATCCTGACCGAATGCCTCTGGGCCAGCGGTAAGTACTGCAACAAGCAAGAAGAATGGCAGGACTAAGCCACTTCTAAACATCACTTAATTGTATTGCTAAACCGGTCGAAGAAACAGAGTCGTCATCAGTTGAGACGGGCCGTAGTCTACGCGCTAGGTTCTTCTGTCTGTGCAAGATGAAGTTTCTTGCGAGGTGTCGCGGATCTCTTGTGGCATTCACTGCGGGTCAAACGAAAAAGCCCGGGGATCTCGTATGACCCCCGGGCCTGATGCATTTGCGGTAAGCGGTAGTTACGGTAGCGCCAACGCGACTAGCGAACTCGGATACTGAGAGCCGCCAATCTGAACGACGACAAACTGCTTGCCATCGTGGAGGTAAGTCATCATGCCATACTGGCCATTCGACGGTATTTCAACCGTGCCAAGTCGGTCACCGGTTCTCTTATTGACAGCGTGGAGCACGGAATCGCCTTGGCGCCCGTCGGTCATAACGACCAGGTCGCCCATCACCATCGAAATTGCTGGGCCTCCGCCACCAGTATTGCTGAGATCCACATCTTGCAGGGCTGGATGATTCTTAACCCGGTTGGGAGTTTCACCTGTAGGAACCCACCAGAGGTGCTCCCCGCTATTCATATCGACTGCGGTAAGACGGCTATAAGGCGGCTTAAAGATTGGGAGTCCTTGTGGTCCATTCAGCCGTCCACCAGGACCTCGTACCCAATCTGCGACCGTAGTGCCCGTCGTGAAGGGGTCGTCAGCATCATCGCTGTCAATCCCCGGTGCGACCAATCCGGCGCTACAGCCCATGCTCGAGGAGACATACATAATTCCTGTCGTTGGATCCATTGACACCGGATGGGTAATGTTCACGCCACCACTACAAGCGACATTTGCGACTACTCCAGTGTCGTGACCAACGTGAAGCTTTGGCATGTACGGGTCACCTATGTTGTAACGACTCATGATTTCCAACGCTTCAGCTTTTAGCTCTGGCGTGAAGTCGATTATCCGGTCATCAGGCAGCCCAAGTGTTTCTACTGGGGCCGGCTTTGTCGGGTATGGCTGCGTAGGCGAAGTCCAGTTTCCAGGGACTACTGATTCAGGCACGTCACGCTCTTCAATCGGCCAGATTGGCTCACCAGTTTCTCTGTTGAACGCAAAGATCATGCCTTGCTTACTGTTTTGAATCACGGCTGGAATTTCTTGGCCATCCACTGTGAGGTTCGCGATGATTGGCACGTTGGGTAAATCGTAGTTCCACTGGTCGTTATGTACAGTTTGGAAATGCCACTTTCGTTCTCCGGTCTGGACATCGAGCGCGATGGTACTTGTGCCGTATAAATTTTCACCTGGGCGGAAGCCACCGAAATAGTCAATAGTCGGTGGATTAGTTGGGATATAGACGATTCCTCGTTCGTTATCCGCGGACAGCGGAGCCCAAGACGAAATATCACCCGTATATTGCCACGCGTCGTTTAGCCAGGTCTCGTGTCCAGATTCACCAGGTCTAGGAATGATGTGGAACTTCCACATAAACTCACCGGTCTGCGCGTTGTAGCCTAGGATGTCACCTGGCACGTTTTCAATACGACTTTGGGTATAACCTTGCTCAGCCGAATTCCCGACAACTACCACGCCATTTACAACGATGGGTGGCGAGGAGCTCGTGATGTAACCCAGCTCCGCCGGAATTCCAAAATCAGGATCATACGGTTGGTCCCAGTCTAGCCAAGGATCCCAATCGCCGATCAGGTGTGGTAACAAATCGACTACCCCTGTCTCAGGAAAACCGGGTAGCGGTACGGCCTCGCCCCAGTTCTCGACGTGCAGTCCGGTTTTGGCGTCGATGGCGTGAAGGAAGAAAGCGGGTGTTACGAGATAAATCACCCCTCGACCATCTATCTCGTCATATCCAACGCCCTTGCCATAGCTAGCTCTCATGGAGCGTTCCCATCTTGTCGTATTGGGTTCGCGGTAAGTCCAGAGCGTCTCTCCCGTAGAGGGATCGAGTGCAATGACCGTCCGGCGTTCACCAGCCACACTGTAAAGAATCCCGTCGACGTAGGTTGGCGTGGACCGAGAGGTGCTGGCCGGGGCAGGGCCGAAGTTGTCACCCCTCCAGAGCCAGGCAATTTCGAGATCTTCGAAGTTCTCAGCGTTAACCTGGTCAACTGGTGAATAGCGGGTCCCCCAGGAGTCAGCACTCTGGTAACGCCACTCTCCGTAGGGATTATTGCCTTCTTGCGCTACGGCAAGCGTAGGCCATGCCATGAGGATGGCAAGCGCTAACACAACATAAAACTGGCGCCGGCGAATCGGATGAAATCGCATCTCGTTGTTCCTCCATAACCCATGGCGATACGATCCCCCACGTATCGAAAAGGACTAGCCGGGGTCTCAGGCTTGGTGCTTGGACACGTCGCCAAGCCTGCTGTATCTCCACAAGTGTCACCTGATTTTAGGATGTTTGAGAGTAATCTGACAACTCAGGGACCTTAGGTGGTGCTGAAAAGTGCCTCCTAAGGCGTCTGGCGATTATCCTTACGATCCTATCGTTTCAAAGACCGCCGATTGGTCGTCTGAGGCCTACGGCCCAATTCCTGATAGTCTGTGGTTCTAGGAGATAGAAACATGGACGATAGAACCTTCGATATTTCTCAAATAAAGGTGCCAGCGATTCCCTCCAAGAGTATGGGCACCGGTGTGATCGCCTTGCTCATTGTGGGAGGCCTGCTGAGCACGTTCTACCAAATCCAGCCAGAAGAAGTGGGCGTAGTTCTGCGGTTCGGGCGCTATGTCCGTACGACCGATCCAGGATTACGCGCCAAATTGCCTTTACTGGAGACTGTGATTAAGGTCCCGGTTCAGCGGCAGCTGAAACACGAATTTGGTTTCCGCACTGTTGAGGCCGGCGTCCGAAGTCAATTTTCAGCGCGCCAGTTCGCCGACGAAGCGGTCATGCTCACAGGCGATCTGAATGTCGCCGTCGTGGAATGGATCGTGCAATATCGTGTTTCTGAGCCAATTCAATATCTATTCAAGGTCCGTAATCTTGACGACACCTTTCGAGCGATGAACGAAGCGGTCATGCGTGAGGTTGTTGGCGACCGGACGGTGACTGAGGTTTTAACGGTCGGGCGGCAGGATATTGAGACGAGCGTTCAACAGCAACTACAGGTGCTGGCGGGCCAGTATGAGATGGGCATCACGGTTGAACAGGTCGTTCTGCAAGACGTGAACCCACCGGACCCAGTCAAACCGTCATGGGACGAGGTTAATCAGGCGCAGCAGCAGCGCGACCGGTTGATTAATGAAGCGCGCGCTGAATACAACGCAATAATCCCTCGGGCGCGCGGTGAAGCAGAGCAGGCGATTCTTCAGGCCGAAGGCTATGCCCTTGACCGAGTGAACCGAGCGGAAGGCGACGCCGCCCGCTTCAATTCGGTCTACGAGGCTTACCGACAAGCACCAGATGTGACACGTCGACGGCTGTATTTGGAGACGATGCAACGGGTATTGCCGAAGGTCGGTGGCAAGTTGTTTCTCGCCGAAGATGCCAATGGTGTGGTGCCTCTGTTCTCACTGGACACGCTCCGCCAGTCCGTTGGAAGTGCAGCGCCAATTCCGGGAGGTGATCGATGAATCCGAAAACCGTGACGCAACTCTTTGGGTTAGTTTTGATTCTCGTCGTCCTGTCGAGTGCGACCTATCAGGTCCACGAAACGAATCAGGTCATTATCACGCAGTTCGGGAACCCGATTGGAGACGCTAAGACCGAACCCGGTCTGCACTTTAAGGTGCCGTTCATTCAGAAAACCAATTACTTCGAAAAGCGGTTCTTAGAATGGGATGGCAGTCCAAATCAAGTGCCAACGAAGGATAAGCGATTCATCTGGGTTGACACCTACGCCAGGTGGCGCATCGTGGATCCGCTGAGGTTTTTTCAGAGGCTGAGGGACGAGCGTGGTGCCCAGTCTAGGCTCGATGACATTCTCGATGGCGAGACTAGAAACTCAGTGGCGCGATATGACTTGATTGAGCTTGTTCGTAGTAACAACCGAAACCCCGACGATGTGCTGGTGGAGTCAGAAGAGGAGGCCGCGATATTAGAAGGGATTGAGATGGGACGAGGAAACATAGCGGCTGAGATTCTTGCAACCTCAGCGCAAAGAACAGAGGACTTTGGTATTGAGTTACTCGACCTTCGATTAAAGCGAATCAACTATGTTGAAGAGGTGCAACAAGATGTTTTCGCTCGCATGATTGCCGAGCGGCAGCGGATTGCTGAGGAATTTAGGTCCGAAGGAGAAGGCGAGGCCGCACGAATCGCTGGCGAGCGTGACCTCGAGCTCCTGCGGATTCAATCCGAAGCGTATCGCGCGGCGGAGGAGCTTCGGGGCGTGGCCGATGGAGCGGCTACGGCTGTCTATGGTGATGCGTACAATTCCGATCCCGACTTTTACGCTTTCACGAAATCAATGGAGACGTATGAGGCGACCATGGACTCGACAACGATGTTCATTCTAGGCACGGACAATGAACTGTTGAGATACTTAGAGCAGCCTCGGTAGCTGTCGTGACGCCGAGGCCCTGCCATAGTTTCGGTCAGCGTGGCTAGTGAGCGAGGATGGATGACATGGGCGCACGCATTGGCGAGCGAACAGCTTGGAACCTCGTGCGCGCTGTCCCTTGCGGTCTAAATGGAGATGGTGCATCTGTTCGTGTCCACGACGATCACCAGTCTAATGTCTGGTTGCAGGTGGAGGCCTCCGGTGAGTGGACAACTTCAACGTTGTTGACCGATGACGCCGAAGAGCTAATCTCGCTGTATTTACCGCTCCAGCTTCAAGCTGACCTGACTGTAGCTCAAATTGGGCAAAGCCTTGATGGCCGGATCGCCACCGAAAACGGCCACTCTCGCTTTGTAACCGGTCCAGCTGATATTTGCCACCTTCATCGGCTCCGCGCGCTTGTGGATGTCGTTGTCGTGGGGGCTGGTACGATAGCTTCAGACAATCCACGGCTCACCGTCCGTGATGTTGAAGGTGACAATCCTGTTCGAGTGGTTCTTGACCCGAATGGTCGGCTTGGTCCAGACCATCACATCTTTACAGACGGTTCTGCGCCCAGTTTAGTGTTCCGCCGTCGGGAAGATAAATCGGCCGGTGAAGAACAGGAATCTCCAGGTAATGCGGTCATGGTAACGGCCGATGCTAATGGCAGCTTCGACCCGAGGGTTATTATCCAAACGCTCCGTGAGTTGGGTCATCGGCGAATCTTGGTAGAGGGAGGGGGGATTACGATTTCACGATTCCTCAAGGTTGGCGCACTCGACCGTTTGCACATTACAGTGGCGCCACTGCTGATTGGGTCTGGTAGGTCAGCACTTTCATTGGACCCAATCCTTTCACTTCAGCAGGCTCTGCGCCCACGGCATCGTCACTTTCGTCTTGGCGATGACATTCTTTTTGATCTCGATCTCCGTTCACAGGCTGCGAGTTGACCCACGCTCACTAGGGCAAATGATCCTTATTCTTCGTCTCTCGGCTTAGGCGAGGCAGGATTGGGACTCGGTAGAACGGCGACTAGGTCTTGATGTCCTACGCGTAACGTGAAGGACCCGTTGTTAACGGTCTGCCTTCGGTGTTCAACCCAGGCCTTGATACGGTCCGCATGGACGGGGTCGTAGTCGACCTCTAAGGATGCTTCCTTCCATCCGTTGATTAATCTGTCGACAAGCTGATGGTCCTGTGGCCCAAGCCACCAAGGACTAGGCGAGAGCCAGGTTCGATAGCCAGCCGCTTTAAAAAGTCTATCGGCAATGATGCCAGCTGTTGGTCCCAACGCCGGTCCGAAACCCTTGTCTCCACGTTGATGTGCGTTGACAGCAGCCCTAATCAATTCGTCGTCGGGAACGTTGTCGGGTCGTAAATCGTCGCTGTGTAGTCCTCCGGAAAACCACCGAATGTCGCCATCGTAATTCAGGGCGAAATATGCGTCACAACCAGTTTTCTGACATGCCTGAACCAATCGCTTCAACCAGTCATGAGACACCAAATCAAGTAATGCGGAGCCCGTCACGAGGTTGGCTTGGCCGACTTCGGGCAGGTCGTGAGCAGTGAGGTCTCTGTGGACCCGACGGACACTGCGGACTTGGGCTCGAAGGTTGACATGAACTGGATGGTTCAGAAGCGCGGAGTCGTAATCGACTAGGGTCCAGTCATGGCTCCTTGGCAGCCTTGGAGCCAGATATCGGAGATTTGAGCCAGTCCCGCTACCAAGATCGAGCACTCGGGACCACCGGTGGGCGTTCGATGCCGCTTCTAGATGAGGCAGTAAAGTCTCGGCCCGTGACCGATGGTCCACAGGCTCACGAAGAGAAAGCCAGGTGATGTCGAAGGAAGCCTTGTTGTTAGGTGCCATCTGGCGTGAGATCGAGAATCGTTTCAGCAAATTGCCGAGCAGCTTGACCCCAGTCAGGTAGGCTCGTTGCATGGTTCCGCGAGGCGCTTGCTAGCTTGGCAAGACGATTCTTGCCACTGCCACCGTATTCGTCCGAGTCGTGAGACAGCAGAGGCTTAAGGGCTTTGGCGAGTGCGTTGTGGTCGGCTGGCTGTACCAAAACTCCGACTTCGGAAGGAATAGTTTCAGGAATCGCTCCACCGGTCGTACTGACGATGGGTAGGCCTCGGACGACGGCTTCCGTGAGGGCGATACCATATCCTTCATAGTGTGATGCTAGAACGAATAGCGAACTGCCGTCGTATAGTTTATCCAGCACGCTGGGCGTCGATTCACCAATGAAGCTAATCCGGTCACTGAGATTGTATTTTCGCGCCTCATTCTGCACCGCAACGGCGTAGGCTGGTGCCCGGGTAAGGCTACCGACGCAGACACAGGTCCACGCGACATTCTTAAGCTGTGCGAGGGCGCGTATCAAAACGTCTTGCCCCTTTCTGGGAATCACTGACGCGACGCACAGTAATTGCGGTGGAACCCCTGGACTCGGCCCCTGTGCAGGTCGGGCTGGATCAGTTCCAGGGATTACAGTGCGCACGTGGGCAGGAGGCACGCCAACCATTCTCATTCGTCGCGCGGTGAAGTTGCTGGTCACTAGGATGCCGATGCAGGTAGCCAAAGCTTCACGCTCCGAGGCAGCGACTCGGGCTTGCTCGTTTGATGTGAGACCGGTTTCGTCGGCCAAGAGATGATGGACGAGGGCCAGTAGTTGGAGTCGCTGGTGATGCTCTCGTAAGGGTTTAGGTAATTCACCCATGGCCAAGCCGTCAATGAGGACTCGCGCGCCTGTGGGAAGCTCGGAAAGTGTTCGGGACAAAGCGGTCTCAGCCTGTGAGTCTGCTGGTGCGAAATTTCCGGTCAATTCATGGACCGTGAGTTCCCATCCTAAATGCCGCAGTCCGGCAGCCATCCGTGTGTCATAGACGTAACCTCCAGTCAACTGAGCCAGGGGGCCAGGAACAAGCATGTGAAGCTTAGGACTGCTCACACTGGTCCTTCGTAGGAGCCCCAGGCTACGTGCGATTCCCTAAGGGTTACGCAGAGGGATGCAATTCCCCGGGCCTCTGTCCCTAGCACTCCGTCACGGATGGCTCTTGCGAGACGCTCGAAAATCTCCCTCGCAAGAAACTCCGTAGTGGTGTTCTTGCCGGCAAGTGTCTTGTCGTCATCCAAATTACGGTAGTTCAGATCTGCTAACACAAGTTTAAGTTGCTCACCCGCGCGTCCGATGTCCACGACCAACTCGTTTCCGTCGAGCTGAGGGCGTCGAAAGGTTGCGTCCACGACGAAGGTTACGCCATGGAGTTTCTGTGCGGGGCCGAACTCCGCACCTTTCAAGCTGTGAGCAATCATGAAGTGGTCGCGAACAGTAAGGCTGTACACGGGGTTGACCTCCTAGTAGGCAATACGGTGACAGAGAGTATTTCTTGGGTCACGGCTCAACTTGGCGAGTACGTCCGGCAACTTCTCGAACGGGCTTTCGCCGGTAATGAGAGCGTCAACCTTCGGGTCAAGTAACAGATGGAGAGCTAATGACATCCGTCGTGACCGCGTCCAGCGTGGAATCCGCTCTGGGTGAAGGTGACCGACCTGGCTGCTTCGGAGCGTGAGGCGCTTGGAGTGGAAGTCTTCACCTAGCGGGAGAGTTACGGGTCGATCGCCATACCAGCTTAGATCGACCACCGTCGCTTCATGTCCAGCCACCGTCAACGCGCTGGCGAGTCCTTCCGGTTGACCGCTCGCATGGAGCACTAGGTCGGCCTGTGTGTGGCTAGGTAACCCGGCAACAAAGGTTAATCCCAAAGCTTCGGCGACCGCTTCCTTCGCTGGATTAATGTCGACGACAGTGACTCGTGTGCCTGGCAGTTGCTGACAGAGCCAGGCGGAGAGGAGGCCGACTACACCAGCGCCAATGACTACAATCTCGTCTCCAACGGTTGGTCGCGAGTCCCAGACCGCATTTACGGCTGTTTCCATGTTGGCAGCTAGAACGGCACGAGAAGGAGGTAAACCATCAGGAAGGGGAGTGACGTCGGTTGCCTGGACGTAATAGTGGTCCTGGTGTGGATAGAGGCAGAAAACGGTGACGCCGACGAGGGAGTCCGGTCCAGCGACCACCTCCCCCACATTGGCGTAGCCGTATTTGACTGGACCTGGAAAGTCACCCTCCTGAAACGGTGCGCGCATTGCCTCGTGCTGGGAGGGTGGCACTTCACCCCTGAATACCAAGGTCTCTGTGCCACGACTGATGCTCGAATACAGGGTACGAACAAGCACTTGATCGTCCTGTTTAGCTGGCAGGGTGGTTGTCACGATTTGCCCCTGCCCGGGCGTTTGAATCCAGAACTGTCGAGCGGTGGTACTCTCAGGCATGTTGTTAATGCATCTCCTGACCAGACGATAACCCATAACAGAGAGCCTTCGCGCAATGATGTCCATGAGTCACGACAGCAGTCCTTATCAGGCTTGGCGGACTAGTCTTCACTTGACCGGTCCTGATTTGACTGGCGGACTGCTTGCCACGCTGGCGGCGGCTCTTCTCAACATGTGGGTTCTCAAGCTTTCAGGGGGCTATCTCGTAGGAGTCGGCGCGCTCTACGTGGTCCTGTCCGTGTTAGTGGTGGCAAGTCTGCCTGTGTCGCTCGGGGCGGCACACCTTGGTGCAGCTAACCGGGTGACGTTGGGCAGAGCCGCACTGGTGCTTCCGCTAGCCGCCCTGACGATCCAAGGGCAGGTCACCAGCGTCATTGGCTACTGGTGGATCATCGCGGTAGCCACGGTCGCGATGATTCTCGATTGCGTGGATGGCTGGGTTGCTCGTCGTCGCGGTCCGACAGTTTTCGGCGCGCGTTTCGATATGGAGCTAGACGCCTTCCTACTGTTGGTGCTTTCACTGATGGTCTGGCAGAGTGGCAAAGTTGGGCCATGGGTGGCGCTGATCGGAGTTCTCCGCTACTTATTTGTGGTGGCCAGTTGGTTGCAGTCAAGCCTTGCAGCTGAGTTACCGCCCAGTTGGCGTCGCCAGACGATTTGTGTTGTGCAAGGCGTTGTACTCCTTGTCTGCCTCGGACCGATCATACCCGCGACCATGGCTTCAATCATCGCGTTTGCAGCCCTTGTAACACTAGTGATTTCTTTTGCCGTAGACGTTCACTGGCTGTCACGATCGGCCAACGGGCTTTGAGAATACTAGAGGACGGACCTTGGCCTCTGCACCGAATACCCGCAGAAACCAAGGCCGCTGACAGTTAACGGGCGAGCCCGTTAGGCAACGTTACCAAGCGACTCCGTAGTCCTCACCGTGATGACTTGCGCCGCCCCACATTGTGCCGTGTGTTCGATCGAAATAGATGGCCTGCAGTGGACCCGAGGTGCGGTCGCGGAAGTCTAGACGGTAACCCATTCCAGTGAGTTCCGCCCGGACCCACGGTGGCACTGACTCGTTCAGGGTCAATCGACCAGGCTCGGCCTCGTGCAGACCGAATGAGCTCTTCAACTGATAGCTCGTAATGTTAGCTGCCTCGGCCGCCTGTTGGACGTTCATGCCAAACTCTACAATGTTCAAGAAGAGTTGGAGTAGGTTCTGATCCTGGGAGTCTCCACCCTGGAGGGAAAAAGCCAGAAACGGTTTGCCATCTTTCAGTGCCATGCTCGGCGTCAAAGTAACGCGTGGACGCTTCCCAGGTTCGACGACGTTATACGGATTTATCGATGGGTCTAGCACAAAGCTCTGCATCCGCTGACTCATGCCGATGCCTGTTCGGCCAGCGATGTAGGCTGGATTCCAGCCGCCACTTGGTGTGATAGAGACCACCCAGCCATTTTCATCAGCTGCTTGTACCGCTGTCGTGCCCGCGAAGAACCCTTCTTCAAACTCTTGCCGCTTCTCATCGCTCCAGTTCGCGGCCTGGTCTTCAGTGGTCCGATTCCAGGTATCGAGATAGTGGCGATACGGATTGGTGCCCCCTTGGAACGGGTATGGATCGCCTGGTCCGATTGTCGGGTCATTGTGCTCAGGATTAATAAGTGCAGCTCGTTGCTTGGCATATGCCTTGGACAGTAAACCGTTAACCGGTTCCTCTGGCGGGAAGTAGGGGTCCCCGTAATAGAAATCTCGATCAGCGTACGCCAAGTTCATAGCCTGATATACCGTGTGGATATATTTTGAGCTGTTGTAACCCATCGATTTCAAATCGAAATCCTCAAGGATGTTGAGAGCCTGAAGCAAGACCGGACCCTGAACCCAAGTGTTGAGCTTGTAGACGTCGATTCCCTTGTAATTCGTTTTGACGGGCTCCTCAATATAGACCTGCCAGTTTGCTAGGTCCTCAAGGGTATGCAGGCCTCCGCCTTCCTGCGAGCCCCGCACATACTCTTCGGCGATGTCACCCTTGTAAAAGCGGTCGTAGGCCGCGTAGATGGCTTCCTTGCGACTGTGGCCAGCTGCGAGTGCCTGTGCCTCAGCATCGACGAGCTTCTGAAGAGTGCCGTGCAGGTAGGGCTGACGGAAGATTTCTCCTGTACGAGGTGCCTCCCGTGCCTCTCCCAGGTGGGGGAAAAATGTCTCTCGGGAATATTTCCATCCCTTGAGCAGGGTCTTACTTCGTTCAAGGCTATTAGCTAGCCCTTCTTCGATCGGGTAGCCGTCGGCCATCTGCATTGCCGGCGCAAGCACTTCTTTAAGGCTAAGAGTGCCAAACTCGGCGAGCATGACCATGAGGCCACCTGGCGTTCCTGGTGTCACGGCCGCTAGCGGGCCAGTTTCGGGTGGAAAGTCCATTCCATGTTCATGGAAGAATTCCGGTGTTGCGCCCGTCGGAGCAACACCAAGCGCGTTGATGCCGATCACTTTCTGTTGGTTTGGGTCGTAGATTAACGCTTGCGTTTCTCCACCCCAACTTAAGGCGTCGAACATCGTCGAGGTCGCGCCGAGCATTGCGCACGCGGCGTCGACGGCATTACCACCCTTTTGAAACATCATTGCGCCCGCTGTGGCAGCCAACGGTTTGCCCGTGATCGCCATCCAATGACGACCGTGTAGAACGGGCTTAGCCGTCCGCTGGGCTTCGGCGTTACCAAGGCTAAGTAAGACGAGCGTCCCCGTCAGAAACACGAACATAGCTGCGAGTGCCGCCAACCTACGTATGGACATAGAAGCCCCCTTAAAAGATGCCAAGAATCGCCTCCTATCCTATCGCCCGTCTATTCGATGGCACAACTGGTATCAGGCGATTGGGTTAAACAGGTGGAGTAGGGCGTTACTCTATATGTGCTGGGCCCGGATGTCTGGATGGTTAGTGGCTCTTCCTGCGGATTTTGACAGATATTGCGATTGACTTCGGGGGGCATTAAGATTTCTCCTCATTCGCATGACAGCTAACGTAGCACTCGCCGTGATCGGGCTTTTGATTGGCACCGGATGTGTTACCTCCGTCGCTCGCGTGGAGCCCGACCTCACTCCTGGACGCGAGGGAACAACCGGTACGGCTGTGGAAGGGCTGTCCGCCGCTGTCCGACTCCAACGCGAGTTCACCGATCTCTTTGAAGCACCACAATTTGATCACACGCTGTGGAGCGTGGTGGTGCGGTCTCTTGACAGACAAGAGGACCTGTATCGTCTGAACCCCGCCAAATTGGTTATGCCGGCCTCGAATATGAAGGCCGTGACGCTGGCAGCTACCGCGGAGCACCTTGGGTGGGACTATCGGTATGAGACCCAACTATTAACAGGAGCCCCGATTGAGGACGGGACGCTTCGCGGCGACCTTATTGTGCGAAGTAATGGAGACCCCTCCTTTAATCGTCTGCACACCGACCCAGTGGAGGTATTTGGTGACTGGGCGACGGAACTGCGGCAGCTTGGTATTCGCAACATCGAGGGCCGGATCATAGGGGACGATAACGCGTTCGACGAAGCTACGCTCGGAGCTGGCTGGGCGTGGGATTATTTGGGTTATGGGTACGCGGCGTCCATTGGTTCCCTCCAGCTGTATCAGAACATCGTGGCTCTGGACATTCGTCCAGGTGCTTCGGTGGATGACCCGATTATCGTCGAGGTGAGTCCTGCGTATAGCGGTCTTGAGTTGGATATCAGAGCTCGAACCGGCGCTGCGGATACTTCGGCTACTTTGAATCTCGTTCGCCTTCCTGGCCAGTCCGTCCTTGAGATTACCGGGTTCCTTCCAGTGACTGCCGAAGCGTTTACGCAAACAGCATCAGCACCTAATCCCACAGAATTTTTCGTGCGAAGTTTACGAGCGGCATTGAGCGAGAATGGCATCGTTGTTCGAGGTGCCGCCATCGACGTTGACTCCCTTCAAGATGGCTACGATGAGCCACTCCGACAATTACTCCTTCACCGTTCTCCGCCGCTCACGGAAACGGGTCGAGTTCTCATGAAGGTTAGTCAGAATCTTTATGCTGAAACCTTTCTGAAAACTCTTGGCGGTCAAAATGGAGGGAGGGGCAATGTCGCCGATGGACGGGAGGCCGTTCAGGCGGTGCTGTCATCCTGGGGTATTTCTCCCGAAGCGTATGTGCAGTATGACGGCTCGGGCCTATCACGCTACAACTATGTCACCACTGACTTGTTGATCGCGATATTGGAGAGGATGCATCGAGACCCAACACATACTGCTGCTTTTAAGGCTACGTTGCCCATTGCAGGGCGCGATGCGTCGTTGGAACGTCGAATGAAGGGTAGTTTTGCTGAAAATAATGCGCGTGCGAAAACAGGGTCCATCTCGAACGTGCGGGCCCTGTCAGGGTACGTTACTACCAGAGATGATGAACTGTTAGCGTTTTCAATCGTGGCCAATCACTTTCACCTCCCGCAGTCCACGATCGATGCAGTCACGGACAACGCGGTTGAATATTTAGCGGGCTTCAGGAGATAGTCGCCATGGCATTGCGAATGTGGACTTCTTCATCTCCTTCGGCAGTTCATTCATAAGGGGTTACACTGCTTGCTAGACCGGGTTATACAGGATCGAGAATTGGACGTAGCTGAGGATTTATGATGAATGTGGGCCTCACACGGTTGCTTGCCGTAGTGCTTCTGTGTTCAGCGTGTGGTTATACGGATTGTGGAAGTTCAGAGTCTGCTTCCAGCCCGACTGCGCCCACCTCAACGTATACAGCCGTTAACGTTTCGTTCAGCGCTACCGATCTCGTGGTCGGCACTGGAAATCAGGCGGCTAGTGGGGATCCCGTGACTGTCCACTACACCGGCTGGTTGTATTCCTCGAGTGCTGTGGAAAATAAAGGACAACAGTTTGACACCTCCTCTGGAGGGTCAGGATTTAGCTTTACGTTGGGTACGGGTTATGTGATCGCTGGATGGGACCAAGGAGTGGTTGGTATGCGTGTGGGTGGAAAGAGGCGATTGGTAATTCCACCTGCCCTCGGCTACGGCGCTAATGGAGCCGGCTCAATCCCAGGTAACGCAACCCTAGTGTTTGACGTTGAACTAATTGGACTCGCTGGAAGCTGATTGGATCACTTCGTGCAGTTCAAACACGTTATCACCTGCGAACATTTCTGGCGGCGGTCGGTCTGAGTGGGCCGTCTTAAAATCGACACTGTTCGTCCAAGCGACGAAGTCTTCCACCTGCTCCCAATAGGTCAGCACGACATGGTAGGCGGAACGCCCCATCGACCGTCCATGCATGGCGACCTCGGTTGGTTTCAAAATCTCGAGGCGCACGAAACCGGAATGCCCCTCGACGAGGCCTGCCCGAGTGCGGA